>JAKIVR010000028.1 GCA_022750455.1 Thermoplasmata archaeon | reverse complement strand
TCGTCAGTTCGTACCGTAAGGCGTTCTGTTAAGTCAGATAACGAACGAGACCCTCGCCTTCAGTCGCAACTTCAGGCGCGAGCCTGAGGGCACACTGGGGGGATCGCCACTGCTAAAGTGGAGGAAGGAGAGGTCTACGGTAGGTCCGTATGCCCCGAATCTCCCGGGCTACACGCGCGCTACAAAGGTGGGGACAATGGGATCCGACCCCGAAAGGGGAAGGCAATCCTGAAACCCCATCGTAGTCTGGATTGAGGGCTGTAACTCGTCCTCATGAAAATGGATTCCGTAGTAATCGCGGGTCAACATCCCGCGGTGAATGTGCCCCTGCTCTTTGCACACACCGCCCGTCAAGTCATCCGAGTTGGGTCGGAGTGAGGGTGGCCTATCTTGGGCCGCTCGAACTTCGGTTCAGCAAGGGGGACTAAGTCGTAACAAGGTATCTGTAGGGGAACCTGCAGATGGATCACCTCCTAAGAACGCCTCACAAGTCGTGAGGCCGAGCGGGGGGGATCGTTTGGGCTTGCTGTAACTCTAGATTGCGATTCTCCTTCGTTCGGACCCATCTACTCTATTATGAGTAATTACTCACTCCTTATTAGCTCCCGAAATCTCGTTCTCCTTCGTGATGGCCCCCCCGATCCGCCGAGAGGTCGACGCCGACATCCATCTCGCCGGGCAAGCGCTAGACCGGGGCGAGCCGGTGCTCGTCTTCGACGCCCCGGACCGGGAGGGCGAGACGGACATGTTGATCCTCTCCGAGCGAGCGACCCCCGAGCTCGTTCGACTTCTCCGCCACGACGCGGGCGGATTGATCTGCACGGCGATCTCCGCCGAACTGCGCGAGCGGCTCGGCCTCCCGTTCTTGGAGGAGCTGCTCCAGGCGGGCGCGACCGACTACCCGATCCTCGGGGAGCTTGCGCGGGTGGAGCTGAAGTATGACCGTCGAAGCGCCTTCGGCATCCCCGTCAACCACCGGACGAACTTCACCGGGATCCCGGACAACGACCGGGCCGCGACGATCCGGGCGCTCGGGGAGCTCGCGCGGGCCGCGCCGGGTCTGGACACACCGACCCTGAGGGCCCGGTTCGCCTCCGAATTCTCCTCCCCCGGACACGTCCCGCTCCTCTACGCGGCGCCTCGTCTCCTCGCCGAACGGAAAGGTCATACGGAGCTCGCCGTCTCGCTCGCCCGCATGGCGGGACTCTCGGAGTCGGTGACCGTCTGCGAGATGCTCGGGGACTCCGGAGGGGCTCGTTCCTCCGGCGCCGCCCGAGAGTACGCAGCGGATCACGGCTGGCTCTTCCTCGACGGCCCCCGCCTGCTCGAGGCGTACCGCGCATGGTCCGCGTGATGGCGACCGGCGTCTTCGACATCCTGCACCCCGGACATGTGTACTTCCTGGAGGAGGCGCGCCAGCTCGGCGACGAGCTGGTCGTCGTCGTCGCCCGGGACCAGACGGCCCGGCGCCTCAAGCACGAACCGTACGTCCCCGAGGCGATCCGCCGGGAGATGGTCGGCGCCCTGAAGCCGGTCGACCGGGCGATCCTCGGCTCGACGACCGACATCTACGAGACGGTCGTGGACGTGCGCCCGGACGTCATCGCCCTCGGATTCGATCAGAAGTGGAACGAGAAGGAGGTGGAGGCGGAGTGCGCCCGCCGGGGCGTCCCGGCCCGGGTCCAGCGCCTCACCGCCTACCCCCACGACGAGCTCGCCACGCGCCGACTGGTGGAGCGGATCCTCGAACGCGGGAAGAAACTCCCGCCGCCCGGCCTGTGAAGCGGATCGGGGTGATCGACACGACGTTCGCCCGCGCCGACATGGCGGGCGCCGCGGTCTCGACGTTGAAGGGAGCCGGGACGGGCTTCGTGATCCGCCGCCGGACCGTCCCCGGCATCAAGGACCTCCCGGTCGCGTGCCGGCAGATGTTCCGGGACGAGCAGGTCGACCTCTGCCTCGCGCTCGGGATGCCGGGGAAGGCGGCGTACGACAAGACGTGCGCCCACGAGGCGTCGACGGGGCTCATCCAGGTCGGCGTGCTCGAGTCGAAGCCGATCTTGGAGTGCTTCGTCTTCGAGGACGAGGCGACGACGCCGCGCGACCTCGCCGACCTCGCCCAGCGGCGCGCCTCGGAGCACGCGTTGAACGCCTACTCGATGTTGTTCCGACCGCAGGACCTCACCCGACGGGCCGGCCAGGGGCTGCGACAGGGCCGGCGGGACGCGGGTCCGGCGCGTGCGGAGCATTGACGGTTCTTTCGAGAACAACGCAGGGAAGATCATGGCAAAAGCAGAAACGGGCACGGTGCGGCTGGCGCTGGTCGGAAGCGAGTACAATTACGACATCACCCAGATGATGCTCGAGCGGGCCCGGGAAGAGGCCGAGTTCCTCGGCGCGACCGTCGGCCTGGTCGTCAAGACCCCCGGCGTCTACGACATGCCGCTCATGGTCCAGCGCCTCTTGCAGCGCAAGGACGTCGACGCGGTCGTCGCCGTCGGTGCCGTGATCGAAGGCGAGACCGGGCACGACGACGTCGTGATGAACCAGGCGGCGCGGAAGCTGATCGACCTCTCCGTGGAGTACGGCAAGCCCGTGGGCCTCGGCATCTCGGGCCCGGGGGAGACCCGCCTGCAGGCCCAGGACCGGATCGAGAACGCCGCGAACGCCGTGCGCGCCGTGGTCAAGATGACCCGACGGCTCCGCGAGATCTGAGCCGGGGTCGCCGACCCCCCCTCGGGGGAGCGTACCGCCGCGCGGCAAGCGCTTTGACCGCCGACGGTTCGCTCCCCCCGGGAACATCGACGTGACCGAGCGGATCGCATTCGACCAGATCCCATCGACCCAGGAGCACGCGAAGGCCCAGGCCCGCCTCGGGGTCGCCCCCGGAACGTACTACGTCGCCGCGGAGCAGACGGCCGGACGGGGCCGCCTCGATCACTCGTGGTCGTCGCCGCCCGGCGGCCTGTACGTGAGCCTCCTCGGCCCCGAGTTCTCGGCGGCCGGTCCGGCGCTCTCCGTTCTCGTCGGCGGCGTCGTGGTGGACCTGGTGCGCAGCCGCTGGCGGGTGCCGGCCCATCTGAAGTGGCCGAACGACATCGTCGTCGCGGGCCCGAGCCACTGGCAGAAGATTGGCGGGGTCATCCTGGACCGGGTCGAGGGCTCCCGGGGGGTCCGTTCCGTGATCGGGATCGGTGTGAACGTCGCCGGCGATCCGTCGCTCTTCCCGGCCGAATACTCCCGGCGGGTCGGGTTCTTGGCGGATTTTGTCACGCCGACCCCGACGCTGACCGTCGTCGAGGATGCGGTCGTCGAGCGGATCCTCGGTTCGTTCTCCGGGTGGACCGACCCCGCGTCGGTGGCCCGGGCCCTCGGCGCGACCCGAGCGCTGCTGTTCGGCCGGGGACGCCCCGTTCTCGTCGATGGACTTCCCATGGGACGCATCAAGGACCTCGGAGAGGACGGCTCACTCATGCTCGACACGCCGAGCGGCGTCCGCTCGGTCCTCGCCGGACAGATCGAGGTCGAGGCGGCCCCATGACGGACGCCTACGACACCTGGCGAGAGCGCAAGGCGCAGACCGAACAAGGCGGGGGCGCCGAGCGACTCGCGAAGCTGCGGGCCGCCGGCAAGATGACCGCCCGCGAGCGTCTGACCACGTTCTTCGATCCGGGATCCCTTGTCGAGATCGGGCCGTACGTCACGCATCGCGCCACGGCGTTCGGCCTCGCCGACCGGAAGATCCCGGGCGACGGGGTCGTGACCGGTTTCGGACGGGTCGACGGCCGGCCGGTCGTCGGCTTCGCCCAGGACGCCACCGTGTTCGGCGGAGCCCTCGGCGAGGCGCACGCCGAGAAGATCGTGAAGGGGATGGAGGCCGCCCGCCAGGCCGGTGTCCCGATCGTCGGCCTCAACGACTCCGGCGGCGCCCGGATCCAAGAGGGGGTCATGAGCCTCGGCGGGTACGGCGAGGTGTTCCACCGCAACGTCCAGCTCTCCGGGGTCGTGCCCCAGATCTCCGTCATCCTCGGGCCGTGTGCCGGAGGCGCCGTCTACTCCCCGGCGATCACGGATTTCATCATCATGGTCCGGGGGCAGGCCCACATGTTCATCACCGGACCCGAGGTGATCCAGGCGGTCACCGGAGAGACCGTGACGATGGATGCGCTCGGCGGCGCGGAGACCCACGGCACCATCAGCGGCGTCTCCCAGTTCGCCGTCGCCACCGACGCGGAGGCGCTCGCCCTCGCCCGGCGCCTGCTCGGGTACTTCCCGCTCAACAACCTCGAGGACCCGCCCGTCGCCCCGGACCGCGCCCCCCGACCGGGGGCGGCCGAGGAGCTCGCGAAGGTCGTTCCGGAGAACGCGAACATCCCCTACGACGTCCACGAGGTGCTGCACCGCGTGCTCGACGTCGACTCGTTCCTGGAGGTCCACCAAGGATGGGCCGGCAATCTCTTGGTCGGATTCGCCCGGCTCGCCGGTGCCAGCGTCGGCGTGGTCGCCAACCAGCCGCTCCATCTCGCCGGCACCCTCGACATTTCGGCGTCGACCAAGGGCGCCCGCTTCGTCCGCTTCTGCGACGCGTTCAACCTGCCGCTCGTCACGTTCGTGGACGTCCCGGGGTTCCTCCCGGGGACGGCCCAGGAGTACGGCGGCATCATCCGGCACGGTGCGAAGTTGCTCTACGCGTACTCCGAGGCGACCGTCCCCAAGCTCACGGTCATCCTCCGCAAGGCGTACGGTGGGGCGTACGACGTGATGTGTTCCAAGCACATCGGGGGCGACTTCAACGTCGCGTGGCCGACGGCCGAGATCGCGGTCATGGGGGCCGAGGGCGCGGTCAATATCCTCTTCCGCAAGGAGCTGGAGAGCGGCGATCCCGCGGAGCGCGCAGCGCGGCGGAAGGAGCTCGTCACGAAGTACCAGCAGGAGTTCCTCAACCCGTACCTCGCCGCTGAGCGGGGGTACCTCGACGACGTCATCGACCCGGCCGTGACCCGCGAGCGCCTGATCGAGGCGCTCCACTTCTACAGCTCCAAACGTGAAGAGCGACCGCCCCGCAAGCACGGGAACATCCCGCTCTGAGGGAGAGAGGTCGGCGTGGTCGGGATCACCGAGACGGTCCTCCGGGACGGGCACCAGTCGCTCATCGCCACCCGGATGCGCACGAAGCACATGCTGCCCGCGGCCGAGCGGCTCGACCAGATCGGTTACCACTCGATCGAAGCGTGGGGCGGCGCGACGTATGACGTCTGCTTGCGGTTCCTCCGGGAGGATCCGTGGGAGCGGCTCCGGGCGCTGAAACGCGTGATGCCGAACACGCCCCTCCAGATGCTCCTGCGGGGCCAGAACCTCGTCGGCTACCGGCACTACGCCGACGACATGGTCGAGGCGTTCGTCGCCAAAGCGGCCCGCGATGGGATCGGGGTCTTCCGGGTCTTCGACGCGCTGAACGATCCGAAGAACATGGAGGTCGCCCTGAAGGCCGTCCGCAAGAGCGGGGCCGTCGCGCAAGGGACGATCTGCTACACCCAGTCCCCGGTCCACACCCTCCCAGCGTTCGTCGAGCTCGGCCGCCAGCTCGCCGCCATGGGCGCCGACGAGCTGTGCGTGAAGGACATGGCCGGGTTCATGCCGCCCCGGGAAGGGGGCGAACTGGTCCGGGCGCTGGTGAAGGAGGTCGGTCTTCCCGTCACGGTCCACACCCACTCCTCGAGCGGGCTCTCGACGTTGACATGCCTCGCCGTCACCGCCGCAGGGGCGACGGCGATCGATAGCGCGCTCTCGCCGTTCGCCGGGGGGGCGTCCCAACCTCCGACGGAGACGCTGGTGGGGGCGCTCGAGGGCACGCCGGACGCGACCGGCCTCGACATCGAGGCGCTCGCGGAGCTCGCCGAATATTTCCGGGGCGTGATGGAGCATTACAAGCCGCTGCTCGACACCCGCTCGTTGCAGACGGACCCGACGATCCTGATCCACCAGGTGCCGGGGGGGATGCTTTCGAACCTCCTCTCCCAGCTCAAGGACCAGGACTCGCTCCAGCGCCTCGGGGAAGTTCTCGAGGAGATCCCCCGGGTCCGGGCAGACCTCGGGTACCCTCCGCTCGTCACTCCGACGAGCCAGATCGTCGGGATCCAATCGGTGATTAACGTCCTCACCGGGGGCCGGTACCGTCAGATCACCCGCGAAGTGCAGGATTACGTGAAGGGGATGTACGGGACCCCCCCGGCCCCGATCGACGCGGAGCTTCGGGAGAAGGTCCTCCACGGCGCGTCTCCGATCCAAGGACGGCCCGCGGACCAGCTCGCTCCGGAGCTTACGAAGGCGCTCCAAGAAGTGCGCTCGTTCGTGCCGGCCGCGGACACCGCCGAAGCCCTGAGCTACGCCCTCTTCCCGGCCGTGTTCAAGAGCTACCGAGCCGCCCTCGACCGGGGTCTCACCCCCGAGCATCTTACGGCGGCCGCTGTCGGGATCGTCGCCGCGATGCGAACCCCCGCGCCCGCCCCCGCTCCGATCGCCCCCCTGCCATCGGCCGGCGGCGGCGTGAACGTCTGGGCTCACGCCGGACGCTCGTCCCTCTCCCAGAACCGGAGGTGGGTCGATGCGCATCGTGCTCGAACTGGACGGTAAGCCGACCGAGGTCGAGGTCGACCTCGACCTCGGCACGGTGCGGCTCGGCGAGGCGACGCACCCGTTCAAGATCGTCGGTCAGACGGCCGACCGGATCGAGCTCGAGATCGCGGGCGAGCCGGCGGCGGTCGACGATTGGTCGGAGGGAGCGCTCCGACCCGGTCGGCGATTCAGTGTCAACGGAGAGACGATCCGTGCGGTGGTGACCTCTCGAACCGAGACGGGCCGGAGCTCGCCCCCCTCCAGCGCTCCGGCGTCCGCTCCGGTCCCGGCTTCTTCGGCCGCACGCCCGTCCGCGGCGTCCTCCGACACCGGCCCCGGCGTCGCCATCCGACCGCCGATGCCGGGGAAGGTGCTCGAGGTACGCGTCACCGAGGGGCAGGTGGTCGCCGCAGGAGACATCCTCCTCGTCCTCGAAGCGATGAAGATGCGGAACGAACTCACGGCGCCGGTGGCCGGCCGCGTCCAAGGAGTGGCAGCGCGAGCCGGAGAGACGGCCCGGGCCAGCGATGTGCTGCTCCGGATCCTACCCATCTGAAGGCGGCGATCCCGGGGGGGCCGGGGCGTTGTCATTCGAAGGGGACCGACCGTTCGACTCGATCCGGTCGGCCTCGAGGACCGGATCCTCCTCGTCGGAAAGGTCGTCCGGGATCGGCTCGACGGGCTCCGACTGGATCCGACGTGGTTCCGGAGGAAGGTCCACGGGCGATGCCGGCCCCGGCGCCGGTGAGGCGCGTCGCTTCGCCGGGACGGCAACGGGTCCCGGACGCCGCAGGTAATCGCGGAGATAGAGGACCGTGAGGATTCCGACAACGAGGGGGCTCACGACCAACCCCGGGAGGCCGAGCCAAAGTCGCGACAGCCAGATCCCGAGGGCCAGTCCGGCGGCCAGCGCCCCAACGACGGCCGGGAACGGGACGCGATCGATCCAGACCATGACCGACCGGAACCGGGGTTCACTTTAGCCGCTTTCGCCGGAGCCGAAGCAGGAGCCTGGGCGGCGCTCGACGTCGCGAGTTCGGTGGGGCGACTCTCGTCGCTCGCCGTCGGGAGGTGATTTAAGCCGCTGTCCGTCCCCGCCCTCGTGTCGTCGAGTACTGTGCAACTCACGCCTCTCGACGAGTACCGGTGGGAGCTCCCGATCGGTCAAGTTCCGGGGATGCGAGTCCCCGGCCAACTGTTCTCGAGCCAGCGCCTCCTCGGCAACATCGCCACCGACCCCTCGCTGGGCCAGATCGCCAATGTGGCGACGCTCCCCGGGATCCGCGTCGCCTCGCTGGCGATGCCGGACATTCACTTTGGGTACGGCTTCCCCGTCGGGGGGGTCGCCGCCTTCGACCTCGCCGAAGGGGTCGTCTCTCCCGGCGGGATCGGGTACGACATCAACTGTGGCGTCCGACTCCTGCGGACCCCGTGGACCGAGGCGGAGATCCGCCCCCGGCTGAAGGAGCTCGTCGACGCCCTGTTCAAGGAGGTGCCGAGCGGCGTGGGGGCGAAGGGGGGCCTCTCTCTGACCCCGTCGATGATGGATGAGGTGCTCAGCCGCGGCGCCGCATGGGCGGTGGGGGCGGGGCACGGACGACCGCAGGATCTGCTCGTCCAGGAAGAGGAGGGCTGCTTGGCGACCGCGGAATCGTCCGGGGTGAGCGAATCGGCGCGTAAGCGCGGGCAGCGCCAACTCGGAACGCTCGGAAGCGGCAATCACTTTCTAGAGATTCAGGTGATCGACAAGATCCTCGATCCGACGATCGCGACCGCCTACGGACTCCTCGAGGGGCGGGTCGCGGTCATGTTGCACACCGGCTCCCGGGGTCTCGGCCACCAGATCGCCACCGACTTCATCCAGCAGATGGACCGGCGGCTGCAGAGCGAAGGGACGCAGCTCGTCGACCGACAACTCTCCTGCGCGCCGATCGCCTCGGCGGAGGGCCAGACGTACCTCCACGCGATGGCCGCCGGGGCGAACTTCGCCTGGGCGAACCGCCAGCTCATCACCGAGGGCGTTCGCCGGGGATTCACCGGAGTGCTGGGCTCGAACGCCGGCGAGCAGATCGAGATCGTGTACGACGTGGCCCACAACATGGCCAAGGAAGAGACCCATCGGGTCGAAGGCTCCGAGGTTCGGGTCCTCGTGCACCGGAAGGGCGCGACCCGTGCGTTCCCGGCCGGCCACGCGGAGGTCGCGTCGATCTACCGCGCCGTCGGCCAACCGGTGCTGATCCCCGGCGACATGGGTACCGCGAGCTACGTCCTGGCGGGCCTACCCACTTCGATGGAGCGCTCGTTCGGTTCCTCGTGCCACGGCGCCGGGCGCGTGCTCTCGCGACATGCCGCCGAGCGGCAGTTCCGGTTCGGGGACGTCGTGCAAGCACTCCACGAGAAGGGGATCATGATCAAGTCCGCGACGCGCGAGGGCGTCACCCAAGAGGCTCCCGGAGCCTACAAGGACGTCGAAGAGGTGGTGCGCGTCGCCGAAGGCGCCGGGCTCACGCGCCGGGTGGCGCGCCTCCGTCCCCTGGGCGTGGTGAAGGGGTAGACGCGCTCGCTCGGCTCCGCCGCCTCGACTCGATGACGGCCACCGCCACCGCGCCGGCGATCCCGACGGCCAATCCGAGACCCAGCACCACGAGCGGGTTGCCCGAACCCGCTCCGGTCGGGGCCGGGCCCGAACCGACGGTGATATTGATCTCCGCCACCCCGGAGTAGTTCCAGCCCGTCGCTCCGAAGAAAACGGGCCAGGTACCATTGCCGGGGAACTGGAGGGTCGCCAACGTCTGCCCCGTCGCCGCCGCGGGAATCGTCCCATGGGTCGACCCCGTCCCGGCCCCGAGCCACACACTGCCTCCGAGTTGGTACGACAAGGGGACCGAGCCGTCGGAGCAATCGGGTACGCTCTGACCGGTGCATTCGGCAACGACCGCGAGCGGGATCACGACCGATTGATCCGGAAGTACTGACGACGAAGGCGCGGACGGGTCAAGCCGCACGAGGGTCTGATCGTACCCGAACGCCGTGATCGTCGCCGAGGCCGTCTCGCCCCCGGAGTCGGTCACGGTGACGTTGGCCGAATAGTTTCCGGGACGGGAGAGCTCCTCGGAGACTGACGGGAACGAACTGACCGTCCCATTCCCGAAACTCCAATCGAACGTGTACGGGGGCGCTCCCCCGTACACGGTGGCATTGAACGTCGCGAAGTACGGCACGATGTCGTCTCCAACGGCCGGTCCGTCGGCCGTCAGGTTGTCGATGGTGAGCGGCGCGATCGAGGCGCCGGTCACCTGCAGCGCGTAGGTGCGGACCAACGCATCCCCGCCCGCGTCCCCGATGGTCACAACCGCGGTGTAGTTCCCAGGATCGAGGTAGACGTGACGCACGTCGAGCCCGGTCGCATTGCGATGGTCGCCGAACTCCCAGGTGGCATTCAATCCGGGTACCCCGCTCGCGTCCACCGATCCTTGTACCACGAGCGGAGTGGTCCCGAACTGGGGGGAGAGGAAACTTTCGAGCGTCACCGCGCTCCCGATCGCCCCGAGGAACGACGTTAGTACGAACGTGGTGACGGTCCAGACCTCGGAGCTTCCGAGGAGAGAGAGGCTCACGTTCAACTGGCAGGGTTCGATATCCGGCGCGCACGAATCCGTCGTGAAGGACTCATTCGTCTCCTTCCCGAACGCCGAGAGCCCCCCGCTGAAGTTCCATCGGATGGTTGTTCCCACGGGCAGGTACGACGGGACGGCGCGGAACTGGACCTCCGAACCGATCGGCACATCGGTGCTGGAGTTGACCGTGGCCGCCAGCAGCGGGCCCGTGGGTTCGCCCGGGGCGGTGACAACGACCACGAACGATTCGCTCACATTCCCTTCCCCTCGATCCGAGAGCCAGCCGGTCACCACGTAGTCGCCGGGCGTCGAGAAGACCCGGGTCACGTTCGGGGCGGTGACCCAGTGGTCGGCACCGAAGCTCCAGTTCGTGAGCGCCGAGTTCACTTCGAACCCTCCCGAGACGTCGGCAATCTCGAACGACACGGTCCACGGGGCGGGTCCGATGAGCCCCGAGCTCGTGAACGAGGCCGCGAGGGCCGGGTACAGGGTCACATTTTCGGAGAACGAGGCGGTGTCCCCGACGGTGTCGTTCGCGAGGATGGTCACGGTGTGATTTCCCGCGGTCCGGAAGATCCCACATTGGCAGAGATCCGCATACGAGTCGTTCGTGAGGAGCGTGGTACTGATGGCTCCGAGACCTCCCGTGGCGTTCCAGGTGAATCCGAGATCTCCAGAGAGATCGGCGGCAGTGGCGTTGGCGTGGAAGTGAATGTCGATCGGTGGACCGGGGTAACATCGGGGAGGTGCGGCCCCGCCCACTCCGAGGGAGACCGGCAGGGAGCCGCCCCCCGCGTTCGCCGGGAACGACGAGTCCTCGACAATGGCGACCGCGCAGTAGCCGCCGCTCTGGGAGAACTCGTGAGTGAAATTGCTGAGGGGACCGGGGATCGAGTACAACCCGTCCCCAAACCAAACCTGGGTTGTGTACGGGCCCACGCCCCCGGTGACCTCGGTGGTGAAGGTCACGGGGGTACCGACCCCCGGACGTGTGTTGCTGACCGCCAACTGAACGGAGAGCAAGCCGCCCCCACCGACCACGATGGCGATCGGATACGATTGGCTCGAGTTCCCCGACGCGTCGAAGACGACCACGCTGGCGTTGAACACACCGGCGGATTCGTACGTGTGCTGGATCGTGGGCCCCGTCTCTAGGCTGGAGTTTCCGTCGCCGAAGTTGACGTCCTCGGGTCCGTACGGCCCGATGCCGCCGACGACCGTGGTGTTGAAGGTCACCGTCAAGGGGGGTAGTCCGGTCATCGGGCTCGCCGACAAACGCGGGATGATCGCCGGGGCCGAGGGAGATCCGCTCTCCAGATCGGGGACCAGGGAACCGACGTTCGGGGTGCCGATCCCCGTCACGGGGTCCCACCCCGGGGCGGCCGAGTACCCGTTCGAACCGCTGTTGATGTCGTGGAAGTCGTGCAAGTAGTCCGGGCTCCGAAGGATGGCGTAGAGGGCTGGATCCAAGAAACCTAGGTCATGGCCGGCGGCCTGGTCCGCGATCGCTGCGAAACCGCCCCAGAGCGGTGTGGCGACGCTGGTCCCGCCGGCCGTCTCCGCGCCGCTCCCCCGGAATTCTACCGCGAACCCGTCTCCCGCGTTCGCCGACACGTCCGGTACTCCGCGTTGCGTTTGGTTCGCCGATACCCCGAGCCCGGTCTGCCACGAGGGTCTCGGGAACGGGGAGTAGCCGCCGCCGGAGCCGCCGTAGTTCTGGCATCCGGGCGAGCTCCCGCCCGTACTATTCCCGCTCCACGCCGCTTCGCTCTCGTAGCCCCCGGTCGCGTCGACCGACAGATCCGTACCTCCGACCCCCGTGACCATCGGGTCGGACGACGGAAAATCGGTGCTCACCCCGGAGGTACCGTCGGCTGCGCCGCAGTCCCCGGACGCCACAAAGACCGAGATGCCCTCGAGGGCCGCGGCCTCCAGCACGGGGGTCAGCAGGGCGTACGAACCATCCGTCGACGCGTTGCACGCGCTCGAGCAAGGCGTGTCCCACGCGTTCACGGTCCCGACGTCGGGTTCGCCCCAGCTGAGGGAGATGACATTCACGCTGTCGTTCGCCACGAGAGCATCGACGCCCCCATACAGCCCCACGTTCGTGTCGGGGGTCAGGACCTGTTCGACGGCCGCCCCGGGCGCCGAGGCTCGAACCCACTGAGGATCGAGCGCATCCTCGAACCCCCAGCCGCTCCCGAGCGAACCATTCAGTTGGTTTTCGGAACCCGTGGGAAATGCGAAGGAGAGATTCTGGTCGGACAGAGCGTACCGCTGGGTGAACTGGTCGAAGTCGCTTCGAATCAAGCTGGCGTTCTCGGCACTGTCGAACACATCGACGATCCCCACCCGAATCCCGACCCCGTTCAGGCCTCGTTGGATGAGCCCGGAGGAGTTGTAGGCGATCTCGAGCGCGCACGGTGGGAGGCCTTGATCGGCTTCGATCTCGTCCTCGCAGCTCTCGGTGAGCGGCGTGGGGGCGGACGGTTCGGGGCCCGACGTGAGCGGCCGGAGCGTGGTGAGGTTGTCGAGCCCGACTACGCCGCCGCTCCACGCGATCGAGGCGGGGAGCTCGGCCGGTGTGGAATGGCTGAAAAACTGTTCCCCGTGGAAACGGTACGAGTTCAGGGTCGTACCAAACGCCTGATCGACGTGGGACGAGGTGCCCTCCACGTGGAGCAGCAAGTGGTCGGGGCTGACGGTCACCGACAAGCCGTACTGCGAGAAATAGTGCGTCGCCGCCGAGAGGGTCGCGGGGGAGGCTCCAAACTGATCCGTGATCGCACTCGGGGAGAGGAACACCCGGTACTGGGAGGAGCCCGGCGTCGAGACGGCGGCGGCCGCCGAGGCGAGCGCCGCGGTGCCTCCGGCCGGGTCGAGTCCGACCAACAGCTTCAGGGGTGTCGAGGCGGAGAGGGCTCCGAGCGAGACGAGTCCGGCGCTCGGCTCGATTCCCGGTAGTACGACACCCGTCGAGGGGGATGAGGAGGCGACCGTTCCTGCAAGGGCCGAGGATCCGGCGATCGATCCCACGAGCGCGGAAGTGAAGAGAGCTACGGTGAGCAGCACGGCCCGGGAGGCGGTCGGAGCGTCGAGGGAGTGTGGTCGTAGGCGTCGGGTCAGATCCCCGCTCACAGTCTCACAGTACCGGTACTGAGCCGCGCTCCTCTTGATGTACTCGCCGGAGGAAACGTCCCTCAGGCAATCCCGCCCACGCCGTTCGGGCTTCCCCCACGCCTTAAGCGGAGGCATAAGATGCGTCCCGCACCGGAGCAGTTCCCCCCATGGTTTTTCCGACAGCGATCGTGGCCGTCGTTGCAGCGATCGCGGGCTACGCCCTCGTTCTCATCTATCTCCTACATCGCGGCCTCATCGGACCGGACCGACGCCTGAGCCTTCTCGGCCCGGCGCTGATGATCAAGACGCAGAGGGGCCGAGGATGGCTCGACCGGGTGGGCCGGTTCCGTCGCCTCTGGTCCGTGCTCGGGGACGTCGGGTGGATCCTCGCCGGGATCTCGATGGTCGCCATCATGCTGTTGTTGATCTGGGAGGCGTTCTTGGTCCTCCAGATCCCCAGCTCCGCAGCCCCCTCGCCCCAGGAGGCGTTGGGAATCCCGGGACTGAATCCGATCATTCCGATCGGGTATGGGATCGTGGCCCTCGTGATCGGAATCGTACTGCACGAGCTGGCACACGGGGTCGTGGCCCGTTCTCAACAGGTGGGCGTGAAAAGCCTCGGCATCCTCTGGTGCGTGATCCCGATCGGCGCCTTCGTCGAACAGGACGACCAAGAGATGACCTCGGCGCCCCGCCGGAGCCGCGCCCGCATCGCGGCGGCCGGGGTGTTGATGAATTTCGCGCTGTTCGTCGGATTCTTCCTGGTGATGTCCCTCCTCGTCGGGACGACCGTTCAACCGAACGCGACCGGCGTCGGGATCGCCTACGTCGTCCCGAACAGCCCCGCGGCCAACGCCTCCCTGGCCGCGGGGGACATCGTGACGAGCGTGAACGGGACCTCGACTCCGACGGATCTCGCGCTGTTCGACGTCCTCTCCCATACGGTGCCCAACCAGACCGTCGCCGTCACCTACTACAGTAGTAGTCAGAACCAAGTGGTGACGACCACGATCCCTCTCGGCACCAATCCGTCGAACGCCTCGATCGGGTTCATGGGAATCGGCCTGACGTTCGTCACCCCAACCCAACTGAAGGAGGTATTCGTCTCGCCGGCCACCAGTTCGCTCGGCCCGTTCGTCGGGCCGATTGCCTGGCTCTTGTTGCCCCTCGCCGGCCTCCAGCCGATCCAGGGATCGACCGCGGCGTACTTCCATCTCGCCGGGCCGCTGGCCGGACTGGGGTCGAACTCGTTCTGGATCCTGGCGAATCTGATCTACTGGCTCGCATGGATGAACCTCCTTCTCGGCCTGTCGAACTCACTTCCGCTCGTCCCCTTGGACGGAGGCCTGCTCTTCCGGGACTACGCCGGAGCCTTGGTGCAACGACTTCGGCGAGGCTGGAGCGCCTTGCGGGTCGAGGCGGCGGTCAGCAAACTCTCTATCGCCGCGTCCCTCCTGGTCGTGGTCCTGATCGTATGGCAGTTCGTGGCTCCCCGATTGTAGACGAACGAGCGCTCTTCGCCTCGTTCCCGTTCCTCCCTGGAGCGGACCAGATGGCGACCGCGCTCGCGCGCTCGCTCCGGGACCTGCTCACCGACGCGACGCTTTCGCCGGCGCGGCAGCTCGGCCAGCTGCGCGTGCTCCGGGCCCTGGAGGATCCCACGGGAGGTGCGTCCCTCCCCGAGATCGACGCCGCCGATCCCGAGGTCGCCTTTCTCTCCTTCCAGTTCGCGCGCGTCGTGCTCTCGGCCGGCGGAACTCCCGCCGGGCTTCGACGGTGGGCGGTGGCGGAATCGAAGCGGGCGATGCGGCCGCTGCTCGACTCGCCGCCCGATACGATCGGCGACGTGGCCCAGCGCCTGGGGTACGACTTCCAGCGCTCCCCGTACGGGATCTCGATGGGGATTGCCGACTACCTCCTGCTCGGCACTCCGGTCCGTGAGGAAGACTTCCGACTCGCCCAGCAGCGGGTCCACAACGGTCGAGTGGAGGTCACGGCGGAGCGCGCGGCCCGCCTGCTCCAAGAAGGGATCCGACGGACCCTGAGTACCCCGCTTCCCCTCTCGGAGGACGTCGTGACGTTCGTCCGGGATCGCGAGGCGTCCTTCCTCGTGGACGTGGTGGCCCGTGTCCCGACCGTGGTCTCTCGACCGGGCGCGGTCGGACCGCTGCGGGCCGAACGATTCCCCCCGTGCATCCGAAAGATGCGGCGCGCGCTCGAGGCCGGGGAGAATCTCTCCCACTCGGGGAGGTTCGCCCTCGCCGCCTTCCTCCACCGGGCGGGCGCCGATGCCGAGACGATCGTGGACTCCTTCCGGGGCGCCCCCGACTTTGACGAGGGGATCACTCGGTACCAGGTGGAACACATCACCCACCGAAATGGGGGGGAGGGCTACTCGCCTCCGGAGTGCGCCACGCTTCGGTCCCATGGGCTCTGTGTTCGCGATGGCGACCCCACGGCGCCGAACCCTCCGGACCGGATGCCGGATCGGCTCTGCCACGAACCGGACCTCAACCATCCCCTACAGTACTACCAGCGATCGGCCAGATATTTCCAACTCCCTGCCGGGAGACCTTCGGGCGGTCCCGGGTCTACGAACTCGTCGTCCCCGGAGGGGGGGGCGGCAGGGCACGGTACGTCCGGACCGCCCGACCGATCGCCGTCCACTGGCCCGCCACCAGGAAGTAGACCAGCAGAACGTCGATCACCGTGAACGCGATCCCGTAGGCGTGCCAATGGGACAGGGGGGCCGACGGGTCCCACGGCCACGGAAGGGAGAGGTCAAACTCCAAGAAGGTGGCGAACGCCAACAGCAGCAGTCGATCCGCTCGCGTCAGCAGTCCGCCGTACTGCCGGCCGAGTCCCACCGCTTGCGCCTGGGTCCCCATGTAGCTGGTGAGCAGGAGGCTTACGAGCGCGAGCAACGCGAGGATCGGATTGACGTAGCCCGAGACGGCGATCCCGAGAACGATCGCCACGTCGGCGTACCGGTCGAAGACGTGGTCGAGAAAATCGCCGCGAGCGGATTGGCGGCCCGTCCGGCGAGCGACCTCCCCATCCAGAACATCGAAGACGCCCCCGAGGAAGATGAGGAGGGAGACCGGAAGAAAGAGGTAGACGCTGGTCCACCGGACCGCGGCCGCCAGGACTCCGGCGGTGACGTTCAAGCCGAGAGCGACGGCGCTGAGGCGATCCGGGGACCAGCCGAGGAACGGCCGGGAGAGCCGCTCCAGGTAGGGGGCGACCCGATCCCGGTACTCCTCGGAGACCATGGAGGCGAGGTTAGGGTCTCGACGGCAAAAGATACTCGGTCACCCACGGATCGGCCAGCCAATCGATCTCCGCAGGGGCCCGGGGGCGCGGCGATTCGAGGCAGCGCACCACTTCTCGAGCGCTCCCCCGAGGCGTACGACGCGTGGTGTCGACCTCGTCGACAAGGGACAAGCGGGCGCGCGCCTCGGAAACGATGAGGTCGATCGCCTCCGACGCCACGTTCTCCCGACGCCTCGCGGCGGGTGCCGAGCGCTTTCCCAGTCGTCGAAGCAGCTCTCTCGGATGGCACCTCAGGACGACCGCGCGGTCGACCGGCAAGAGGTGGGCGAGGTGCCCGACGACGACACGGGGCGTCGGCGGGGGCGACGCGCGCATCCTTCGGGAGAGGAGGGCCACATCGACCTCGACGCCGTGCCGGGCGAGGCGATGACCGCATCCGAGGCTCAAAGCGAGAGAGGAGACCTCGACCGCACGGTACCGGGACGGAAGAAATCGGGCCGCGACGCTCTTGCCCACGCCGGGAGAGCCCGTCAATGCGACCCACCCGAACGGGGGGGGGCGGGCGCGGCGCGGGGCTGGAATCGGTTCCGAGGAGGACACGCAGCTCTGGCTCCGCTAAGGTTCATAAGGAGCGCCCAGTATGGCGAGCCGGCGCATCCGTCCACCTCTAATACGGAGGACGGTGCGATGGGAACGTGATGTCGGCGGTGGACGAGGCAGCGGTGAACTCGTCACCTCCTCTACGCCCTCCCCGTTCCAGCCAGAAGTTCTTCGGCATCGCTCTCTCCGTCTTCATCGCCTTCCTGATGATCGGTTCCCCGCTCCTTTTCGGTTCGGGAACAGCGTTCGGCGCGAGTTCGTCGACCGCGCCTCAGGCCGGCCTCGCCTCCCCGTCCGGATTCCACCCGGAGGCCACTGTGACCGGCGGCTACGTACCCGCCGAGAGCGGGGCCCAGTTGCAGAAGGCCCCCCTCGTCACGAATCCAACCACTTCGCCGCAGTTGGCCAATGAAACGATCCAGGGAGTCACGGGTGCGAACACCGAGATGTACTTCACCGTGGGCTTCACGATGTCCAACTCGTCCCAGCTCACCCAGATCCTCTCGGAGCAGGCCCAGCCGGGCTCGTCGATGTACCGACAGTGGCTGACGCAGGCGCAAGAGAACGAGATGTTCGCGGCCAACCCCACGGTCGTTCAGAACACCATCAACTACTACACGTCGGAGGGCTTCCATCTGGAGAGTCGCGGCCCTATCTCGGTCTCGTTCGAGGGAACGGCGGCCCAGGTCGAATCGACCTTCCAGACGGGACTGGAGGAAGTGACCAACGGGACGGGCGCCGCTGCGTCTATCAACACCAACGCCCTCTCGCTCCCCGCGCCTCTTGCCCCCTACATCACCACGGTCGGTGGCTTGAACAGCATTGTCGATGCCCAATCGGACATCGAGCAGCCGTTCTCACCGGACCTTGTGCTCAATCCGGCGCTCGAGGACACGGACCCCTCGCCCGTCCCGGTCGCGGAGGCGTACGGTTCCGGTTCCTCCGGTAGCTCCACGGGCCCCCAACCGATGGGCGTGCAGCCATCCGACACGATCTACCAGAACGCGAACATCACGGACCTGTACAACTACACGAACCACGCCTTCGGCTGGATCTACTACTTCAGCCACCACGCGCAGAAGTTCGAGAGCATCCAGGTGATCACGCCGGCCTCCCTCGCCTACCTCTATGACGAGTACCCACTGCTCCAAGCCGGGATCAACGGGAACAAGTCGGGCACCCCCCAGATCACGATCGCGATCCTTGCCTTCGGCGGGATCAATCCGACCGACTTCCGAACGTTCTCCCAGGAGGAGTTCAACAACCCGAACCAGCTCCTCGACCGGCTCAGTGTGCTCCCTGTGGACGGAGCGTTCGGCCTCAACGGCACCTTGTACTACACGGACGGGGACTCGGGGGAGATGGCGCTGGACATCGAGTACTCCAGCACGATGGCTCCGGCCGCCCACATCATCGCCAGCTACGGCGAGGCGACGAACGGGTTCAACGACCAGCTCGCTGCGCTGTATGCCCTGCCCCGCGCCCCGAATGTGATCTCCATCTCCTACGGCGGACTCCAGGACTATGACAATCTGTACGGTCCGAACTGGAACGGAGCGAACTGGATCACGGACAACTACTTCATGCTCCTCGCCGCCCGCGGCACCACGATCAGCTCCGCGAGCGGGGACGGCGGCGGCTTCGATGGTCCGGACCGCGGGAACACCGGTGTCCTCGCGGGGGAGTTCCCCTCGGGAGACCCGTATGTGCTTCCCGTCGAAGGATTGAGGACGGTCGCGGCCGGCCCCAACGGGGAACCGTACCCGAGCGGGGAGAACGTGACGATCGGCTGGACCAACGTGACGCTGTTCCAGGACTTCGGCCTGCCTCTGGACAACTACCAGATGCGGATCTCGACGGCGACCCAGGCGATCAATGAGTCGTACTGGTACGAGCCCTACTCCAACTACACGCTCGAGAGGGCAGCTCCCCAAGGGGCGGGCGGCTTCGGGATCAGCGAGTGGTTCCAGCAAGGGTGGTGGCAGCACGGGATCAACATGCCCGACATCGGCCGCACCCTCGGAAGTGCCGTGGCGGCCGAGGCCGACTACAATGAGTCGATCTTCTTCGACGGCGCGTGGGAGTACAACTATGGCGGGACGAGTTTCGCCTGTCCGACGGATGCCGGCATGCTTGGCCTCATCGACGACTACCTTGGTTCGCAGGGCCTCAGCCCGTACATGGGCAACGGGAATGCGATCATGGCGTTCGTCGGGAATGCGTGGCAGAACGGCAACCTCTCCGCCCCTGGTCTGTCGGCCCCGTTCTGGAACGTCCACAACGGCACCAGCTTCTGGGCGAACCAGGGAGAGCTCAATGGATGGACGTGGCCGCCCGGTGAGCTCTTCCCGTACAACGGCACCACACCGATCTACGGGGACACCTCTCCGTACTGGAACTTCCCGACGGGATGGGGCATCATCAACACGGCCGACTTCGCCGCCGACCTCACCTACCTCTTGGAGCTCCCGGGCAACTTCCAGACGATGAACTCGGGGGGCTCCGCCTACGATCCCGCCCAGTGGGGGAACCTCTCCGTCGGGAACACGTACACGTTCCACGTGAACGCGACCGCCCCCATCGATCTCCTCAATCCGGCCGTGACCATCGTCTTCTGGAACGCCACCGGGGTCCGCTCTTCGTTCCAGACGGCGCTCACCCCGGACGGCACGGGGTTCACGTTCCCTCTGGACACGAGCCAGTTCAACAGCGCCGGGTACATCGTCTTTGAGTTCGGCGACTCCAGCAACTCGACGCTCGGATTCGCGTATTCATTCGTGAACCCGTACATCGCCCCGGCCGGGGTGCTGCAGGTCACCGTCCTCGACCCGACGTCCACCTTTGCGGGCGGCACTCCGAACTACAACGCTCTCCTCGGTTCGGGGAGCGACCCGTGGGATCCCCAATGGCTCTTCCTGCCGTACGTCAACACGTTCGCCGTGCTGGTCACCTACAACGGCGTTCCGGTCTACAACGCGGACGTCACGGCGACCATCCCGAACTTCACCGACGTGGCGTACGAAGGCTCGTTGGCCGAGAACGACACGTTCTATCACGTCGGCAATCTCGGCGCCTACGGATACACGGACGTCCAGACCTCCACGTTCACCAACCTGACGGGCGTGGCGCTGATCCAGACGGCGAACATGATCCGGCCGACCCCGTACACGGTCTCGGCCTCGTACGGTGGCCAGGTCGCCAACACCACGTTCACCGTCCAGCCGATGCCGAACGCCAAGCCGATCGACAACTACGGCGGCGAGTACTCCGAGCTCAGCGGGCCCCAGGACCTGTTGCAGTACCTGAGGAAACCCGTCGACAATCTCTTCGAGAGCCTGTACTTCCCGAACTACCTCAACCAGTCGGATTACTACAATTACATGTACGGCTGGCGCGGGGAGGAGCTCCCGGTCTCCGTGAACAACTACGCCGGGACGCTGCTGCCGAACATGCCGGTGTGGCTCGGATTGCCGGATGTCGGACGGCAGACCGAATTCGATAACTGGGCCGCGACGTACGGCGACTACGGCCTGAACAACATCACCGGAACGGCGGCCGTGACCAACGCGTCGGGCGCGGCGACGATCTACATCCCGCAGAACATCTCCTCCCCGTTCGACTTCGGACCGTTTAGCGCCGGTCCGTACGCCGGGCAGACCGCGGATCTGGAGCTGTTGGGGATCAGCATCCCCGGACAGCAGAACCTCACGGTGAGCCGGAGCGAGCCGTGCTCCCCGGACGTCGACGCCGCCTACCTCGGCCCGGCCACGCCCTTGATCACCTGCACCTACAACAACTCGTTGGAGCGGAACTACACGACCGCGCCGGTGGTCGTTTTCTCGGACCCGGTGTTCGCGTACACCCAGACGACCTCGGGGACGCGACAGGACTTCTTCGGGACCGGCTCGAACATCTCTTGGGAGGTCAACGTCTCCCTGCCCGACGCGAATCCGTTCTACACGGACGAATCGACCGGGCACAACTGGGACCCCGCGCTCGAGCACATCGTCAGCATCCAAGCGTACGTCGATGGGGTGTTCGCCGGGGACCTGACACCGAACTCGACCAGCTTCGCCCAGGCGTACAACGTCTTCGGGAACCTCACGGGCGTCTACTCCGCGGGGATCCACCACCTGGTGGCGGTCGTGGTCGATTCGCTGGGCCACACCTTCACGTACAATCACACCTTCATCATCGGAGCGATCACCATCGCGAACCTCGGGCCGTCGCAGGTCTACACTGAGCTGCCGTACGAGTTGGACTGGTCGCTGAACCTTCCGTACAACCAGGTCTCCAACAAGACCTTCAACATGTCCCTCGCGATCCGGTACGTGACGAACGTCTTCGTCGACGGCTCCCTCGAGGGCTGTGGCGGATTCGGCATCACCGCGTGCCCCCAGCTCGTGAACCTCTCGATCCCGATCCACCCGCAACAGATCATGTTCAACCAGAGCCTCAACCGTTCGTTACTCGAGAAGAACGGGTTCTACTCGGGCGGTACGGATATTCCACCGGGCCAGTACCAGATCCTGATCTGGTTGACGGCGAACCACACCGGGGCGATCTCCGACGAGGCGACGACGTACTTCGTCTTCGACCCGTTGACGCCCTCCATCGATGGTCCGGGACCGAACGCCGCCGTACCGGTCGGGAACGTCACCATCTCGTACTCGTACACGGGACTCTACATCTCCAACGCCGAGATCTCGGTCTACGGGACCGGGGATTCCTCCACGCCCGTCTTCCAGACCTCCGCCTACACGCCGGGGACTGGGGTCGAATCGAACTCGACCACCTGGACGTCGGTCCAACCCGGCGCGTACCAGATCGTCTTGACGCTCACCACCCCGTACCAGAACAACACGACCTCGGAGTGGATCAACGTCACCGCGGCCCACACGAACATCTACCACAACGGCACCGTCGGCCACATTCCGCTGTTCGGACTGTCGATCCCGACCGTCGTCACCTCGCTCGCCGTGATCGGTGCGATCGTCGGTCTGCTGCTCGCGGCGTTCGTCGCTCCCACGCTGCTGGGATCCGGTCCGAAGGGGCCGGGGTCGGGGGGCACGAAAGGACCGGAGACCGGTCCCGCGGCCGACGGATCGACGATGTTGACCTGCCCGATCTGTCAAGACACGTTCGAGAGCCAGTCGGCCTTGGACCAGCACTCGGCCGTTATCCATGGACAGTCCAAGTAAGGAGAGGCGAACGATCGTGCCGGTGGCCACCGCATCCCAGTTGACGCCCTCGCGGACCCGTCTTCGCACGTTCTGGCGCATTCCGCTCGCCGTCTCGATCATGCTGCTCATGGTTGTCAGCGGTGTCTCGGGCGCGCTCCCCGGGGCGTTCGAGAGCGTCGGGGGATCGAACCCGTCCCATGGCTTCTCCCTCCCCGCGGGACCCCACCTTCAGGTCTCGGGCGGGCACCCGGTCATCGAGACCCCGAAACAGCTCCAGCAGGACCCGTACCAGACGAGCCCGGGGACGGCGCTGAACCAATCCCCGAACACCACGATCCTCGGACAGACGTCGGCCTCGCAATCGATCCAGTTCACCATCGGCTTCTCCTTGAACAATGTCAGTGAGCTCACCCAGAT
>JAKIVR010000027.1 GCA_022750455.1 Thermoplasmata archaeon | reverse complement strand
TGTGTCCTCCGGTGGAACTTACCAATTCAGCGGCTCCGCATTCTCACTCGAAACAATCTCAATCTCTGGAACTTACACGCAGCCCATCTTTCAGGACATCGCTGGGAATAACTCAGGAAATTGAGCACCGCGCGGACGCGATGGCCCAAACGATGGGGAAATAATCCGCCATCAGAAGACCCCGTCGCTGGACTGCCGAGCGGGTTCAACTGGCTGCAACCGAAAACAGGGACACCTGACCCCCTCCCCGACCAACGGACTACTTCTTCTTCGGCGCACGACGCGGCTTCCTGTCCTCCGCGAGCGTTGTCCGGATCGCGGGTAGGTCTCTTGCTACAATCGCCCAGATCTCGTCCGCGAGGACATTTCCGTACTGATGGATCGCGAGGTCCTTGAAGCGCGCCATTTCCCGCCACGGAATGGTCGGATAACGTTCCTTGGATTGGCTTGAGAGGTTCTTTGCGGCTTCTCCGATCACCTCTAGATTGCGAATCACCGCGTCTTGGATTATTTCAGACTGGCAGAATGTGTCCCGCCCGCTGGCCGTCGCGCGCTCGATCCGATCGATGCGCTGCAGGATGTCAGCGATGCGCGGGGCATCACTCACAGTTCCACGGCCTCGAAGAGGACTTGGGGCCGTACAAGCCAATGAAGCCCCTCATCTGTCACAACATCGACCGTACGGCCCAGGAGACCCTCCAGGTCGATCTCCAAACCGGCGCGATCGAGCATGGATGCCCCGGGTCGGCGAGCCACCAGAAAGTCCACATCACTCCGCGGGGTAACTTCGTTCCGGCGAACGGATCCGAATACTCGAATGTGCTCGAATCCGCGGAGGTTGGCTGCTTCGCGGATCGATTCACGGACAGGCCCAAGGATCTGACTGATTCCTGCGCCATGTCCAATCCGGATGGGGCGGATCTTCGGGGCATCCCAGTGACAGGATTTGCACCGAGGACAGATTCGACTCGGGGCGCCTCTTCTGGGTCGCCATACATACGCGCAGCGAAAGCAACCCAATAGCCCCCCCGAGAGTGTCGCCATCACACTGGAGAGGCAAGATAAGTAAATAAATTTACTTATGCACCATTTCAGAACAGCGGCGCCAGGATCGATGGTCAAGTGGTCCGCCGTCTGAACCGATTCGGGACGGCCATCGTAGCTACCCAAGAAGTGGCTGCAATCGGCAGTAGAACCACGCGCATTCGAATGCCCACACGAATCGCTATATCCATCGGTGGCCCAGTTGAGCATGGCACCCCCGAAGCGGCCTCGCGTCGTCCTTACAGAAGTTCAGGCCGATAGCTCCCGAGAGGTCTATCCGGTCCCCGGCGTCTTTCGCCCCGCCAAGAACACTCCACCGGGCCGTTACCCGCTGCTGAAACTCTTCGCCGGATTCGAGAGGACGGTCCCGTTCCGAAAGTATCCGGGCGACGACCGAAAAATTCTGAAAATCGCTGAGAGAACCTCGGCCCACCTCTCCGATGGCCCGGGTTGGATGTACGTCGCCCCACCGAAGACCCCTCCTGAAATCCTCGCCGCTGGTTTTCGGATGGTGGAGACCCGAAGGGATGTCATCGTCGTTTCCCGGTCCCACTTCGCCAACAGTCCCCGCATGGACGTCTATCTGGATATCGTCCACGAGTTCATGCACATCCTCCAGCGCAAGCAAGGACGAGAGATCTGGCCCCATCGAAGAATCGCGTACGTAGATCGACCCACTGAGCTAGAGGCCTACGCGTACTCCGTCGCCGAGGCCCGCAGGCTGGACGTGCCGGATAGCTACCTCCGAGAGTACCTCCGCATCCCATGGATCAAGAAAGCCGAGTATCTGCGCCTTCTCCGAAATGTAGGAGTAACTCCGGGGTAATCGGATCGGTCCGGTCCCAGACAACGTCAGTGACTCAGCCCTGGGCACAATCGAAGTTGCAGACTGGCCTCGCGGGTCTAACCCTTACCATCCCAAAACTATCGAAACTGTTACAAGCTCGCCGGACTCGCGAATTCATGGCCCAAACTAAGAAAGTCCCCCGCCGCCGTCTCCGCGACCTGGTCACTGACGCGCTTCACGATGTGGACCGCTTAACGACCGCGAAACTGCATCAGAAGGTCACGGAGCTCAGCGGAAAGAAGTTCAGCGCAGCGGCGATGTACAACACCGTCCGCCAGCTCGCGAAGGAGAAGGCGATCTCTGCCAGTCGCGCCGGACACCAGAAGGTCTACAGCCTGGCCAAGACGGCAAAGCGAGATCTAGGAAAATTCGAGAGGGCAGTGACTCCGGGACGGGATGCGCCCTCGTCGACGCCCACGGTTCAATCCGGACCGGGGCACAAGCTCGCGATGGGCGAGATCGCGATCGTGCACTCCGATGGCGAATCCGTCGTTAGTGCGACGAACGTTCACGGGGAGCTCGTGCTCAAGCGACACAAGGTGCCCCCCACGACTTAGAGGGACCCGTTTCGGCCGTTCGTGGTCGCTTGACGACGTGGTCGGCGAGCCAGCTCGCTGGCCACGTTGATGGTTAGACGCGTGGGTGCAACCGAAGATGCACCTTCCGCTTTGAGCCGTGTTGGCGTGGAGAGCCGTTGAGCGCCAGGGGGGGCCATTTGTCGCGCAGGACTCACGTCTGGTAGATCATCTTGCCGGGCAGGAGCCTGAGATTCTTCCCAGGAATGCAACCCCTCCACGCCATGAATTTCCCTCAGACTCTCGGGCTTATCTGCGCACTGGCTCACGTAACGGCGACGTGGCCTCGCGTGGTCCTCAGCGCATCGTAGATCTGGCGCGGAACCCCGGGCAGAAAGTCGGTCTGTCGATTTGACCCTACCTTCATGGATGGCCGTCGCGGCCGTCCCACGGGGCCGCTATCCTGAGACCCGGGCTGCTCCTCAACACGAATGGGTTCTTGGTCCGGCTGACGAGTGCCGGGTCGTACGTCCTTTCAAACTCCTCCGGCCCGGATCACATGTCCTCATCGGGCAGGCCTTCCGTCTCGCTGGCTCTCCCTGGGTCGGGGGTGGACTCCGCGTCGGAAGCAACTCCCTCCCATGTGGGTTCCGAGGAGCCAGGTTTTCTTGCTCGGTTGCGTAGGAACAGCAGGGCTGCAAGAGCGAGGGCTGCCGCGATCACCGCGAGGCCCAGCCCGGCCCAGATCTCTCCGCTGGACCACGCCGGCGTTGCAACGCTCGAATTCGAGACCGTCACCGCGAGCGTCTTCTCCACCGATGCTCCGGAGCTGTCGTTGACCCAGAGGGAGACCGTGAACGTGCCAGCGGTGGTGTAGGCGTGATCAACTGTGTCCCCCGCTTCCCTCGATCCATCTCCGAATACCCACGAGTACGCAATCGCTCCGGTTCCGCCGCTGGCCCCCGAAGTGAGCGTGACGCTCTGTCCCACCATGGGCGAGGCTGGCGTCACCGAAATGCTCGCCGAGAGCGGGGCGGCTACGGTGAGGACCACGGCGGCGGAGTGGATCGAAACTCCATTCGAGTCGGTGACCCACACCTGAACCGAGAACACCCCCGCTGCGGGAGGGGTGCAGGTGATCACGGGGCCGGTCCCGGTGCAGCTGGCTGAAAGGCCGTTCCAGGAATATGTGAAGTTCCCAGAACCCTGCCCGGCCAGGGCCGTAAGGGTCACCATCTGACCGGCATCGAATGCGGTCCGACTGGCGCTTAAGCTCGCTGAGGGATCGGAATACACGGTGAACGAAAGGGGCCCGCTGGCCACCTCGAAACCATTCGAGTCCGTCACCTCGAGCGTCACGGAGAAGGAGCGGGCCCCATTGGTCGCACAGATCACGGAGGCCGTCGGGACACCGGTGCAGCCTGTGGGTAGGCCGGACCACGCATACGTGTAGTTTCCCGACCCGAGGGCGGCAGTGGAGGAGAAGGTGACGCTTTGCCCGACGTCCGCCGAGCCGCGGCTGGCCACCAGCCCGGTCAGTGTTGGGTCCGAGGCGACGACATAGTAGAGCGCGGAACTTCTGGTCGAGTTGTACTGGTCCGAGTCCGTGACGTTCACCGTGATGATATCGGTCCCCTCACGGAGGTTCGCCCCTGAGCACGTGACCGTCGCCGTCGTCCCGGAACAGCCCGATGGGAGTCCCTCCCACTGGAACGACGAATACGTCCCTGTACCGAGGCTAGCCGACGTCGCGAAGGTCACGACTTGTCCCGCATCGACCTGACGAGAACCGGGCGTTCCAACAGGGGTCGATACCGTCGGGTCGGCATACACGACGTACGTCAACGGGCTGCTCGTTACGGATCCTCCGTTCGAGTCGGTGACCTGGACCGAGATGGTGTAGTTTCCGCGGCTCGTAGGGGTGCATGCGACCGTCGCCTGGGCCGCACTGCATCCGGTTGGTAGTCCAGACCATGCGAACCTGTCGCCCCCCGCGCCGAATGAGACCGCGACGCTGAACGTCGTGGATTGTCCCACATCCACCGTCGTCCGCGTCGCCGCGATGGGCCCCACCGACAGGTCAGTGTCCACGTAGATCGTTGTATTCGCGCTATTCCCCGCACTATCGTTGACGGAAACAGTGTAGGACCCCGAAGCGAGGACTGCCGGCACGACGGCTTCGGCGACGAAAGACCCGTTGGGCGCAGTGGTGAGCACCCCGCCCACACACGTACCGGTCGACGCCTCGGTGCACGCGAGCGAGAAGGCTCCGAGGCTAAAGGTGCTGATCCGCAGGGAGCTCCCGTAGCCGCTCCCCTCTACTGTGACCGTTTGTCCAACGTCCGCGCTGTCTGACGGGGTATCCACGACCACCCTGGGATCGACCGTGAACAGGCTCGCGGCCTGGTAGGCGGCGATCACGCTCACGTTGTCCGAATTGGAGTTCGCAATGAACATCTGGCCAGTCCCGGCATCGTAGGCGATCGCGTCGGGAGAACCGGAGCTTCCTGGCCCTGTGGCCAACGATGCGACGATCGAATCGTTCGCCTGCGAGATCACGTCTACCTGGCCGGGGCCGTAGGCTGCGACGAACAGTTGCCCTGTGCCAAGATCGTAGGCGACGGCCTCGGGATCGCTCCCCACCGGCACCGAAGCGACCACGGAGTCGTCGACGTCCCAGATCACGCTCAGGTTGCCGGAACCAGAGTTCGCGACGAACATCTCTCGAGTGGCCGAGTCGTAGGCGAGGGCGTCCGGGGAGTTCCCCACCGGCACGGAGGCGACGGTGGAATCGTTGACGTCCGAGATCACGCTCACGTTGTCCGAGAGTAGGTTTGCGACGAACACCTGGCCTGTGGCGGGGTCGTACGCCACGGCGTACGGAAAGCTCCCGACCGGGACCGAGGTGACAACGGAATCGTTGACAACCGATATCACGGTCACCTCGTCTGAGCCGGAGTCGGCGACGAACACCTCCGCCGTGCCGGAGTCGTAGGCGAGGGCGCTGTGACCGCTCCCGACGGGTATCGAGGCAAGAACGGAGTCGTTGACGGCCGAGATCGCGCTCACGTTGTCCGAGCCGGAGTTGGCAACGAACACCAACCCCGTGCCGGAGTCGTAGGCGACGGCATCGGGATCATTCCCGACTGCCACCGAAGTGACAACGGAATCGTTGACCACTGAGATCACGCTCACATTGTTCGACCCATCGTTCGCCACGAACAGCTGCCCCGTTGCGGAATCGTAGCCGACAGAGTTGGGATCGCTCCCGACGGGCACCGAGCCGGCGAATCCGGCCCCACCGAACACAGCCACGATTTCGCTCCCCTCGGGGGCGCCCGGCACCGCGAACGTGCAGGGCGTGCCACTGCTCCCGGGGACGGTACCGGTCGAGTCGGTCGAGCACGCCGAGTTCACCGCCACGCCCCCGAACGTGAACGTAACGCTGGAGTTCCCGAGGGCGCCCGTACCTCTCGCGGTGACGAGGGTGCCGACGGGCCCGGTGATCGGGGAGAGGGACATCGTTTCGTTCACGAAGAAGACGGCTGTCTCGGTGTACGTCCCGTCGGTGGCCGACAGCGTCTGGGGCCCCCCAGGTGACGCGGGGACGGTGAGGGTGCAGGCGGTGCCGCTGGTTCCGGGAAAGCTACCCGTCGAATCCGTGGAACAGGCCGAGGGGACCGCCACTCCTGCGAACGTGAACGTCTCAGGGGCATCCGCCGAGAAACCGAACCCAGACACCGCCACCGTGCTACCGACGGTCCCATTCGCCGGCGACAGTCCCAGGTCTGTCGTGACGAAGTACGAGGCATTCAACGAATTCGTCCCGTCGCTGGCCGTGACAGTGTTCAGGCCTTTCGGCGCTGCCGGCAGCAGGAGGGTGCAGGGGGTACCGCTGCCTCCCGGGAAGCTCCCCGTGGAGTCCGTCGAACAGGATGAGACCACGGTCACCCCGGCGAAAGTGATCGACACGGAGCGATCGGCTGCGAACCCCGCACCCATCACGTATATCGTACTACCGACGGCGCCCCGGGTCGAGGAAAGTGTCAGCGTCGAGTTCACCGAGAAGGTCGCATTGGCCGTAGTTGTTCCGTCCGAGGCCACGAGATCTTCGGGGCCTTCCGGCGATGCGGGGACGGAGAAGACGCACGAGGTCCCGCTCGTGCCTGGAAAGCGACCTGTCGAATCGGTGGAGCACGTCGATAGAACGGCTCCCCCCGCGAACGCGAACGCGATCGAGGAGTTCGGTGCAAAGCCTACCCCCATAGCCGATACCGTGGTGCCCACGTCCCCGCTCGGAGGCATGAGCAGCACGCTAGGGTCCACCCGGAACAATGCGGTCGCCGACCCACCCGGAGCGAACACGCTCAAGTTGTCCGAGTTGGAATTCGCCACGAACAGCTGTCCCGTTCCAGAGTCGTACGCAATGGCTTGGGGATTGCTTCCAACGGGTACCCAGGTGATCGCAGAGTCGTCGACATCCGAGATCACGCTCACGTTGTTCGAATCGAGGTTTGCGACGAACACCTCCCCGGTGCCAGGGTCGTAGGCGAGGCCGGTAGGGCAGCTCCCTACCGCCACCGTGGTCACTACGGTGTCATTCGAACCGTCAATTACGCTCACAGGGTCGCTCGGGTTGCCGACGCAGTTTCCGACGAACACCTGCCCCGTGCCGAGGTCATAGGCGACGGTGTCGGGATCGACCCCGACCGGCACCGATGCGACGACGGAATCGTTGACCTCCGAGATCACGCTCACATTCCCCGAGAACTCGTTCGCGACGAACACCTCTGCCGTTCCGGAGTCGTAGGTGACGGCGCTTGGACCATTCCCGACCATCACCGAGGTGACCACGGAGTCGTTGATGTCCGAGATCACGCTCACGTTGTCCGACCCGGAGTTGGCTACGAACACCTCTCCAATCCCAGGGTCGAAGCCGACGCCGTCGGGGTCGCTGCCGACGGGCACCGACGTAACGACGGAGTCATTGACGTCCGAGATCACGGTGACGTTGTTGGAGCCAGAGTTGGCGACGAACACCTCCCCGGTGGCCGAATCGTACGCGACGGCGTCGGGGTCGCTCCCGACGCCAACCGACGTGACTACGGAGTCATTCACGTCCGAGATTACGCTAACGTTGTTCGAGAAGTCGTTCGCGATGAATGCCTGCCCGGTTCCGGAGTCATAGGCGATGGCGTAAGGATAACTTCCGATTCCGGCTCCTGTAGAGAAGGTAATGCCCGTTGCCATGACGACATTGGTCCCCGCGGAAGCTATCGCCGGTACGGGGAACGAGCAGAGAGGACCCGCAGGACCAGGGAAACTCCCGCTCGAGTTCGCCACACACGAGGCATCGACGGCGCTGCCGCCAAATGTGAACGATATGGTGGAGTTCGACGCGAAGCCTGTCCCGGATGCGACTACCGCGCTCCCGAGTATGCCGTTCGTCGGAGAAAGGGTCAGACCCGCCGCCAGCGGAGGGAGGTGGGGGATTGGGGATGCACCGGTTTGCATGCGGGTTTCCGGGACCGAGTGCATCGGGGGGGCGCCTCCCACCAGGAGGGTCCCTCCGAGAATCATGCCCGAACTCGCCATCAGGAGCACGAGCAAGACCGCCGAGAAATGGCCGCCTAGAGTCGGGTAGTCCCCGGACATTGGTAGCGACCCGGAGGAGCGCATAGGCCGAATACAGGTCAGAGATGGGCGGCAGCTTCGGGTCTTGGAGGCAACGCGATGCGGCTCCGACCCCCCAGTTGAGCGGTGGCCGATCCGCCCAACGCATTTCCGAGGGCTGCGTCGCATCATGGGTCGGCGAAGAACACGGATCTTGCCTATTGTAGACTTGGCTGTTGAGACTCGTCTCAGATGATGTCTCAGACGCCGCCACGATCCGACGACGTGCCGATCTTCAGCTCGCCCCCTTCCTAGGCCAGCATCACCGAGAATGCAGCAGCGGTGCTGCCGGGCCGATTGCGGGGTTAGCGCGCACCACGTCGCGGTTGGGCATCGAGCCAGCGGCGTCGTTGATCGGTGGTGGGAAGGGTCCACTCGATTTCATATTCTCGATCTAGGACGGGCTGTGGAACCGATAGTGTGAAGGCCGAACCAAACCGCTGGAGGCCGTCCAGGCGCCACTCCGCCTCTCCGAGCTTGGCCAACCGCACTTCCTCCGCCGAATCGAAGCGGTCGGGTTCCGTTCGGGAATGAACACGGCACCGGGCTGACTTGACCGGATAGCCTTCCGGAAGGACCACCTCCAGGCGTAGGTACGCATCGGGAGTGAGACGGTTCCCAAAGCGCGGAGCCTGGCTCGAGATTCCGATCGAATCTGACCCGCAAGATTGACTGCTCGGGACCGGAGGAGCTCGAGCCGTTGCGTTTGGAGTTGCCTCCATGCGGTACCACTTCGGAAGTTCCTCGCTCATACAGACCCGGATCCACGTGGACTTCCTCGCAGTGAGTGGCGTAGCCAACTCGAATCGGTGTTTGGAAACGCGAGTAGGGGTATGACTCGACGGAACCCGAGAGACGTGGCCTGCCACCGTGAACCACCAAATGAATTGGCTCCCACCCCGAGAGTGGTCGACCTCAAAGTGATCGATCTGGCCCGATACGACTCGGAACTCTCGTTGTTGGAGGATCCGTGCACTTCCGTCCGGATGGATGAGGACGACGCGGTCGGACCACCGAATTTCCGTGACAGCCCTCCCGGAGAGCGCCGTAGGTTCTGTGGCGGCGTAGGTATGGTCCGGGAGAAGCGTCACGTCGCCGAGACTGACCAGTCGGGAGAGATGTCGGGCGGCACCGGCTCGCGAGACCCTGCATGCCAGTTGGGTTGCTTGAATGACGGCTCCAAATCCGAGCCCGGGGTTGGTACGAATATGTCGAATCAAGAACGAGTCGACGGGCCCTTCCAAGGGAGAAGAGGCTCCGGAATTGGACACGCCACGTTCCACCATCTGGATGCCCTTGTCGAATAGGAATCGCCAGTGATAAGAATCGTTACCCCGGTCGCGTCGCTGCGTTCCGTTAACCCTTCAACGGCGCTATCCCCACAGCGATTTCTGGTGTTCCCGAACGGCAACGATCGCCATGCAAGGCCTCTCTGATCTCGGTTGGGCCCCCCCTCGAACCGGTCGGGCCGGGCGGCGCCCTTGGGGTGGGCCCAGCGAAATTGATCAGGGTGCTCTGACGGGCCGTGGGTTCGAGATAGGTGAACTCGAGCTCCACATTCCACTTTGAATAAACTCGGCAACAAGAGCGGGCGACGCACTGAGAGCCCCTTGTCGGACGGTGGAACTTCTGACGAGCGAAGCTACTTGGGGGAAAGGTAGGCCCGCAGCGGATCCCAATACGATTTCTTCCAGCCGGAGCTTAGGTGTCCCACGTGTTCTACGGGGACGTTCGAATGGGTGAACGTCACCCGGGTGCCTCGGGGGGTCGCCACCAGGGAATACCGAACCCTCGACTCGTGGCCCTTGGGCCAAGTCGGGTCGCTCGGAACCCAGGTCTGGTAGATCGTCTTGCCGGGCACCAGCCTGAGATTCGTCCCATGAATGTACCCGCCCCACGCCATGAATTTCCCTCCGATCTTCGGGCTGATGCGCGCCTTCGCCCCCGTGAAGGCGACGTGACCGCGCGTCGTCGTTAGCGCCTTGTAGATTTGAAGCGGAGTCCCGGGCAGATTCACGGTTTGTCGGATTGATCCTACCTTCATGAAGGGCCGTCGCGACTGTCCCACAGCGTCGCCATCTTAAGAAATTGGCTGCCGTCGGTACTGTTCGAAACGAATGGATTGTTGGTTCGGGTGACGAGCGCCGGTTCCAATGCCTCTTCGAGCATTGTAGGGACCCGAGGTCGATTCCTCCTCGGGCGAACATCGGAAAGGCCGCGTGGTCGTCAAGCTAGGTCTAAAAGCCAATACCTCATGCCGCCGCTGAGGCGGCCATGCCAGAATCTGCAAGTGGTGGGGTACCCATTGATGAACGGGACGGAGCGAATTCCACGGCCCCGCGTCTCACCCCTGGACTGACGCCACGATGCCTACCACGATCGCTGCTCGTCCGTGGGAGCCGACCCCCGCCCCTCCGCACGGTTTTTCGTGGCCGAAGCGCCACCCGGCACAACCGCCTGACCTTGGCCGCCGTCCTGCTACTCGCCGCCGTAGTCAGTTCCGCATCGTTCGCCTCAACCGTCCCCGCGCCGGGCCGGGGTTCCCTACCGGGCGGGCTGGCCACAGACTCGCGCGCGGTACCTATTCCCGGTCCGGCCTTGAACCTCTCCCCGCAGCAGGGAACCGTAGGCATGGTGGTGCACGCGAATGGCACGGGGTTCCCGGCCAACTCCACGGTCGTGTTCACGTTCGATGGGAGCCCCCTCGCTTCGGCGTGTGCGAGTGATGCGAATGGCAGCTTTCCCGGAACGAGCGGTACGCCGTGCACCTTCACCGTCCCGTCCGCCCCGGCCGGCGGTGCGACCGTGGTCGCTTCGACGGGTTTGTCGAGCGCTCAGGTCGGAGTCGGCAACGATCCCGAGCTGGCCGCGTACGACCCCGCGAAAGGCGAGGTGTTCGTCGCAAACTGGGCGTCGGACAACGTCAGTGTGATCAACGCCGCCAGCGACGCAGTGGTGGCGAGCATCGGGGTGGGGAGAAACCCGACGGGCGTTGCCTACGATCCCGCGCAAGGTCAGATCTTCGTGACGAACGACAATTCGGCGAACCTCAGCGTGATCAACGACACCAACAACACCGTCGTGGCGACGATCTCGGTGCCGACGTACTGCCCGAACTGGATCACGTACGACCCTGTCCTGTCGGAGATGTTCGTGGGGGAGGACTGCGCCCACACCGTACTCGTCATTGCGGACTCGAACGACACGGTCGTGGCGAAGATCTCCTCCATCCTCGCGGGGAGCGAGATCGCGGGGTTGGCGTACGACTCGGGCACCGGGGAGGTGTTCGAGGCGAACAACGGCTACAAGACGGTGGGCGTGATTGATGCCGCGACCAACAGTTTGGTCACCAACGTGACCGTGGGGAGCAGCCCCGAAGGTGTGGCGTACGACCCCCAAGCCGGTGAACTGTTCGTCACGAGCCAAACGCCAAACCATGTCAGCGTGATCAACGACTCCAACGACTCGGTGGTCGCCACCATCCCGGTCGGAACTTACCCGGGAGGCATCGCGTTCGATTCGGCGAACGGGCAGATGTTGGTCGCCGATGAGGGTTCCAATAACGCCAGCGCCATCTCGGTCGCCACGAACTCGGTGGTCGGCACGTTCCCCGTCGGATCCGACCCGCTCGGCGTGGCGTTCGACTCCACGAATGGACAGGCGTTCGTCGTGGACGAGAACTCGAACAATGTGACCATCCTCGGATCTGCGTCGGCCAGCCCGGCGAATGCCACGTCCCAATTCACGGTCGGCCCCAGCCTCACTCTCTCACCCCTCAGCGGAGGACTTGGGAGCACCGTCCACGCGATTGGGACCGGTTTCGCGGCGACCTCCGCGATCTCCTTCACATTCGGGGGGACCGCCGTGGCCTCAGTCTGCACGACGGACCCCACTGGTGGCTTCCCCGGCGGGAGCCACACGGCCTGCACCTTCCCCATCCCCACCTCCGGGGGCGGCCCCCAGAACGTGATCGCCTCGGACGGGACGAATTCGGCCAACGCCACGTACGTCGTGACCGCGAGCTTTGGGCTCTCTCCATCGAGTGGGTTCGTGGGCAGCCTCATCGGTGCGGCGGGAGTGGGCTTTACGCCCAACGCGACGATCACGTTCACCTTCAGCGGGACCGCCGTGACCTCGACGTGCGCCTCCGACTCGACCGGTGACTTCCCGGGGACGACGGGGTCAGCCTGCACGTTCAGTGTCCCGATCGAAACGGGAGGGGAGCATCTAGTCTCCGCGACGGATGGCACGCACACCGGGAACGCGGAGTACCGGATCAACGGGAACTTCTCGCTCTCCCCCGCGAACGCCACGGTGGGCAGTACCGTGTCGGCGACGGGCACCGGCTTCCATGCCAACGCGTCCATAGGGTTCCAGCTTGCGGGCCAGCAGCTCGTCACGACCTGCTCGGCCGACGCGACCGGCAGCTTCCCGGGCACGACTGGGACGAAGTGCGCCTTCACCGTCCCCCCGGCCCCCGCCGGGGTCGATCCCGTCACGGCCGAATCGATCGGGGAGCCGGTGAACCTGTCGATCGGTGTCGGTTCCGCTCCGGACGGCGTGGCGTACGACTCCGGCACGGGACAGGTCTGGGTGTCGAATTGGGCGTCTGACAACGTCAGCGTGATCGACGGGGCGACAGACGGCGTGGTCGCCTCGGTCGGGGTCGGGAACGAGCCCGAGGGCATCGCCTACGATCCCGGCACGGGACAGATCTTCGTCGCGAACAGTGGCTCCAACAATCTCAGCGTGATCGATGACTCCAATGACACCGTGGTCGCTTCGGTGTCGCTTGGCGTCTCCCCCGTCGACATCGCCTACGACTCCGGCACCGGACAGCTGTTCGTCACCGAATCAGGAGGCTCGGTGGGCATCGTCAACGACACGAGCGACCTGGTGGTGGATACGATCACGGTCGGCGGCGGACTCCACGGCATTGCCTACGACTCCGGCAAGGGAGAAGTCTGGGCGGCGGCCTGGGGACCCGGCTACGTCGGCGTGATCTCTGACGTGAACGATTCGGTTCTCGCCGAGGTCGCCACAGGGCCCGGAAGCGCGGGCTCCCCCTGGGCGGTCGCCTACGATTCGGGTACCGGCCAGGTCTTCGTCACGAACGACGGCACATCCAACGTGACCGTGATCACGGATACGAACAATACCCCGGTCAGCAACCCCGGGCTGGGGAACAGTCCGCGTTCGATCGCCTACAACCCTGGTGCGAACGAGCTGTTCGCCGCGAACTGGAACTCCGACAACCTCAGCGTCATCGCGGACTCGAACGACACCGTGGTCGCCTCCCTCGGCGTCGGTACCAATCCCGATGGGGTCGCGTACGCCGCTTCGGTGGGAGAGATCTTTGTGGTCAACTACGGTTCGGGCAATGTCACGGTGGTCCCTACGGTGCAGGGCTCGGGATCGGCCCCGCTCACCGTCGGCCCCGCTCTGCGGCTCCCCGCCACCTCCGGGAGCGTCGATGTCGGGCAGGACGTCACACTCTGGGGGAACGGCTACGGGAGCTCGTTGTCGATCAGCTCGTTCACCTTCGGTTCGTTCTCGATCGCGTGTGAAGGGGCCACGGTGGGATCGTGCGTCGGAGGGACCGTGTCGACCGCTGCCAATGGTTCCTTCGCCGCGCAGTTCCTCGTTCCCGACGTCGGGACCGGTGGGACGTACACGGTCGAGGTCACCGACTCGGACGGGTACCAGGCGACCGTCCAGGTCACTGTGAACGCGGATCCGCTCGCTACGGTGCCCACGGCGGCGCCGCCGAACCTCGACCTGGGCCAAACGACGACGATCGGCGTGGTGGCCTCCTTCGGATCGGGGAATTACACTTACTCCTGGTTGGGGCTTCCGAGCGGTTGTGGCGGAACAGGCGCCTCGATCGCCTGCGCTCCGAGCGTCGCCGACAACTACACGGTATCGGTCAAGGTGACCGATTCGAATGGGGTCTCGGTCACGAGCGGGCCGCTCGCGCTTCAAGTGTTTGCGGACCCGATAGTGACGACGCCGGTCGCCAATCTCAGCTCGGGAGACGTCGACGCGGGACAGAGCGTCACCTTCACAACGGCGGCGAGCCTCGGCACGGGCGCTTACGCAACGTTCGCCTGGTCGGGACTTCCGTTCGGATGCTCAGGAATCGCCGCGTCGGTCACCTGCTCGGGTGCGGATCTTCCGACGGGACCGTACTTCATCAGCGTGAACGTGACGGATTCGAACGGGTACACCTCGTCCAGCAGCGCCGAGCTCAGTTTCATCGTCAACGCGGACCCGACCGTGACGACCCCGACGGCGAGCCACACCTCTATCGATGTCGGACAGAGCGTGAGGTTCTCCGCAACGGCGGGGTCCGGCTCCGGCGGCTACGGCTACTTGTGGACCGGACTCCCCTCGGGATGCACCGGGGTCACGACGGAGCAAGCGACGTGCGTTCCCACGACGGCCGGCTCGTTCTCAATCCAGCTCCAGGTCAACGACTCGAACCACGTCGGGATCGTGAGCGCCCCCCTCGCATTCACTGTCGGCGCACTCCCGACCGTCTCGGTCACAGCGAATCGCACCGCGATGGACGTGGGCCAGTCGATCAATCTCACGGCGAATGCGTTGCTCGGCTCCGGGGGGTACACGTTCGTGTGGTCCGGACTGCCGGGTGGCTGCACCGGAACGAAAGCTACAATCTTCTGCGTCCCAATCGCCGCCGGTAACTTCTCGGTGTCCGTGAAGGTCACCGACTCGAACGGGGAGTCCAGCCCGTCGTCCGCCGTCGCGACGCTCGCCGTGGCTCCCCCCTTGGTGGCGAGCCTCTCGGCGGAACCAGGCGCGCCGCTTCCGGGCCAGTCCATCACCTTCGAGTCGAACACCACCGGGGGAACGGGACCGATCACCGTCACCTGGGCGTTCGGGGATGGATCGAAGGGGACGGGGGCCACCGTCAACCATGCGTTCTCCTCCGTGGGCACCTACGAGGTGACCACCTGGGTGAACGATAGCGCGGGCGCTTCGGTCGAGAAGACGCTCAGTGTATCGGTCGATGGCACATCGCCTACGACCACGTCGGCCGCCTCGGTGCCGTATCTCGACTATGCCGCGCTCGCAGTGGTGCTGATCGTGGCCGCCCTCGCTGCCCTTCTGTTCCTGCGGAAACGGGGAACTTCCCCTCCCCCGACTGCGGAAGAGACGGGCGCCGAACCCGAGGTGGCCTCAACGCCCGAAGGTACCGAGGCCACGCCGGATGCCGGGGCCGAGGAGTGACATCCTCCCGGCGGTCACCTCGCCGAAACTCAACCCCTTCCGTCTGTGCGATCAGGAGCAGGGTCGACCGGTTTCCAGTTGCTATCCGCGGGTACAGCACGGTTGACAAGCATCGAGGACTGATGGGGTTGGCAAATTTGTGCTCCCAAGGAGCGTTTCCTTAATTATGCGGCATCGGGGTAGTAAACAGCCAACGCCCGGGGAGAACTGATGCTTCTTGGACACGGTGAAATGGTTCTTTTCCAAACTCGGGTCATTCACGAACCCGACCGGAGGCCGGGGATCCTTCACCTGACCAACCGGCGGCTCCTGCTCGAATTGGACCGGGGCTCAAGTTTCATGGAGCGGGCCACGGGCTCCATCCGGCCGGAGACAGTATTCGAAGTCGACGTATCGAGGCTTCGAAATGTGCATGTCGTCCGGAAGATGTTTGGAAAATTGGTGCTCCAGCTAGAGCTTCATCCCGCAGGGAGTGTTTACTTTCTAGAGACTGTTTTCGCGGTGAGATGGGCCGAAGTGCTTTCGGCAGAACATGCCAAGGCTCCGCCAGTACCCTTTCCTCCGGACGATCGGGCCCCGCTCCCACCCCCGCCACCTCCAGTCGAAACGCCGAGGTCTCCGGCGGGAAGCGCTGTGGTCGTGAACGTCCAGCAAGCGGCGGCCGTGCCGCCTCCCCCCGAGGTGAGGCTTCGGTGCCACTATTGCTCGACCGTTTATCCGGAATCGTTCGGCAAGTGCCCCAGCTGCGGCGCAAAATTTTGAGCGGTCGGCACCGTCCCCTGGACGTAAGTGCAATCGACTTCTCATCGATCCCAATTCCTGGCCGTTCGGCGGGAAGGGTGCACTCCAACGCTCCACTTTGTGAGAGCTCAGGAGTTGGTCCTGCAAATCTCGGGGCGGCAAGCCCCACGAAACCGAATCCGAACCCACCGATCCACCCATCCACATTCCATTTATAGTCATCAACCATGTAAGCCATGCATACCATGTCGACGCACACCGTTGCCCTGGACGAAGAGGCTTACGAACTCCTCCGTCGCGCAAAGAAGACCGAGGAGAGTTTCAGTGGCACCGTGAAACGGCTGGCACGTCCCCATCGGCCGCTCGCATCCTTTGCCGGAATGTGGAAAGACATGACGACCAAGGATCGAGAGGCTCTCGAACGTGTCTACTCGAGCCAACGGGACGCGGACCGTCGTCGTGCGGAACTGATCCGAAAAATGTGGGAATAATCCGTGCACTGTGTTGACTCGACCTTCTGCATCGACCTTTCTCACGGCCACCCTGGTGCGGTTAGGAAGGCGATGGAGTTTGACTCCCGAACTGAGAGGCTCGCCATTCCCGCCGTTGCGCTCACGGAATACCTTGTTGGAATTTATTCTCGAGGGGGTCCCCACGCGGAACAAGCAACCGAACTCGCTAGCCAGTTCGAGGTTCTCGAGGTGACAGAAGCCATCGCAATAGAGGCGGCACGGCTCGGAGGGGAGTGTGCCCGCCGGGGGACGCCTGTTGGGAACATGGATCTGCTAATCGGGGCAACCACCCGATTGCACCGCGCCACTCTACTGACTCGAGACGCCGATTTCTCGATGATACCAGGGGTCTCCGTCGAGAAGTACTGAGGTGTTCCCTGGCCGCAAGAGGTCCGGGGTCGAGGGGTGGGTGCAATCTAACCTGCGAAGACGCCGTGGCTGCATGCGTGGAGCCACGCGCTCTCACGGTCACCGGGTCAGCCCCGTTCCATCATGATCCCGAGGCTTGCCCGCACCAACTTCTGCAGGAGCTTCACCGGAACCGGGTCGTCCAAGGGCAAATGAACCGCAGACTTGGTGGTCGTATAGCCCCGAAGCTCCGCTCGGTGGTTCCGGATAGTGGGAGGGCGCAAATAGATCCCGAGGTGCCCGCTCTGGAGGGCGTACCAGACAAACATACCCTTGTACCGGTACCCGCGGTATGAGAACCCCGGAATCCGGTAGCTGATCACTTCGGTGGAGTCCGGAGCTACGGCCCAGATGGCCTTGCGAATGGTCTCGAGCTTGCCACGTGCGGCGGCGGGGGCACCCGCGATGTACTCATCGACTTCTGGAGAACGAACGCCTTTCGACGGGGCCATATTTCCGGCTCGGTCGTGAGTAGACGGCGCCCCAATTAGGTCTGCTGCTCGCCAACGCATACGCAACCGGCCGGCACCCCCCCGGCTAAGCGGCCGAGGGAGTTTCATACCCAGCAAGCTGCACGTCTCAACCGATGGCGACTGCAACCACCACAGTCCGGGTTTCCCTGAAAACCTTGGCTGAACTCGAGCGGTTGCAGACGGCGCTGAAGACGCGGACGCTTGATGAGACGATTCGCACGTTACTGGCTTCGCGATGTAAGGATCTGATTCAACAACTCTACGGAAGTGCCCGCGGCGTCAGCAAGTTCCGGGACTCCGATCGCGTTGATTCGGTTCGTTGAGTCATACGCGTGGAGTGACTTTCTCGGAGCGGGTAAGTTGGCTCTCACGGAGACGCGGTCGACCGGCCTCAGCTTCATTTGGCGTGATAATCTAGGAGTGATGGGCCATGAAAGTGCACACCATCCACCTCGAACTCTCTGCCTATGAACTGCCCAAGCATCGCAATAGGCCGGGCGCGAGTTTCTCCGAGGAGATTCATCGACTCGTGGGAAGTGTGAGGCCTCTCCTCGAGGATGCCTTCGAAACCATCCCTGCCGCGAGGAGGCTGGAGATCGCGAACGCAATCAAGACTATCCGGGAAGAAGTGCTCCGCGAGGAACGATAGACGTTCCTTCGATGGCGTCGGAGATTTGGGCGTCGCGTTGGATTCAGCGGTGCCGCACCCGGGCTCACCTCGGATGGTGGGTCCAATTGAAGTTGCGGCGGGGATGCGTTAGGCGCCTCGCGCAGGACCGCAACTCTCGCAGTCCGAGTTCCGTCCGACCAGACCCCGACCCATCGGAGGTACGGTCCAGAACACAGACATCGTGATGTATAGCTTTAGACATTTAACGCGCATCATGATGTCATAGATTAATAGCCCGTACGTGCATCGTGATGTTGACGATGCCCGAGGATCCCGAGCGCCTCCTGCAGCTTCTATCCGAAACGAACCCGTGGTGGGAGAGGGGTTCCGTTCCGGAATCGCTCGCCCCTCCGTACCGACGCAGAGATTTTTTTGTGATTCGAAGTCGACTGCAGGAGAGGCCAATTACCGCGCTTGCCGGGCCACGACAAGTCGGGAAGACGACGCTCATGTATCAGTTGATCAAAGATGCGTTGGCGCAGGGAGTTGCTCCAAATCGGATCCTGTACGTCAGCTTCGACCAACCCGGCATCGGGCGGTACAGCGCGCAGCCCATGAACGACGCCATCCGCGCCTATGAGGAGCGAATTCTCCGTGAGCCCTTCCGGACCGCCAAAGAGCCGATCTATATCCTGCTGGATGAAATTACAAAGGTTGCTAATTGGCATCAGGATCTCAAAGGATGGTTCGATTACCGATATCCAGTGAGGTTCCTCGTCTCTTCCAGCTCCAATTCCGAGCTGCAGTCTGGGGCCGCGGCGAGTCTTGTTGGTCGGGTTACGATTCAGCTCCTCATGACCTGGAAGTTTGTCGATGTAATGTCCCTCCGGACCGGCGACCACAGCACCAATGACGACTACCTGCAAGCCCGTTCGGAGTTGCCTAGCTCCCTCCAGAAGCGCGATCCCTCTTTGCTCTTCGAGCGACTGAAGAGGATCAGGCCGAGGTCAAAGGAGAAACGAATCGCAATTCAAGAGGCACTCGATTGGTACCTACTGGTAGACGGATTTCCGGAACTCATCAAATCGACCGATGTCAGTAGATGTGCCCAGCGATTGGACGACTACGTAAAACTCACCCTCGCCCACGATCTTTATCGATTTCATCAAATCCGGTCGAGCACGCGAGTCTTAGAAGAGTTGCTGAGCCTCATCGCTGGCCAAAGCGGGAGCCTAGCAAACAACAGAAAGCTCGCTGACCCGGTTGGCTTGGATCAAAGAACTTTGACGGAGTACCTGTCGTTTCTTGAAGCAGCGTTCATGATTTCCATAGCTCATTTCTACTCGAAGAGTCGGAACTCCCGACTGAGAAAACAACGAAAGATCTACGTCCCGAACCCAGGCCTCTTGAACGTCCTCCGAGGTACAGTCGATCGATCCGTTCTCAACGACCCGAGCGAGATGGGACACACCATCGAATCCGTGGTCCATGGGTACTCGAAGAGGCTGGCCTACAATCTCTCACCCGGCCCATCGCCGCCAGTCTATTACTGGCGGGACGACCATGGCCATGAGGTTGACGTGGTGATCGAGTTCAAAGGCTCACCAATTCCGATAGAAGTGAAGTACAGGTCTGAACCCAGAAAGGACCTCGAAGGGCTACACCATTTCATCCAGGAGAAGAGGCCTCCATTTGGAATTGTGGTCACGAGGGACGTTCTTGACCTCGAGCCGCCTCTACTTTTCATCCCCTTCGTCGATTTCCTCATGCTAGCGTAACGAGGTCGGGGCAGAGCGCCAGAGTGGGTGCGATCGCGCTTGGACCGATGCCGATTCTCCAAGATCCGTCCGCTGTCGGAGTGCGGTTGGCATCCCGCAGCTTTGACCAAGGTCAAAGCGAGGGGGCAGTGATCCGGACGCTTTCGATCCACGGAATAGGAGATCTGGGAATCATTCCGACTTCCGGATTGCGGTGAAGCGGGGAATCTGACGTTGCATCGCAGGAGGTGGTGCGCTACAAATAGGTACTTTCGCTCGCCCCGTGCGATGAGCGAGAGTCCCTCGTCCCTCGAGCGCGCCGCCGCCCGAAACCTGGTCGAGAACTATCTCCGCGTCAAGCCTGGCGAGAACGTCATCGTCGAATCCTGGACCCACACGCTCTCCATGTCCTCGGCGATGGTGGACGAGGTCCGTCGGGTTGGGGGGAGTGCGCTCTTGGTCTACGAGGACGACGATGCCTGGTGGCGCGCGGTGGAACGCAAGCAGGCCAAGCTCCTCGGCCGTTTGTCCGCTCCGGAATGGGCCGCGCTCAAGGCGGCGGACGTCTACGTACAGTTCTGGGGCCCGGCGGACTCGGGCCGATTGGAGAAGCTCCCCGAAAGGACGTTGGACGAGTGGGCCACGGGCTGGGTCGACCGCTGGTACAAGATCGCCCGGTCGACGGGGTTGCGCGGAGGGCGGATGGACGTGGGGTGGGTCACCGACAAGCGCGCCCGTCAATGGGGGGTCAGCAAGAATCGATGGATGAACGGGCTCTTGGAGGCGTGCCTCGCCGACCCGAAGGAGATGGCCAGGAGCGGCACCCGCCTTGCCCGAGTCTTCTCGGGGACAAAGAAGGTCCGGATCACCCACCCGAACGGGACGGACCTCGAACTGGCCTTGGCCGGGGTGCCTTCCACGGTCTACGACGGGTACCCCCACCCGAAGAACAAGTCCTACAGCGGGGCCGATATGCTGGCGAACTTCCCCGAGGGAAGGCTGCGGATCCCTCTGGACGCCAAGACCGCCGAGGGGAGGATTGTCTCGACCTACCGTAGCTACGACGTGACGTGGTTCCCCTGGACGACGTACTCGGGCGGCAGGTTCGAGTTTTCCGACGGGAAGCTGACCTCGTTCTCGTTCGAGGAGGGGGAGGCTCCGTTCGCAAAGCGGTATGCCCAGCGCAAGCCAGGGAAGGACCGCACGGGCCTGCTCTCGATCGGACTGAACCCCAAGGTCGGGAACCTGCCGTACCGGGAGCCCTTGGGGCTCGGCTGCGTCCAGTTGGTCGTGGGCGCCAACGCCTACCAAACGCAGGGGAGCAAATCCCCGAATGACACGGGATCGGTCTGCCTGGCGGGATCGGAGATAAGCGTCGACGGGACGCCAGTCGTCCGCGCGGGGAAGATTCTGTGAGAGCCGCTGGTTCGTCCTCGAGGGCGGTCCTCCGTCCTCCCCGACTGCTACGCAGTGGTTCCAAGTAATCGGAAGCCCGCCCCCGGAGCCTCTTGAGAGGCTGCTCTGAATGGGCTCTCATTACACAGCACCAATTCCAAGCGGACGTTCGCTCTTCCCTTCACCGGTTCTCCGAAAAATCGTGGGCTTTCGCTTTTCAGGCCCCGCGGTTCGGGACCGGGCGCCTCAGAAAGCTGGGATTTCTCAGAAGAACCCCGGCGTGCCGGCAGGTTCCCTCCCGCGGCATCCTCGACGATGGAGTCTTCCCCATCGGGTCCCTGGAAGCGGAGGCGGGCTACGTGAGCACGAACCTCCTGGCCGAAGGGATCGTGGTCTTCCTCGTCGTGGCTCTACTCCAGCTCCCGGGGAAATCCAACTTCGGGGTCATCACCCTCGCGACGCGCCACCCGCATCGGGATGTCTTCGTCGGGGCTTCCATCGGCCTCGGGGCGGCCACCGTGGTCTCAGTGACCCTCGGCTATGGAGCCGAGACCATTCTCGGCCCGTATCTCCTCTGGGTCAAGGTTGCAGGAGGCCTGGCCCTCGCGGGATTCGGAGTCCGCGAGGTCCTGAAGGTTCCCGACCCGGTTCGCGAGCCGGGGGAGGGGACGCCTGCAGAAGCCCAGACGGTCCGACAGGTTCAGTGGGTCGCACTCGGGCTCACATTTCTGCTAGAAATGGGAGACAATACCCAGATCCTGACCATCTTGTTCGTCGCGTCGACCGGCAACGCGGTCCTCGTCTACATCGCAGCTACGTCGGCTTTGGTCACGATCACCGCCGTCTCGTCCCGGGGGGCCGGTTACCTTCACGAACATGTGCCGGAGGCCCACCTCAGGGTCATCATGGGGGGGTTACTGATTACTGTGGGCTTGCTCACGGTACTCTTCACCGCGTTCCCGTCGTTCCTCCCGTTCACCATCTGACTCGTGACACGAGCTCATGGAGACCCGCGCCTCCCACGCTCTCAAGGTGTGACACGCGAGTTTACTCTGCTCGGAGCCCCCGTCGGCAGGTCTCCTCCGTTCACCATGAGTTCGAGGTGATCTCCGGCGAGGAATGAGCGACCATAGCACGCAACATTTAAGAGAGAAAGGACGGCACGCCGTCCACCATGGCACCCAAGGTTCGGAGCGAGCTGCCTCCGCCAGTAGCGATGTTCGTGGAACGCAAGCCGGTCCCAGTCTTCCGCTATCCCGCGGATATGACAGGCGCCGGTCCCAAACCGGCGTTCGAAGCCCTGATGGCCTCGCTCCCGAGCACGATGGACCGAGAGATCTACGGCACCTTCCTACTGCGGGACGGACCCCCGGAATACTTCGCGTGCGCTACACGACATCCCGATGACCCGGAGAAATACAGCCACCTCGATTCGGGCGTGATCCCGGGGGGGCTCTATGTGCGTCGAATCTTTCTCGGGGACTGGAGAGATCACATCACGGACCTCCCTCGGCACTTTCAGCGAATGGTCGAAGAGTTCCACCACGATGCCTCTCGGCCGTCGATCGAGCTCTACGGCCCCGGCCGTCTCCAACTCTTCCTCCCGACCATCGATCGGCTCCCCCGGGACGACGCGACGAAATGACGCTCCCGGAAAGCTAGTGTAGTGTCCTTTAATTGACTATGCTTATATCCGGGGACGCCTACCGTCCTGTGTGCGCGTTGCCCCAACCCTGACCCTGACCTCGGAAGAGCGTCAGCGACTCGTGAGTTGGGCCCGCGGCCGCTCCACCCCTCA
>JAKIVR010000026.1 GCA_022750455.1 Thermoplasmata archaeon | reverse complement strand
GAGGTGCCGGAATTAGTGTCCGACCCCTGAGCGAAATCGACGTAATAAGTGGTGCCGACCGAAATCGCTCGGCCAACGGAAGGCGAGATGGCCGGGCCAACGGAGGCGGCGGCCAGAGGAGTTGCCGGGATCTCGGAGGAGCTGCCGGAGAGGGACGAGGGGGGAATAGCCGGGAGCGGTCCGCCGAAACTGAGGAGGAGGGCCCACACGCTGACGGCGCACCCCAGCATCACCCGAGCCGGGATCTTCGAGATCATCTTCGTACGCCGGTGCATCGGGAAACCCCCTGGTCCGTCGTCGGCGCGAGGCCCCGCGAGGCGGACGGGAGCTCGCTCCCGCCACGCGTCGGCAGTGTCAGATAGACGACCGGTCTTGAGTGACAATTTGGAGGCCGACCCTGATAGTTCTTGTGGCGGGGCCATAGAGGGCCCCCGTTGAGGACGGGATCGTCGGTCCGGAGATGCCGCCGGCCGACCTGGCCAACTATCCGGTCGACACGGACGGGGGTTTCGGTTCCGGCGGGGCAGGGGGCGGGGCCCGAGTGCGTCCCTGGGCTACCGTGAGGTGCGCATCCAGGTAGGCGAGGAGGAGGAGGAAGTACGAGACGCACAGGAACGAGGCGAGGTAGTCGACCGGCGCGATCAGGGATCCGATCGAGAACGATCGCGCGCCGATGAGGGCGAGGATCTGGGGGAGCGCCCCAGCCAGCGCCTGCCCCACGAACGCCGAGACGATGAGCGCCCAGACGATCGATGCGACGAGCGCCGCCTTGCTAGGCCGGCGGACCAGGTGGAAGACCAATTGGGCATAGGTGACGAACGTGCCGAACAGGAACGCTCCGCACGCCGTTCCGAAGACGAGTTGGGCCCACCCCGGCGTTCCCAGCGTCGGGTCGTAGGCGAGTACGGCCAGCTCAATGGTGGCAAGGATCGCCGCGAAGACGCTGAGCCCGAAGATCACGTGGGCTTGGCGCACCCGCGCGCGATGGATATCATCCCATTCGTGACGACCGATAAGGATGAACAGAAGCCCGAGGAGCGTGATGACCGCGGGGAACAGGAAGAGGATCGTCGTGCCAGGAAGGAACGAACCCTGGGTCAGTAGGGCGTACGCGGCCGCCGCACCCTCTACGCCGAACCCGATCGTGAGAATGGTGAGGCTGATCCGAGTGCTAGTCGACATGTGAGCACACGCAGCCTCGTTCCCGAACTTCCGATGGCACTTGAGACCTCTGCGGAATCTCGGGAGTACCTGCCTCGGAACGAGATCCGTTCTCGCGGAGGTGGTCCGGTGGATCCGGGGACGAGGTTCGGGGGTTCGCTAGTGCGTGCCATCGGGAGAATCTCTCTCCGCGTTCCTTGAATCCGGTGAGAGGGAGGCGAGGTGTGGAGCTTCGGTGGTCGTAATGAGGGGGCGTGGCTCACGAGCCGGTCCGACCTATGGCGAAATCATGCCCTGAATGCAACGCGGACGTCGTGTACACTGCCCATGCGGGCACTATCCTCATCGGCCACTGTGACGCCTGCGGAGAGACGCTCACTCTCCTGTCCGGGTCGCCGGCCGTCATCGATCCGAATGCGCCCGTCGTCGAAGCGTCGACCCCGGGACGCAAGCATGGCGGGAAGTCGGCGCCGGATGCCGCGCTTTCGATCGAGTGCCCGTCGTGCGATGGACCCTTGGCGGTCCGCTGGAATCCCGACAACAATCTGGAGACGACGTGCCCCTCGTGCAATCTGACGGTCACGTACATGGCGGAGGGATCTCCCGGATATCGGCCCCCGATGGTCGAGGCCCCTCGCGCGCGCCAGTGGCGAGGCGCCGACCGAAGTTCGTCCGATCGCGGCGCGCCCCCGGCCGAGAGGACCGCCCGGCCCTGCCGGCAATGCGGCGCTCCCCTCCGATTCTCTACCTCGCCGGATGGCACGGTCCAAGGCGAGTGCACCGCATGCGGCAACCGGTTCTCGATGGCCCCACGTCCGGATGGGCCCCGAGGCGGTGGGGGGCGCGGTGGCCCCCGGTCCTTCGGCGGCCCGCCCCGTCGAGGCGGGTTCGGAGGCGGGGGAGGCGGCCGTGGGTTCTCGCGCGGAGGACCCCCGGGCGCCCGTCGATTTTCGCCGCGGGGACCTCCCCGCCGGGACGACGACAACGATGACGACGACGGCGGCGACCGCCGCCGCCGACGTCCTCGCCGCGAATAGACCCGGCGGAACAACGCCCCGGTGACGGGGAATCCGTCCGGCGCTAGAGCGCGACGGGGTTCGATCCGGGCTCGCTCTCGGCCGAAAGAGGCTCGGTCCCGTGAGTGACCCCGCCGACCAACTTCGCGATCGCCCAGATCGCGACGAAGGAGAGGGTGAAGACCGTCGCCATGACCACGGCGATCCCGAACGCTTCGACGCCGAGCTGATGGACCGCGCTCATCCCCCCTCCGAACAAGAGACCGTTCGGAATGACCGCCCCGGAGCCGAGAGCGTAGACGCTTTGGGTGAAGAACGGGATCATAAGGACCCCGAACAAACCCCCGACCAGGTGGCCCGGTAGCAATCCGACAGGGTCCGAGAACCACTTCTGCCGAGAGAAGAGCCACTCCCCGGCGAAGAACAGGGGGCCGCACAGTACGCCGAGGATGATGGCGCTCGCGGGACTGACGTACCCGGCCAGCGGGGTGATCACGATCAGACCCATGAGCACCCCGTTCGCCGCGACCGCGAATCCGGGATCCTTGCGGGTTCGGTAGAATGAGACGGCCATGAGCGAGAGGAACGACGTCCCGGCCGCGAGGAACGTGGTGAGGACCACCGTGACGGCCTCCCAATTGAATTGCAGGACGCTCCCGGGATTGAACCCGAACCACCCCACCCAGAGCAACAGCACCGCGAGGGTCAGCCACCCCGAGCGGATCTGCAACGGAACCGGCTCGCTCTCGGTGAGTCCCCGGGCCTTTTCTTCCCGCCAGATCTGCACGAGGAGGGCGAGACCCGCCGCGCCGGCGGCCCCGTGGACCACGAGACCTCCGGCGAAGTCGACCATCCCCATCTTGGCGAGCCAGCCGTCGGGATTCCAGATCCACGCCGCCGGGAGGTCCCAGATGATCATGAAGTACGGAATGGTGAAGAGGGCGAACGCCCGCATCTTCATCTTGCGCAGGACGACTACGCCGACGAGGGCGAGGGTGACCGCGGCGAAGGCGGTCTCAAAGAGGAAGTACGTTCCCATCTCGAGCCCAGTGCCGGCCGTCGACCACCAGGTTGTCTCGAGGACCATCGGATTCGAGGAGAATCCCCCGAGGAAGAACCCCGGACCGTAGAGTGGGTTTCCGATGAACCCGCCTCGGAGGGTGGGCGCGAACGCCACGTTGAACCCGATGATCGCCATCCCCGCGAGCGCCGTCGCGGTGATGATGAGCGTCTTCAGCAGGCTGCGCGAGTACCGTTCCCCGAGCTCTCCGATCTCCAGAAGCCCCACGGAGATGGTCATGGTGAAGACGAGGAGCCCGGCGAAGAGGACCCACAGGTTGTTGGCCAGGATCTGTGCCTCGTCGAGCGTGCTGACGCCTCCCGGTCTCCCGGATACCCCTCTCGGTCCCGGTTGAGGGTTCAAGAACCTTGGCCCGGACGGGAATTGACGCTCGACGGAGGCCTCAACGTTCCCGTGGGAGGGAACGGGTCGCGGCTGACCCGGAGGGTCCGAGGGGAGGAGGGCCCAGTCGGACCGCGGTCAAGGAGAGACCGGGATGGTATTCGTACCGGAAGGCGAACTGGCACTTCAGGCGGCGAAGGTCGGCGGTCCGGACCAGCTCCACGGGGGCGGCGGCTAGAATGGGTGCTTGGGTGTACTCTCCCAAGTGGGGGGGGTCCACGGGCGGAGGCTTTTCAGCCACCACCGACCTGACAATCCGATGGGCTGGCTTTCGGGGAAGAAGTCCGAAGTGGGCCCGGCCGACCTCGCCGGGTTGTTGCGTACGGACCACGCCCAGTGGGCCGCGCTCCTCGAGGAGCTGGAAGGCCAGCTGACGGTCAATCGCGCCGCGGCCCGCGCGTACCATGATACCCTGTCCCGTCAATTGCGAGGGCACCTCACCCGGATCGAGCTGTCGCTGGTCGAACCCACTTTGGCCGCCCAGGCGGAATCGACGACTCGAGCGATCGCTCGATGGCGAGGAACCGCCCGGGCGACCAGGGATGCTCTCGGGTCGTGGGAGCTTCCCTTGGGCCGGGGAGAACCCGTGAACCCGAGGCTGGCGGAACAGTTCCGCGAGACCGTCAGGGACCACGAACGAGTCGAATGCGAGGAGCTGCTCCCCGCCGTCGAGCCAGTGATCGGTCCGGAACGAATCCGGGCGCTTCGCATGGAGTGGGGTCGGCGGCCGGCCGGCGAGTCCTAGCGCGCGCTCGCGCGTGCGCCCGTGGACCTCTCGGACGAGACATGAAGCTCTATACCCCGGCAACCTAGAACCCACGGATTTGCCGTGTCGACCCTCGGACCCGTTGCTCTGGCCCTGATCATCGTGGGGGTGCCGATCGGGATCGCGATCCTGATCTACCTCCTCTGGAAGCAGAGCACCGGCACGATCATGCGCCCGTGGCTTCTCGCCCTGATGAGCGTCGGAACGGTCGCTCTGTTCGTCTGGAGCGAGCGATACGAAGTTTTCCTCTTCCCGTTCGCGACCGTCGTCGCGGATGCCGTGCTCGTCGTGGTCGGGTTCGTCCCCGCCTACCGTCACATGCAACGCACCGTCAAGGTGGGACCGCGCCCGGTTGGGCAGTGGTGGTACCGTTCGAGCATCAGCATCGCTCTTCTGTGGGTCGTGGCCCTTGTCTCTCGGTACGGGGTGGAGGCGGCGACGTTCGGACGCGTCTTCCTATTCACGCTCCCCGTGCGAGGGGCCCGTACGGATCCGTTTCATGCGGACGCCCTGTTGCTGCTGGGGGGGCTCCTGGCGTTGGCCACCGGCCTTCTCCTCGGGCAAAACATCGGGATCTACAAGGAGTACCGTCGACAGCGGGCGCTTTGGGAAGAGACGGACGGGCTCCACCTCGTACCGAGCCACGTCCTGTAGGGCCCCGCGCGGCGGCCCCAGAGGTCTAATTACCCGTTACCGGTACTCGAAACCCGATGGGGTCCACGGGAGAGTCCCGCCAGCCCTTCGAGCCGTTCCGGATCAAGGTCGTCGAAGCGATCCCCAATCCGTCCCCCGAAAGGCGGGAAGCCGCGCTCGTCCGGGCCGGGTACAACCTGTTCGGGCTCCTCTCCGACGAGATCCGCGTCGATCTGCTCACCGATTCGGGTACCTCCGCGATGAGCGACCGCCAGTGGGCGGGCCTTCAGACCGGAGATGAGAGCTACGCGGGCAGCCGAAACTTCACCCACTTCGAGGCTGTGGCGAGGGAGATCACAGGGTTCCCCCACATCCTGCCGGCCCATCAGGGCCGGGCCGCGGAGAACCTCCTGTTCTCCGCAATGGTCCAGCCCGGGATGATCGTTCCCAACAACATGCACTTCGACACCACGCAGGCCCACGTCCGGCACAAGGGAGGCATTCCTCAGAACCTCGCCATCTCCGAGGCGTACGATCCGCGCAGCGAGCACCCGTTCAAGGGGGATGTGAATCTCGAACGACTGCAGGCGCTCTTGGACGGCCCAGATCGGCCGCGAATTCCGCTCGTGATGGTGACGATCACCAACAACACGGGCGGCGGCCAACCGGTCTCCTTGACGAACCTCACGGCGGTGTCGGCCATCTGCCAAGCCCACCACGTGCCGCTGTACCTCGACATGTGCCGCTGGGCCGAGAACGCCTACTTCATCAAGGAGCGGGAGCCGGGGATGTCCGGGCTCTCCATCGGCGAGATCGGACACCGGATCTTTGCGCTCGCCGACGGGGCGACGATGAGCGCGAAGAAGGACGGGCTCGTCAATATCGGCGGGTTCGTCGCGACGCGCGACGCGGAGCTGTTCGACCGCCTGAAAGAGCTACTCATCCTGTACGAGGGATTCCCGACGTACGGCGGCCTCGCCCGACGGGACCTCGAGGCGATGGCGATCGGGCTCCGGGAGGCGATGGAGTTCGACTACCTCGCCTACCGGGTGGGACAGGTTCGCTACCTCGCCGAGCGCCTCGAAGCCCGAGGCGTTCCGATCTTCCGGCCCGTCGGGGGCCACGGGGTCTATCTCGATGTCACCCGCTTCCTCGACCACATGGACCCGAAGGAGTTGCCGGGCCAGGCGCTCGTGGTCGAGATCTATCGGGAGGGCGGGATCCGCACCGTCGAGATCGGATCGATCATGTTCGGCGATTCCGAGGACGGGTCGCACCCGCCGCTCGAACTCGTCCGTCTGGCGATCCCCCGACGCGTCTATACCTCGAGCCACATGGAATACGTCGCGGAGTGTGTGGGCCGGGTGTACGCCCGCCGAAAGTCGGTGCGGGGGCTTCGCATGACCCACTCTCCCGAGCGTCTGCGGCATTTCACCGCCCGATTCGCGCCCCTCTGAACGGATCGCGGCGTCGTTGCCGCCGACGGGGCGGAGGATCCGCTCCCGAAGGTAGATAAAACCCTCCGAACGATTAAGCCGGCACTCTGTTGCGTCGGGGGAGATGCCTCGCGGCGAGCCCTTCCGGGTGAGGATCCGATGGTCGGCACCGAGGCGACTCCGACCCCGACGGCTTCGCTCGCCGGGGCTGGATCGCGGAACCCACTTCCCCCGACTCCCGGTGTCGCGATGCCGAGCGGTCCTCTCTCGGTGGTTCGCACGTCCCATCTGGGACGGGTCATCACGGCCCGACGCGCGATCCTCACCTTGGCGATCCTGACCCCGGGGATCCCGGAGTTCCTGACCGGTTCGACGGCGCTCGCGCCGATCGTGTTCAATCCCCTCGGGTTCGTCCTCTCCGTTGTCTTCGACGTGGCGCTCTACACGACCGGCGCCCTATTGATCCGGGAGTACGTGATCCGGTACCACAAGGGTTGGGCCTCGGTCCTTCTGCTGGGCGCGGCGTACGGGATCGTGGAGGAGGGCCTCGCCGTCCACACGTGGTTTCAGACGGGCGGGCCCCCGGTCTTCGCTCTCGGATCGTACGGCCATTTCCTCGGCATCAATTGGATCTGGGCGACCGGGCTTACCACGTTTCACAGCCTCTACAGCATCGCCCTTCCGCTCCTCCTATTGGACCTGATCTACCCCGAGATCCAAGGAAAGCCGATCCTGACCGGTCGGCGACAGATCGGGTGGGTGGCGGCGTTCTATGTGATCGATGTCGCCGTCTTCGCCGCCCTGGCTCCGTCCCGGCCCGACCTGCTGGGATGGGTCGTCTGCGTGACCGGCGTGGCCACCCTCACGTACCTCGCCATGACCGTCTCGCCCTCGGCCCTCGGCATCCGTCCCGGTCGACCCACGGCCAGCAACAACGCGTTCTTCCTGGTCGGGACCTCGTGGATGATCGTGTACCTGCTGTTCGTGCTGGGGGCCCCGGGGCTTCACATCCCGCCGGTCGTGGCGATCGCAGCGTTCTTGGCGTTCCTTCTGCTCCCCTGGTACTACCTGCGGGCCCACCTAGGCTCGGAGAAGAACGAGCGAGCCATTTTCTCTCTGGCCGCGGGCCTGCTCGCGGCCTTGATCGGATTCGCGGTCCTCGTGATCCTCGGAGGGGACATCGCCGTCGGGGTCCCTGTGGCCCTAGGCATCGCCTTCCTGCTGCTGTTCGGGCGGGAGGTCGATCGGCGGGAGGCCGCCCGACCCCCGGCGGGTGCGATGGCGCACCCACCCCCGGGGCGACGGGCCCCCGGGGCGGCCGAGGCGATTCCCATATAGACATCGGCCCCCGTCCCCGACCGATGCGCGTCGTCATCACCGGCGGGGCCGGATTCATCGGCGCCAACCTCGCCCACTACTGGTGCCGGGAGCACCCCGAGGACCACGTGACGGTGTTCGATCTGCTCACCTATGCAGGCCGGCGGGAGTCCCTCAAAGATCTCGACGGGCGTCCATCGTTCGACTTCGTCCGCGGCGACGTCACGGACGCCGAGGCGGCGGGGACCGTCGTCCGCGGCGCCGACCTCGTCCTCCACCTCGCCGCGGAATCGCACAACGATCGAGCGATCGCCGGCCCGCTCGGGACCGTGCGGACCAATGTCGAAGGGACGGCGGTCATGCTCGAGGCGTGTCGACGGGCCGACGTCCCGCGCTTCCATCAGGTCTCCACGGACGAGGTCTACGGCCACCTCGCCCTCGGCACCACCGAGAAGTTCCGGGAATCGAGCCCGTACCAGCCCCGCGGACCGTACTCGGCGAGCAAGGCGGGGGCGGACCACCTCGTCCGCGCCTGGCACTCGACGTACGGCCTCCCCGTCACCCTCTCGAGCAGCGCCAACAACTTTGGACCGTACCAGTTCCCGGAGAAGCTGATCCCCCTCGCGATCGTGCGGGTCCTCGCGGGCGGGAAGGTCCCGGTCTACGGGGACGGATTGTACGTTCGGGATTGGATCTACGTGCTCGACCATTGTACAGCGCTCGACGCGATCTCCCACCGGGGTCGGATCGGAGAGACGTACCTCGTCTCCGCCGAGATGGAGCTCTCCAATCTCGCGCTCATCCGTCGGCTCCTCGCGCTGCTGGGCGGCGACGACGGCGCGATCGAATACGTGCCGGACCGACCGGGACACGACCGCCGGTACGCGACCGACGCCTCGAAGCTGCGGACCGAGCTAGGCTGGAAGCCCAGGTATGAATTCGACCGGGCGCTCGCCGCGACGGTCGCCTGGTACCGGGAGAACCGGTCGTGGTGGGAACCGCTGGTGCCCCCGCTCGCTCCCGGGACTGGAGGTGCCCGTTGACCGTCGCCGGAGATGCCTTGGCGCGCGCCCCCGGCAAGATCCGGATCGAGGGGTGCCGACCGTTCCCCCGGATCGTCCACCGGGACCCTCGGGGCTTCCTGGTGGAGACGATGCGACGCGACGACGGAGCGATCCACGGGGAGACGTTCGCGATGTCGTACCTCTCGCTCACCATCCCGGGGGAGTTCCGGGACAAGGACCGCTGGCACGTCCACAAGATCCAGACGGACCGGTTCGTCGTGCCGCTTGGGGAGATGATCCTGAGCCTGTACGACGCGCGTGCCGACAGCCCGACCCACGGAATCCTCGACGTCGTCCGGATGGTCGGACTCCCGATGCTCCACGGCGAGTCACCCGCCCCGCGGGACGACCGGATCGATCTCGTGCCGATCCCGCCCGGAGTGTACCACGCGATCGGGAACCTGTCGAAGGAGCCGTTTCTGTTGCAGAACTATCCGACGGAGCTGTACGACGCCCAGGACGAGGGCCGGGTGCCGTTCGCCCAGGTCCCGATCCCGGTGCTCGACCGGCCGTTCGCTTGGTCGTTGGTCCGTCGAGAGGAGGGACCGTGACCGACGTCCTGGTCTTCGGCGCCGACTCCCTGGTGGGGTCGCACTACGCGGCCACGGCGACCCGAGCGATCACCGCGGCCGGCCGCGTGGATCCGCGGACGGTTGGCCTTCGGGTGGCCGGCTTTCGTCCCGTGGAGCTCGATCCCACCGAGAACGTGGAGCGGATGATCCGCGAGGCGCCGGAGCCGGTCGTCGTGAACTTTGCGGCGTCGACCGACGTCGACGCGGTCGAGCGGCAGCGTCCAGCCGCGAGCGATCCTCCCGAGGTGAGCCCCGCATTCCGCGTGAACGCGCTGGCGCCCGAGGCGATGGCTCGAGCGACTCACGCGTCGGGCAAGCAGCTCATCACTCTCTCCACGGACTTCGTTTTCGATGGGATCCACGGTCCCTACCGGGAGGACGCCCACCCCGGATCGGTCTCCGCCGCGATCAGTTGGTACGGCTGGACAAAGGCGGAGGGGGAGCGCCGGGTACGGGCGGCCGATCCATCGGCGGCGATCGTGCGGGTGGCGTACCCGTACCGGGCCCGCTTCTCCGGGAAGCTCGACTTCGCCCGCCGTCTCGTCGCCCATCGCCGGAGCGGTACGTTGCCCCCCTTGTTCACCGATCAGACGATCACGCCGACGTGGATCCCCGATGTCAGTCGGGCCATCGACCACTTGATCGACCGGCGGGCGTCGGGCACGTTCCACGCCGCCTCCCCCGAGGCGACGACCCCCCACGCCTTCGCCCTCGAGCTGTTCACCCAGCTGGAAGGGACCCCGCCCAAGCTCGCCGAAGGCTCCGTCGCCGACTTCCTCCGACGCCCGGGCGCGATCCCGCGTCCCCAGCACGGCGGACTGATCGGGGATCGCCTCGCGACGCAAGGCGTGGCGTTGACCTCGTGGGTGGACGGGATCCAGGCGTTCCTCCGGGAGGGAGGCGGGACGTGAAGGGGCTCATCCTCGCGGGGGGGCACGGCACTCGGCTGCGCCCGTTGACGTTCACGGGCAACAAGCACATGATCCCCATCGCCAACCAACCGATCCTCCTCTACGGGCTTCGCCACCTGAAGGAGGCCGGGATCCGCGAGATCGCCATCATCCTCGGTCCGATCCAAGAAGGGATCCAAGAGGCGATCGGCGACGGCTCCATCTTTGGACTGCACGTCGAGTACATCGTCCAGGGCGAGCCGAAGGGCCTCGCGCACGCCGTCCTCTGCGCTCGGAGCTTCTTGGCGGACGATCCGTTCGTCATGTATCTCGGGGACAACCTCCTCCAGCAGGGAGTCCGACCGTTCGTGGAGCGGTACGAGAACTCCCACCCCGACGCGGTGATCGGGGCGACGCCCGTCGCCGAGCCGTCCCACTACGGCGTCGTCGAGCTCGACGGAGACCGGATCGTCTCCATCGAGGAGAAACCCAAGCACCCGAAGAGCGACCTGGCGCTCATCGGGGTCTATCTGTTCACGCCGGCGATCCACGACATCATCGCCAAGCTCCGACCCTCCCGCCGGGGGGAGCTCGAGATCACGGAGGCGATTTGGCAGTTCCATGAGAGCGGGGCGAACATCGCGGTGCAGCGCGTGGACGGTTGGTGGAAGGACACGGGCCGACCCGAGGACCTCTTGGAAGCAAACGAGAAAGTGCTCCGCAGCCTGCCGCCGGGGGCGTTCGAACGGGCGGGGACCATCCATGCATCGGCCACCGTGCGGGGTTCCGTGGGGCTGGGGCTCGGCGCCCATGTGGATGCCGGCGCAACCGTGGAAGGCCCGACCGTCCTCGGCCAACGGGTCGGGATCGAGGGGAGCGCCCGGATCGGCCCCTCGGTCGCCCTCGGGGACGGGGTGCAGGTCCGGGACGCGTGGATCGAACGCTCGATCATCCTCGAGGGGGCGCAGATCGAGGGCCCGGTGCATCTCGTCGACAGTATCGTCGGTCGTCACGTGACCCTGCGCGGGGGCGCGCCCGGCGGGAGCCCCGTCTCGTTGATCGTCGGCGACGCGGCTCGGATCCAACTGTAACATGGCGGAACCGGGATCGGCCTCCGCGCTCCCGCCGGTCGGATTCATTGGGCTCGGCCAGATGGGCCTCCCGATCGCCGTACGACTTCGATCTCGGGGCGTGCGGCTCGTGATCCACTCCCGGACGAAGTCCAAAGCGGAACCGCTGCTCGCCGCGGGCGGCGCCTTGTGGGCGCGTTCCCCCGCGGCCGTCGGCCGGGTCGTTCCCGAGGGCATTGTCTTCGTGATGCTGCCGGACGACCGCGCGGTGCAGCGGGTGCTCTTCGGGCCTCGGGGCCTCGCGTCCGAGCTCAAAACCGGCGCCCTGGTGGTGAACCTGAGCACGGTCGCCCCCTCCGAGAACCAGACGGTGCAACGTCGGCTGGCCGCCTCGGGCATCGACCTCGTGGAATCGCCAGTCGGGGGCAGTGTGGACGCCGCCACCCAGGGAACCCTCTTGGCCATGGTCGGCGGCGAGGTCGTACCGGTCGCTCGCGCGCGGCCGCTGCTGGAGTCGTTCTCCCGTCGCGTCGAGCACCTCGGTCCGGTGGGACGCGGGAGCGCCATGAAGCTCATCAACAACCTCCTCACCGTCGGTCATCTCGCCCTTCTCGGCGAGGCGCTCGCCCTTGGGGACGCGAACGAGCTCGACCCCGCGACGGTGATCGATCTGTTGCTCGACGGAGGGGGCCGGTCCCGCATGCTCGAACAGAAGGCCGATCAGCTCCGGAGCCGCCAGTACGCTCCCCGGTTCCGGCTCCGTCTGGCGTCGAAGGACGCCGACCTCGTCGCGACGATGATGGAACAGGCCCACCTCGCGGCCCCGATGGCCCGGGCGATCCGAGCCCAGTACCGATTGGCGATCCGGGCGGGCCGGGCCGAGGAGGATTTCTCGGCGGTGGTGGAAGTTCCTCGGCGGTCCCGCTCCGGGAAGGGACCCGGTACGTCGGAGCCGTCGGCCTAACTGACGACCTCGGGAGGGATCGCCGGCTCCCGGTGCCCGAACATCTTCTCGAGCAGGCGCGTGGTCGAGCGGAGCGTGACCTCGGTGACCGCACTCACGCGGGCGACCTGGGCGCGCGAGCGGTGCTCCCCGTTCCGGTCCGCGGCCATGTAGATGAGGGCCGCGACCAGGCCATGGGCCGGCAACCCCGACACCCCCGGATCGCTCTGGGCGCTGTCGAGCATCTGCTCGACGGTCGAGCGCACGGAGGGAGAGAGCGCGAGCTCTTCGGTGTACCGGGTCAGGAACGCGCGGGTGGAGACGATCGGGGCGGCGAGACGCATCCCGTGCTGCATCACTTTGAACGCCCGGCCCACCTCCGAACGCCGGCCCCCCACACTGCGGGCGACCTCGCCGAGCGTCCGAGGCACCGTGTACCGTCGGCACGCCGCGTACAGGGACGCCCCCGCGCAGGCCGGTAGACCGCGCCCCCGGAAGAGGGATCGTTGGGTGCCGTCCCGGAACATCCGTTCCGCCTCGGCCTCGACCAACGGCGGGAGGCCGAGATCGGCGGCGGCTCGGGCGATGAGGGCGGGAGCCTGCGAGCGCTCCAACGAGCCGGCGGTGGAGCGCGCGGTCTGACGTTGCATGACGCGGCGCAGATGCTCGAACTCGTACCGGCGGCGCCAGCCGAGCCGCCGCCCCTGCCCGTCCCGATTCCCTCCCGTCGTCGAGCCGAGCGCCTTTCGACGGGCGGTCCGCGGATCTACGAAGGGCCCGACCCCGCCGCCGCTCGCGGAGCTGCGCCCGTCCCCCCGGTCGAATGGAGCGGACGAGACGAACTCGACCTCGGCCAACACCAACCCGCAGTCGGCGCAGTGCACGACGCTTTGCTGGGGGTCCCGGACCCGGTGTCCCGAGCCGCACATCGGGCAGGCCGTGGCCGGCTCCGCGACGACCGGAGCGTCGGCAATGGTGGGGGTAGCAGTGGTAACCCGTGTCACGATGTAACAGAGGGGCTCGGACCTATTTACGGACTCCGAACCCATCCAAGCTCTCCGCGCCCGCGGCGCCCTCGACCTCTCCACGTCGAACTGTATATCCGATGTGAGACGCTCAGCCCCGTGTGCGCTGGGGTCTCGTCGGCATCGGGGCGGTGCTCATCGTTCTCGGAGGGGCGACCCTCGTCTCGGTCACTCTGCTGCCGCCCGCCCAAGTCACCGAGGAGAAGCCGATCGTCTACTATCTCACCGTGGACCCGAACGGCACCGGAGCCACCCCCTGGATGTGGGGGCTGAACGGATCCTCAGCGTCGTTCAGTATGACGTGGTGGTCCACGGGTCCGCTGGACGTGAGCCTTCTCGTCCCGGGCTCCTGCGGGTCGAGCGAATGCCCGCCGACGGCGGCGAAATGGGGCTGGGTCAGTCGGACGAGCGGCAGCTGGGCCGAGAACGGGACCGCGAGGTATCCGTACGATCTCGTCTACGTCAACGATGGGAACGACTCCGTCGTGGTGAGCGTCACCTGCATCACGAGCGACGTGGTGACGACCGCTCCGAACGGCTGGAGCGTGTGGATCCCCGGTATCTCGGGCCTCGTCCTCCTCTTCATCGGCGGACTGTCCGTGATCCTGGGCGTCTTCCTCCGGACCAGCATCTACGGGGTTCCCCCCGAGCCGAGGCCTCCGTTCCCACCCCCCGGCGAGGCGCCGTTCGAGCCGCCTATTGACCCCAGAGCGGGCCGTTGATCCGCCGCTGGATCCGGAGCAGCTCGTCCAAGGTCATCTTCTCGCTCGACGTCAGGGGCAACCCCTTCAGCGAGCGGACCGCGGACTCCGAGAGCGACACGTAGAGCACATCGTCCTCTTTGATGGTGCGACCGACCACGGCGCCGTCGATCGAGGCGGCGACCTCCGCGCCCTCGCTCGCCTCCTTCTGGGACTTCCCGTCGTGCTGGAGCGCCTTCAACAGTCCGACCTCGGTCCCATCGAGACGCATGAGCCGGGTCCCCGGGCGGAGGCGTCCGGCCAGCACGCGAACCCCGACGATCGCCGGTTTGGAGGTGCGGAAGACGAACCCGGGGAGGACTTTCACCTTCGCGGGGTGCAGGAAATCCTCCCGGCGCTGGGTCGTCAGCTCCGTCTCGCGGGTCCCCTTCCAGAGGTTGTACTGTTCCAGGATCCGGTACATCACCTCGCCCTCGAAGATCTGGACCGGGGCGGCTTTCCCTTCGGGCTGGGCGTCGGGGAGCACGGGTACGTTGAACGCGAGGATCGCCCGGTGCAACGGATCGCGTACATCGGCGATCGTCAGGACCATCGCTCGATTCACCGGCCCCACGTCCGCCCCGTGGACCGGGATGCCAGCTTGACCGCACTCGAACGCCAGCGCCTCGAGCCCGCCCAGGGTGTCGGCCAAGATCTGCACGCCGCTCTCGGCCAACTCCACCGGCGGCTTCGCGTCCTCGACCAGAAGCCGTCGGGCTTCGTCCTTCTCCGCGACGGTTCCCACGGCCTTCAGCAATCCGCCGGGGATCGCCCGCTCGATCCCCGGGGCGGCGACGTAGACCCCGGCGGCCGCCGGGACCTCCTCGGCCGAGATCAACCGACCCCGGCCTCCGACCTTGGCGTGCCGGGCGGGGGGCGGGCGATAGATCCCGCGCACGCGCGTCACCATCGGCTCGCCCCGGGCCGTCGCGACGATCTCGTCGCCGACGTGGAGCGTTCCTTGGTAGAGGATGACGGCGGCGACCGGCCCGATCCCCTTCTCGTCCGACCGTTCCAAGATCGTCCCTTCCGCCCGACCTTCGATGCGGGCGAGGTCGGTGCTCAGGAACCGCTGGGAGAGGCCCACCAAGAGCGAGAGCAGCTCCCCGACCCCGACCCCGGCCTTGGAGGAGACGGGGACGATCCCGACGTTCCGAGTGAAATCCGACACCCGGTCGAACCGGTCGGCGGAGAACCCGAACTCGATGAGCGACTCCGCCGCGGTGTAGACCTTCTCATCGAGGAGCCGGGAGAACTCCGGGTTTGATTGCCGGATCGCGTCGGCGAGCGGGATCGGGCTCGCGGGTTTGTGCCAGCCCTCGAGCAGGTCGATCTTGGTGAGCGCAACGGCGAACGGGGTCTTCTCGTGCTTGAGGATCTGCAGCGATTCCCGGGTCTGGGGCATCACGCCCTCCCGGCTGTCGACCACGAGGATCGCCAGGTCGGCGAGGGCTCCGCCCCGGCGCCGCATCGTCTCGAACGAACGGTGGCCGGGCGTGTCGATGATGAGCAGTCCCGGGACCTTCATCTGGCCGGTGGCGAGCATCCCTTGGCACAGCTCCATCACCGTGGTGCCGGGGATCTCCACGGCCCCGATGTGTTGGGTGATCCCGCCCGCTTCGTGGGCGGCGTGGACGGAGCCGGCGATGCGGTCCAGTAGGGAGGTCTTCCCGTGGTCGACGTGACCCAGCAGGGAGAGAATCGGCTCCCGGAGTGGCGGCGTCACACCGACGTCGACCGGGGGAACGACGATATCCTTTGCTTCGGAGCTCAGGGAGAGGCTCGTCCCCGCCCGAAGGAGGATCGGACCCCGCCTCCGTCTCCTCGCGGGATCCGACCCAGGGGCTACCGGCTCCGACCGCCTCGGTCGAGATCGGCGGGGCGCCGGATCTCGATCCTGCGTCCGCCCGGGTCGGGTCGTGGTGGGATGGGGCCGCCAATCCCGGGGCTCAGGGAGTCGTGATCGTGATCCGACCCCGCGAGCCGGGGCCGAACGCGTACCATAGGAGGGCCACGACCAGAATGAGCAACAGAAGGGCGAAGAATCCGATGATCAAGACCAATAGCAACGCGACGAGCAGGATCACGATCGCTCCGAACAGGCTGATTTGGTGGACGGCCATCGAATTCACCGGCTCCACGAACGGATTCGAGGACGGATAAGAGGTGGGAGGCGGTGGATGCCCCCCAGCGCGGATTGACGTGGGAGGGAGGGAATCAACTCTTGGCGGCCACGGCCGGAGCGTGGGAGACTCTCGCGTACCGGGCGAAGGATCTCACCGCTCGTCATTCCACCGAGCCGTCGAGAGGCGGGCCACGTGGTTCCATTCATGCGTCCTGCGGTCCGCGAGGGACGAACGTCCCAATGATCATCACGACGGCGAGGATCGTCAGGACCGCTCCGACGATGACGAGGTCCGTGGCGCCTCCGCAGTTCGAGAACGTCGGGGCCGAGCTGGTCCCCCCAACGGAGCAACCGATGTTCACCGAGCCGGCGAACCAGAGGAAGCCCCCGATCATCAGCGTCGTGAGCCCGAGGGCGAGGAGGTACGCCCTCATGCGGGCCCCGGGCGCGGACCCGGCCCCGTTCGATCTCCCGTGCCATCGAGGATGCGCGACATCCCACACTTTCCGACCCGGCCGATGACATCTACACCGGGGGACCGAGCGGGAAACCCGGTGAGGGGGACTGGTGCCGGAGCATCGCGCCGGTGGAGCTCCCATCGAACGGGGTGGCAGCCGGGGCTCGTCAGATCACACTCTCCCCGAAAGGGCGAGGAAGATGACGCCGACGATGAGCAGGATCACGCAGTAGACCACTCCGAACCCTTTGAGCAGGTCCAGCGCGGCGACGAGGAGGAGGACGACCCCAACGATCAACAAGACGAAACTGACGAACGACCGGGCGGCACCAGCGGCACTCAACGTACTTCTCCGAATCGAGGCGAGCCCACGGGCGGTATAAACGACAACGTAAAATGGATTTCACTTGCGAGCCCCGCGCCGGGGGAGATCACTCCGCGCCGGCGAGATCGCTCAGCCGTCCGGCGACGAGCGGGATCCACAGCTCTTCCCGTTCGAGCCCCCCGTGGGCCCCCGCGAGCAGTCGATGGCGGACAACGCGCCCCGGTGACTCGTACGAGATGCCGCCCGGACTGGCCGGAAGAGCGAGGAGGTCGCCGGTCCGTTCGGAGAGCTCGGGATGAGGGGGGCCGGGGCCGAACAACCCCTCGGACCTCGCGGCCTCCATCGTCTTGACGACGGACTCTCCCGGCAAGAGCTCTCGTAGGTGCATCGCGACGTTGGGGGCGCGTCCGGGCCGAGTGGTGAGGAACGCCGCCCGCCGATCTCCGCCCGCGGGACCGGTCAGATCGTGGAGGATGTCCGGATGCTGCTCGAGAGCGACGTTCGCCTCCGGGCGGAGGGAGACCTGGCCGTGGTCGCCCGTGATCCAGAGTTGGGTGCCCTTCGCCCGTTCGGGATTGATGCGACGGACCACCGCGCGGAGGAGTCCTTGGATGCGTTCGAGCTCGAGCTCGAAGAGGCTCGCTTCGGGGCCGTGGATGTGGTGGGAGGTGTCGAGTTCGTCCCAATAGACAAACACGGCGGGGGGCGGATTGGGTCGGTTCAGGAGGTCGCCCAGGACGTGGGATAATCCGGACGCCGTGGCGTAGGGGACGTACTCCGCACCGGCGTACAGCAGCCGAGTGAATCCGGATCCAGCAAACGCTTCCCGGGACACGACAGCGGCCGAAAGTCCGCGCTGAAAGAGGGTCGGTACGCCCGAGAGCTCGGTCACATTGAACTCGGGGGTGAACAGGAGGTCTCGCCCCGGGAGCGCGGAGGGGGACATCCGAAGCATATCGGCCATCACTCCCCACCGAGGGAGGTACATCCGGTGACCGACGATTCCGTGTTGGGCCGGGGCGAGGCCCGTCGACAGCGAGGTCAACGCACAGGTGGTCGTCGACGGGAACACCGAAGTGATCGGTCGGGCCCGCTCCGCCCAGGGGAGGAGCCGACCGGCCCGAGGGGCCTCGACGGCCCGTCGAAACGCCCGCCAACCGAGACCGTCCACCAGCAGGAGGATCACGGTCCCTTCGGCCCGGCGCCCCGCGAGCGGGTCGGTGGTGGGGTCGAGCGGGATCATGCGCTCGTCCCACGATTCGGGGGAGTTGGTGGCGACGGCTCGGGCCAGCGAGGTCGAGACGTTCGAGAGGCAACGGCCGCGGTATTGCGGGGCCACGAATCGGCCCATCACCCCTTGGGCGAGCTCGCTCTCCTGGCGGTCCCACGCCCGATCGAACTCCTCGCTCCCCACCCGTCGCCTCTCGATGGGACGAGGCGGTCCGCCACTTAACGGGGAAGTCTCGCGGGGCTCTCGAATCGGTCGAGGGTCGTTTGGTGACCGGCCACGGGCACGAGCCCGTGGGCTCCGACGGAGACTCTCCGAACCCGGCGGCCGCCGTGGCGCTGCTCCTTGTGCCAGAGCCCGGCGGCCAGGGCGACGACCGTCCGACCGATCACGGAGGCGTCCCCGGAGGGCTGCGGGAGTTGTACTCCGCGCTGGGATTGGGCAAAGTCGTGCCACCGGAACCTCACGGTCACGGCCGCGGCTCGCCAGTGCTCGCGCGCGAGCGAGGACGATAACTCCTCGGCCGCCGCGCGCACTTCCGGTTCGATCTGCTCCCACAGGGGCAGGTCCTCGGGCAAGGTCCGGTCCACACTCCGCTGCTTCGGGGCGTCGTGGGTCAACGGCTCCGGCCGGGGGTGGCCTCGGGCGAGCTGTCGCAGAACCTCCGCCGAGAATCCTAGGATCGGGAACAGTTTGGAGGAGGGGGCCCGACGCAGGTCCCCGATCGTGTGCACGCCGACCTCGGCGAGGGACGACGTCGTTTTTGGACCGACTCCCGGAATCACCGATACGGGAAGTGGCTCGAGGAACGTGGCCGTCTCCTCGGCGGGCACGATCCGCACCCCGCGGGGCTTGGCCCGATCGGTCGCGATCTTCGCGACGACCCGGTACGGGCTCGCGCCGATCGTCGCGGGCAGGTTCAGTCGCGTCACGATCTCCAACTGCAACCCCTGGGCCCAGTCGCGCAGCGCGTCGGCGCTCGAGGCCTCCCGCTCGAACGCGGCCTCGTCGATGCTCAACGGAACGATCGGTCCGACCCGCTCCCGAAGAAGGGTTCGCACCTCCTCCGCCGCCTCTTCGTATCGCTCGAAATCGGGAGGAATCCACACGGCCTCGGGGGCGAGACGGGAGGCGGCGAGCGACGGGAGCGCACTCCGGACCCCGAGCGCGCGCGCTTCGTAGCTGGCGGACAGCACGACCCCCCGCGAGCTCGGGCCCTGCGGCTTGACGCCCACGATGACCTGGCGGCCGACCAGCTCCGGATGACGCCTCAGTTCACAGCTGACATAGAAGGCGTCCATGTCGATGTAGACCACGTATCGGGAGGAGACGCCGGGGTCGAGCGGCGACCCAGGGTCGATGGATCCGGCAGGAATCGGTCCAACTTCGGGACGGTCGGGCATGAATCTCTCGCCGGGACGGTCACCGGGGGGGATGAAAGATTCGAGTCCGCCGGATCCCCGCGCGAGCGGAAACATCCCGCGAGCGGTTCGGCGACCGGAGAGGTCGCGCCGAGTGGGCGACCTAGGCCCCGAAGTCGATCGCTTTGGCGTCGACCTCGATGCCGTGGGCTCCGATCGTGTACGGCTGCACGCTCCGCGAATGGGCGGTCCGTCGCATCTTCAGCACCCGGACGGCGAGTCCGACCCGGTGGCCGTCCGATGCCTCCCGGTAATCCAAGAGAATGACCCCGTCCGCGATGTACTCGGAGAGTCCGTCGCGGGTCGTCTCGCGATGCAGAGGATTCGCTTCCGCGGTGAGCAACGTCGTCGCCCCGGCTCCCCGGCACGCGGCGGCCAAGGCGAAGAGCGTGTTGCGACGGGAGGGCTCGTCGTCGCTCAGCATGTTGAGGAGAGAGACCGAGTCGACGACGATCCGCTGGACGCCGAGCTGGGCGAGCTCCTTCCACATCTCGCTCGCGATCCGGGTGATGTTGCCCCGGGTCTCCTTCGGGTCGAGCCGGACGATCTTGACGAGGGACGACTTGATCGCCTGGTCCACCGGCCACCCGAACTGTCGCGCTGTGTCGACCAGCGCGGTCTCGTCCTCCTCAAGCGAGAGGAAGATTCCCTTCTCGCCGGCAGCGGCCCCGGCCAGCAGGAACTGGAGCCCGAGGCAGGTCTTCCCGGTGCCGGCGAATCCGGTCACCAGGATCACGTGACCCTTGGGGAACCCGCCCTGCAGCATTTGGTCGAGCCCGGCAACTCCCGTCGAAACGCGAGCGACGATGCGGGGGTCCGGAGTTTCAGACGCGCTCATATTGTGTGGTCACCAGCCCGGTCATCGCGGAGACGCGGATCACGAATCGTCCTTGGTGCTCGTGCGGGGTGTGAGCGAGGACGGGGAGCGACTTGGCGATCAACATCACGCGGGAGCGGGTCGAGCGCATCGGGGCCGAGCTCCAACTGAACGAGAGCACCCCGTCGACCGAGTCGATGAGCGCTTCCTCGGTCGAATGGCTGGCGACCCCGCGCGAGAGGATCAGATAGACGATCCCGCCCCACTCCTTGGACTTCCGGCGCAACCCCTTGACGAGCGTGACGAGCTCGCCCGGATCGAGACCCGGGCGGGTGAGAAGATCGGTCAGCGAGTCGACGATGACGACGTTCCCCGGACCCGCCTCCTCGAACGCCTGGGCCACGGCCGCCAGCGGGCCCGAGGTCGTCTCTCGAGGTCGGGCGGAGAGCAACGAGGAGGGGAGCTGCGCCCAGGCCGACGGCACGACGGTGTCCGCGAAGTACGCCTGGGAGAGGTCAAAGAATTGGATATGGCGGGCCAACACCTCGCCGTACGTCGGCTCGAACGAACTGACGATCTCCCGAAGGACCTGCTCGCGGGAGCGGGTCATGCTCACGTAGCCGATCCCGGTTGGGTAGACGAACTTCCCTCGCGCCCCTCCGAGGTAGAACCGCTGCAGCCGCGGTTCGTCCTGGTGGAACATCAGATGGGCTGAGGAGGTGAGCGCGAACTCCTGGTGACCGGCCCCCGAGTCCCCGGCCAAGAGGACGACCGAGCCGACCGGAAAGCCGCCCGAAAACGTGTCGAAATCGGCGACGCCCGTCGGGACGCGGGGGTCCGCTGCGACGACGGGGGGGGCGGCCCGTATGCGGAGAATGTCGGGGTTGATCGCGAACGGGGCCAGAGGAGCTTCCGACGACATGACCAGGAGACCTGAACAGGGCGAACTCGCGCGCCGGCCCTATTTCAATCATCGGCTCGACGCGTGCGCGAGGCGCGCGGCTCCGGCGCTGTCGGGGGGCCTTTCATGATCTCGCGGAGCAGGACCGTTGCGTACACCCCTTTGGGCAGGGCGAAGGAGAACTCCAGCGAGCTCCCGGTGGAACCTTCGGGCAGGGTCGCCGTCCAGCCGAGCGGGGGGAGCGGGACCTCGAGCGGCCTCCACGCCCCGTCGCTCGCCAGCTCCGGCGCCACCGGGACCCGGAATCCGCCCCGATCGATCCCTTCGTGGGAGAGGACCTCGGCGAGGATGTCGGTGGGACGGCCGGGCGGCGAATCGGTGGCGTACCCCACCAACGGCCCCGCGACGCGAGCATTTCCGGAGTGGACCCAGCTCTCCGCCTCGGAGAGGTTGTCGAGGCTCACGGGTACCGGATCGACCGTGGGGACGGTTCCGTCGCGGCCCACGCGGAGCAACACATCCCCCGGCACGGGCCGGGAGAGAGGAATTCCCTCGGCGTGGCGAAGCGTAAGGAACTGATTGAACAGGTACGACTGGTACGCATGGATGAACAACGTCCGCAGCTGCCGGGAGAGAGCCCCGAAAGCCCTCGCGGGGGGTTGCCCGCGGGCCAGGTGATCGAGGAGGCGACGCTCGAACGAGTAGGAGGGAGGGAACTCGCGGAGCGCCTGGACGGGGTCATGGTGAGAGGCGTAGGCGAGGCGCGCGGCGTGGCCCTCAGGGCTCTCCCCATCGGCCGGCCAGGCGAGGTACGTTTCGACCGCGGCCGCGACGTCGCCGCGGACGAGATCCCGCCCCACCCGGTGGGTGACCGGCCTCACTTCCCCGAACCGTTGCGGACCGAAGAAGTTCGGGAACCCCCCCGCGGTGCGTAGCGCCCCCAGCGTCGCCGTCACCATGTCCGAGAGCGGGGAGAGCCCCTCCGGGATCTCGGTGACCCGCAACCGGAACGAATTCCCGTAATGGTGCCCGAGCACGACCCCGGTCCGGGCCCGATACGATTCGAGGATCCGTATCCCGGAGATGTCGATCGAGCCGGCAGCCTCGGGGGGACCCCGGTACGAGAGCAGTTGCTCCGTCACGGCCCGCCGGTCCTTCGTCCCGGCCCACGTGATCCGGCCGGCGGCCGATCCGATGGCGCCTTGCAACCGATCGACGAGCTCGTGCTGCTCCCAGTTCCGGCTCTCCACGCGCAGCACGGTGAACGGCCCGTCGGCGTCCGGGCGCGGGTACGCGGAGATCTCCGTGACCCGGAAGTCCTCGGGGGTCTGTTTCAGGCGGCCGAGGGTCCCCGGGGTCGAGGTGGCGTAGAATCCGAGGCCGATCGCCTCGTCGAACGGCGGAGGACGGACGACCACCTCCTCCGCGGGACAGACCCAATCATTAAGCCATCGCGCTCAGCTTCGCGGCCATCCGTCATGATCCAAGCCACGGCCCGAGTGCTCCGGAACGTCATCGAGATCCAGATCGGGGAACGACAGGTCATGGCCAAGCCCGAAGGCTCGGAGGGGACGCTCGGGAAGAAGATCGCCGCGTTGTTCGCGACCGTCTACCACCTCGATGTGGGGATCGAGGAGGAGGTGGAGGCCGCCACGGTGGCGTACCACCCGAAGAAGGACGAGATCGTGATCATGGTCGGCGAGGGCCGGTGGAAGACCGACTCGGCCGTCTTCCGACCCGTGTCGTTCTCGTTCCGCGGGGAGACCTACCACATCTACGAGAAGCTCACCGGCCGGTTCGCGGTCGTTCGGGGCGAGGAGGAGATCGTGGGGCGCGGCGAGCTCGGGTTCCGCACGTTGAAGCTGTCGGAGTACCCGCCCGAGCTCGAGCGGTTTTTTGCGCTGCTGGCGCTCGGCTACCTCATCCGGGCGCTGTTCTGGGCGGCGTGACACCGGCGTCCGACGGGACGCGGACGATCCCCAGGTCGCGGTCCAGCTCTTCGTCGCCGCTCAGATGGTGGACGGCGAGGAAATCCCGCCACGCCGGGTTGTTGTGGATGTCGTGGGAGAGCAGGTAGCCCCCCGGACGCAGGTGGGGCCAGGCTGCGCGGTACTCGGCGGACATATGATCGTACAGGTGCAGGCTGTCGTGCAGGAACAGGTCGAGTCCGCTTGTCGATGGATCGTTGAGGACCTCTTGGAGGAGCGTCTCGGCGGGCCCGACGTGCAGCGACCACCGATCCCGCACATCCTCGGTCACGAGCCATCCAATGGAGCGCTGCTGGAGGGCGACCTCGTCCGGGCGGTCGATGGCTCCATGGGCGATCTTCGGGATCCCGATGGAGTGGAGGCGGCCCGAACCGTTCCGCCGCAGGGCCTCGAGGATCAGGCGCGCGGAGTAACCGGAGGAGACGCCCGTCTCGATCAGCCGCTCGGGCTTCGTCGCCCGGACGAGGACGTAGAGCAGCGGGGCCTGCATCAAGGCGCCGGCGCTCGGCAACGACCCGACCTGGGATCGGAGCG
>JAKIVR010000025.1 GCA_022750455.1 Thermoplasmata archaeon | reverse complement strand
TCCGCGGACGCCACGCTCGCGGACGGCGTCCCTACGGTCGGATCGGGGTTCACCAAGAACAGCAGCCCCGCGCTCGGGGCGGAGGTGAATCCGTTCGAGTCCGTGACCGAGACGGAGATCAGGTACTGCGAGGCCGGCAGATCCGCCCCCGCACAGACGACCAGGGCGGTGCTGCCCGAACAGCCCGCGGGCAATCCGGTCCAGTTGTACAATTCATAGGTCCCGGTACCGAAGCTGGCGATGGTCGTGAACGTCACGCTCTGGCCGGCATCGACCTGCCCGTACGCCGGGTCGCTGTTCGGGATCTCCACGACGGGATCCGCATTGGCGGTGAACGACACGTCCGGGCTGGTCGCGGAGTACCCGTTCGAATCCGTGATCTCCACGGAGACCGACGTCGTTTCCGCCTCGGTGGGTGTGCAGAGAACGGTCGCCGTGGAGCCGCTGCACCCCTTTGGCAGACCGGACCACGCAAACGTGTAGCCGCCCGTGCCGGCGGCCGCCGTCAAGCTGAACGTGGTCGTCTGGCCCACGTCCACGTCGTTGGGGGAGGCCGTGAGGATGACCGCTCGCGGATCGGTGTAGACCTTGATGGTGGCGGTGGCGGAATTTCCCGCCGTGTCCGTGACCGTGACGGTGTAGCTCCCCGAGGTTCCCACGGAGGGGGCGGTGAACTGCGCGTCGAAGGAGCCGACGCTGCTCGTCTGCAACGCGCCTCCCATGCACGTGCCCGTCGACGCAACCGTGCAGTTGAGCAGGTCGGCGCCGAGGGTGAACGTGCTGATCAGGAGCGAGCTTCCGAACCCGGTCCCCACGATCGAGACCGGCTGCCCGACGTCCACGGTCCCGGTGGTCGTGTTCAGACCGAGGCTCGAATTGACCTCGAACGTGGCGGAGGCGTGCCCCGCGGAGATCACACTGACGTTGTTCGATCCGTCATCCGTGACGTACACCTCGCCCGTGGCCGGGTCGTACGCCGCGCCGAAGGGGGTCGTTCCTACCCCCAGGGTCGCCACGACCGCATCGGTCGAGTCCGAGATGACGTTCACATTGTTGGAGTTCGCGTTGTCGACGAAGAGCTCGCTCGTACTCGGGTCATAGGCGACTCCGAACGGGCCGCTGCCGACCCCGATCGTCCCGAACACCGTATCGGTCGCGTCGGAGATCACGCTCACCTGGTTCGAGCCGTAATCGGACACGAACACCTCGTCCGTCCCGGCGTCGTACGCCAAATTCGAGGCGATGCTTCCGACCGGCACGTTGGCCACCACCGAGTTGTTCGAGTCCGCGATCACGCTCACATTGTTCGAGCCGTGGTTCGAGACAAAGATTTCCCCGGTTCCGGAGTCATAGGCCACGTCGTACGGCGCACTTCCCACGGCGATGGTAGCCACCACCATGTCGGTGGAGTCGGAGATGACGCTCACATCGTTCGTCGATGCGTCCGCCACGAACAGCTCCCCGGCGGAGGGATCGTAGGCGATCCCGAGGGGGGCATTCCCGACGGAGATGGTCGCCACCACCGCGTCGGAGGCGTCGGAGATGACGCTGACCGTGTTCGCTTCGTGGTTGGTGACGAACACCTCGCCCTGCGCCGGGTCATACGCGGCCGCGAACGGTCCTTCGCCCACGGTAACCGACGCGACCACCGTGTTCGTCGCGTCAGAGATCACGCTGACGTTGTTGGATCCATAGTTCGCGACGAAGACCTCCCCCGCGGTCGGGTCGTAGGCGAGCAGCGAGGGGCTCCCACCCACCTCGATCCCGGCGCTGAGGTTGTCATTGGAGGCGACGATGCTCTCGGCGCCGCCGGGCGCCGAGGGAACCGTGAACGCGCACGAGGTTCCGCTAGAGCCGGGGAAACTGCCCGTCGAGTCGGTCGCGCAGGAGGAGTTCGCTTGCACTCCGGCGACCGTGAAGGTGATCGGAGAGTTGGCGGCGAATCCCGTCCCGGTGGCCGTGAGCGGCGAACCGAAGCCCCCGCTTTCGCGAGAGATCTGCAGGCTCGCCTTGACCAGGTACGGTGCCGTCGCGGTGGTCGATCCGTCCGTCGCGGCGACCGACTCCCGGCCGTTCGGGACGGCGGGGACGGTGAACGTACAGGCGGTGCCGCTCGTACCCGGGAAGTCTCCTTGCGGGTCGGTCGAACAGCTCGAGGCGACCGAGATCCCGGCGAATGTGAACGAGATGGTCGAGCTGGCGGCGAATCCAACCCCCGTGGCGGCGACCAGAGTGCCCACGCTCCCGTTCGTGGGGGAGAGGGACAAGCCCCCCGTCACGTTGTAGGTGGCGGTCGTCGCGTACGTCCCGTCGGAGGCCACGACGTTCTCGGCGCCCGTGGCCGTGGAGGGTACGGTGAACCGGCACGTCGTCCCGGTGGTGCCGGGGAAGCTACCGGTCGCGTCCGTCGCGCAGGCCGAGGTCACGGTGATCCCGGCAAACGTGAATGTGATGGGAGAGTCCTTCGAGAATCCGGTACCCGTCGCGGCGACGGTGCTGGCGATATCTCCGTTGGTCGGGGTCAGGGTCAGAGTGGGCTCCACGGTGAATCCCGCTTCGATGTGACGCCCGCCGGTCGCGATCAGGGTCACGTTGTTGGTGGCATAGTCGGCGACGAAGACCTTCGAGACCCCGGAGTCATAGACGATCCCGAACGGGCCCCCACCCACCGGGACCGTCGCCACGACCGTGTCGGTCGTGTCATTGATGACACTCACGTTGTTCGAGGCGTAGTTGGCGACGAACACCTCCCCCGTGCTCGGGTCGACGGTGACGCCGAAGGGGCCGGTTCCGACGAGGATGTTCGCAACGACCGTGTCGGTGGTATCATTGATCACCGTGACGTTGTTGCTCCCATAGTTGGCGACGAAGACCTGCCCCGTGCTCGCGTCGTAGGCGACTCCCGACGTGACGGAGCCCGCTGGCACCGTGGCGACCACCGCGTTGGCCGAGTCCGAGATGATGCTTACATCGCTCGAGCCGTGGTTGGCGACGAAGATCTCTCCCGTCGAGGCGTCGTAGGCCGTGTCGAACGGATTGGCGCCGACCGGTACCGTCGCCACCACGGTGTTCGTGGAATCGGAGATGACGCTCACATTGGACGAGCCGAGGTTGCCGACGAACACCTCCCCCGTGCTGGGGTCGTAGGCGGCCGAGTACGGGCCGCTCCCGACGCCGATCGTGGCGACCACGGCATTGGTCGAGTCCGAGATCACGCTCACGCTGTTCCCTTGGTAGTTCGTGGCGAACACTTCGCCGAGCGCCGAGTCGTACGCGACGCCGACCGGTCCGACGCCCACGGGGACGCTCGCGACCACACTGTCCGAGGCGTCAGAAATGACGCTCACGTTGTTGTTCCCGTAGTTGGCCACGAACAGCTCATCAGTGCCGGAATCGTACGCGATCCAGGACGACTCGCTGCCCACCCCGATGCCCTGGAGGTTCGGCGTCCCGCCGACGGCGACCACGCTCTCATTCCCCGCGGGGACGGTCGGCACGAGGAAGGTACACGGCGTGCCGCTCGCACCCGGGAAGTTCCCGCTGGCATCCGCCAGGCACGTCGACGCGACGGGTACCCCAGCGAACGTGAACGCGATGGTTGCATTGGCCGCGAATCCCCGGCCGGTGGCCGAGACCGAGGTTCCGACCGTCCCGTTCGTCGGCGTGAGGACCAATCCGGTCGGTGGGGTGCCCATCACCACGAAGGTGGTGTTCGCCTGGTTGGTCCCGTCGGTGGCCGCCAAGGTTTGGGGGCCGACAGGCGCTGTCGGTACGACGAGGACGCAACCGGTCCCGGACGTGCCCGGGAAGCTGCCCGTGGAATCCGTGGAACAGACCGAGGCGACGGTGGTTCCCGCCAAGGTGAACGTGATCGGGGTCGATGCCGCGAACCCGGTCCCCGAGGCGTGCACGACGTCGCCGGCGCTCCCGTTGGACGGCGAGGCGGTCAGGTTGGTGTCCACGGTGAACGAGGCGGTCGCGTGCGGTCCCCCCGTCGAGATCGCGGTCACGTTCGCGGAGTTGCTGTCGGGGACGAACACCGTGCCGGTCCCGGCATCGAAGACATCTCCGAACGGTCCCGCTCCCACGGCGATGGTCGACTCGACGGTGTTCGTCGCGTCATTGATCACGCTGACGTTGTTCGATCCATAATTCGCAACGTACACTTCGCCCGCGGTCGCATCGTACGCGCTGCCGAACGGGGCAGTACCGACCAGGACGTTGGCGACCACACTGTCGGTGGTGTCATTGATGACGCTGACGTTGTTCGTGGCATAATTTACGACGAACACCTCCGACCGGCCCGGGTCGTAGGTGACGCCGGAGGGTCCGCCCCCGGTGCCGATCGTGGAGACCACGGAGTTGGTGGAGTCGGAAATGACGCTCACGCTGTTCGCCCCTCGGACGGAGACGAACACTTGTCCCGTATGGGCATCGTAGGCGATGCCGAACGGCTGCGACCCCACGGCCATGGTCGCGACCACGGTATCGTTCGTATCGGAGATCACGCTCACGTTGCCGGACCCGAAATTGGCAACGAAGACCTCTCCCGTGCCGGAGTCGTACGCGATCCCGCCGTACGGGCCGCTTCCCACCGCGATGTTGGCCACTACCGTATCGTTGGTGTCGGAGATGACGCTCACATTGTTCGTTTGATAGTTCGTGACGAAGATCTCGCTCTTCCCGGAGTCATAGACGGCACTGATCGGACCCGTTCCCACCCTCACCGAAGTGACGACGGTGTCCGTGGCGTCCGAGATCACGCTGACGTTGTTCCCCGAATAGTTCGGGACGAATACTTGGTCTGTCCCGGAGTCATACGCGGGGTCCGAGGGATTCATTCCGACTCCGATGCTGACAGGGGGCGCCCCGGCGGCTGAGGCGACCACGCTCTCCGCGCCGGCAGGCGCCGCAGGGACGGTGAAGTTGCAGGGCGTCCCGCTGGCGCCCGGGAAGTCCCCCGTGGCGTCCGTCGAACACACCGTGGGTACGGCAGTCCCTGCGAAGCTGAGCGCGATGGAGGAGTTCGGCGCGAACCCCGAGCCCGAAGCGGAGACCGCCGTGCCGACGGTCCCGTTGGACAAGGAGAGGAGAAGGCCGGGTCCCACGGGGGGGACCAACGCTCGGGGCGGGGCGGTGGCCGTGGCCGTTTCAGCCGCCGAGGCGACGACCATAGGCAGGAAGGTCGCACCTACGAGCAGCGTGAGAAGGAGGGAGACCACGAGAACCGATCGGAATCGGAGTCCGGGGAAAGCAGGGGTCGTCGACCCCCGTGGAGGTATCGGATCCAGTCGTCGCGGTGACCCAGTCGAGCGGCCAGCCGATGGTTTCACCTCAGCGAATACGAAAACTCCCTATATAACCGCGCGACGGAAGTTGCCGCTCGAGAACTCTTCCCTTCGCGGTCGTTCGATTCGGCGGGAGCGCGGGGGTTCCGGTTTTCGGAGATGGCGAGTTTCAGGACGATCGGGTCGTGATCGCCGGGGGTGCCACGGCGTGGGAATGAACGAGGGCGACCTTCACGCGGATCCGGAATCTGGGTCTGGGCCGTCAACCATTGGGTGGATGGTCCGTGCGGGTACCGCGGCTGAAGCGGACGGGAGATCAAGGAACGTTCCCCTCGGCGGCTTTCGTCAGCGGCGGAGAGCGGCCACGAGTCGGTCCACCTGCCCGTTCAGGCCCGCCAGAGCCAGCGTCGTCCAATGCGCCGAAGGCACCGCGTCCGCCGTGAGCACCAAACGGACCGCATCGCCTATCGGTCGAAATTCGACCCGCGTGAAGATATCGTACGGGTCCGACGGCGGTCCGAGGTCAAAGTACTGGTGGAAGGAGATCTGGGTGGGTGGGACCACCTCGGAGAACCGTCCGCGGATTACGAAGTTCAGAGGGACTCCGGCCGACTCGAATGCCTGGACCATCGCGGGCTGGGTCGCGGTGCTCCCGTAGCGGATAGCGATCTCGAACTCGCCTCCCGGCCGCACGTCGAGGTTGCGGACGGTCGTCCGCAGGTGCTCCGGATTCCACCAACTCTCGATGCCGGCTTTGGTCGTCCACATCGCCCAGACGTCGCCGATCTGGGCCGGGAGATCCCGCGCGACTGCATGTCTCAGCCGGGGGGAAACGGCCCCCGCGGAGGACTCCATCTCTCGCGTCGTGAAAGTGCGTTCTGGACGAGGCACCAGACTCACCTCGCGCGAGTCAGGCCGACGTACCCTGAGCAGAGCGCGCGCACGGCTCCGGGCGCATCGATCGAGAAGGCAAGTAGGTACGACGAGGGGCGGATCGGGCGAACTCCAACGCCGTCCGGTGTACGAACATGGGCTCCGACCGTCGAGACACCCAACCCGTCCCTACCCGGGTCGGTTCGTGATGATGAACTCGTTTCCATCCGGATCCGCGATGACGGCGAGGTCGAACTGAATCCCCGGAAGTTCCACCCGCCGCGATTCATTCGCCACGGTTCCGCCCCGCCGTTTGATCTCCGCACACGCCGCGGCGGGGTCGGGATGCCGGAATAGGATGCCCGTCACCGTCCCGGGCTCTCGCCCCCCTTCGTCGGGGCCTTGGATGTGCATTCTCAGTACGGTGGAGGAATCCGGAAGGACGAAGCTGGCGCGGCTCCCTTTGTCGTCGAAGGAGAGCTCCTTCAATCCGAGGACATCTCGGTAGAAGCTCCGCGCCTTCTGAATGTCTCGTATGTGGACGGATACGGCGGAGAGTCCGGTGATGACGTCGCTCATGGTCGCAGAACTTCGACGAGGGGATTAAGGATTCCGCACCCCGTCTCCCACCATCTTGGCTTGACGGATTCCTCGCGAGACGGGTCGGACCGCACTCCGTCTGTCCACGGAACCGCCCTCGGGAGCGGAGGTTTCGTCCTCCCGGGGAGGGTGTGGCCCTGTTGAAACCCGACCCGATCACGCGGAGCGGCCACGGAACCCACCGCCCCGGTCCCTAGGAGGCCCTATTTCGGGTCCATCGCATGCGGACTCGATGCGTCCGGCACCCCCACGACCCCGGCACCGCTGTGCCTGGGCCGACAACGACCCGCCGCTCACACGGTACCACGACGTGGAGTGGGGCGTCCCCGAACATGACAGTCGAAAACTGTGGGAGAAGCTGATGCTCGATGGCTTCCAGGCCGGGCTCTCATGGACCATCATTCTCCACAAACGCGACGCGTTTCGTGCGGCGTTCCGAAACTTCGATCCGGCGCCGGTGGCGCGGTTCGGGCCGGCGGACGTGGCGAGGCTCTTGGGCGACGCGGGCATCGTCCGATCTCGGGCCAAGATCGAGGCGACGGTCGGCGGCGCTCGGGCTTATCTCGCCATGCACGCGGCCGGGGAAGAGTTCTCGTCCTTTGTCTGGAAGTTCGTCGGGGATCGCCCCATCCAAGGCACCGCGCCGGCGCCCACAAGCACGCCCCTCTCGGAAGAGATCTCTCGGAGCTTGAAGGAGAGGGGATTCAAGTTCGTCGGTCCCGTCATCGTGTACGCATGGATGCAGGCGGTTGGCCTGGTGAACGACCACTCCTCCGATTGCTTCCGTCGCACGGAAATCCGCAAACTTGGGCAACGTTGAACCGGAATGTACCCTGCGACCAGGATCCTCCGACCCATGTCCCTCGAACGTGGGCGGCACTCCCATGGGGCCCAGGGAGAGCCGGCGTTGGTGCAAGTTGACGTGAACTCGAACCGTCCGTGGAGCTGATGGGGGGAAATCTTCTGGGGCCGATCCACGTGAGCGCGCCCGAGCCGTCCAATCCCTCTCGAATAGAACGTGACCCTCCGGAGAAGGCCACTCGCCGACCCGCCCGGCCCCCTGGGTCCCATGATCTCTCCCGCTACCCCGCGGTCTATGACGCCGCATTCTCGTGGGACCGGAGCCAGGAGGCGCGAAGCTACCTCCAGGTCGCCGCCACCCGAATCGGCCGGAAACCACGATCCGCGGTGGAGCTCGCGTGCGGTACCGGGCCTCTCGCCCGGCTATGGGGATCGTGGGGACTCGAGAGCTACGGGATGGACCGATCGCCCACATTCCTCTCCCGGGCACGGGAGCTGGGGCGGGGAACGATCCCCGAGAGTCACTGGCGGCTGGGAGACCTTCGGACGTTCCGGCTCCCGCGCCGGGTGGACCTCGCCGTGGTACCGTTGGATGGAATTGGATATCTCGTCGAGGAGGGGGAGTTTCTCTCGTTCTTCCGGGCGGCCCGGAGATCCCTTCTGACGGGCGGCGTTCTAGCGGTCGACGTCACCCTTCACGAGGAGCAGGCCCCTCCCCTTCCGATCCGGAACTCGTGGGCGGTGAGACTTCGTCCCAAGGGGCGCCTCCGGATCGACTGGCGGAGCGTAGGAAGGCCGTGGGGTTCACCCCCCCGTCAATGGGAGGTGGCCAAGTGCTCCGTACGCATTCCCGGTCGGTCCACCCAGCTGTTCTGGGACGCCCACCCCCACTCCGTACTCAGCGCCCGAAGGCTCGGTCACCTCGCCGAGGAGGCCGGAGGATTCCGGGGGATGGAAGTCTACTCCGAGGCAGCGCACCGTCCCCGCGGGAGGATGTTCCAGCCCACCGCTTCCGGTACCCATCCGGTCGGGCCTCGGCTGATCTGTTGGCAACGGGATTGAGTGGCGTGGCTCCCTGTCCGACTCGCGGGCGTCGCGGACGGGTCATTCCGAAGGGTCGGCCCGCGGCGAGGTATGGGATCCTACGTTCGACCGGATAGGATCGCGTCGATGCGTCCCAACGCTGTGCCTTGGACGGATTGGAAGAGATTGTTCCCCTGGCAATCGATCGCCACCAGGGCCGGGCCGAGGCCCTTCACACGGATCTTCCACAGAGCCTCCCCGTACAGGTCGGGCCACCACAGCTCCTCCACCTCTTCGATCTGGCTCGTGACCAGCGCGGAGGATCCGCCGACCAACGCCAGATAGACCGCGTGAAACTGCTTCATCGCCGCCGTCGTGCCCGGACCCATCCCGCCCTTGCCGACCACCGCGCGCACGCCGTACTTCTCGATCAGAGAAGGCGTGTACTTCTCCACCCGCATGCTAGTGGTCGGGCCCATCGAGAGGATCGTGTACCGGTCCCCGTGCTTCTCGAAGCTGGGGGCTCCGTGGATCACGACCGCCCCCACCAGGGATGGGGGCGGAGGGATCTGCTCCTCAAAGATCCGCTGATGTGTGGCGTCGCGCAGGATAAAGATCGTTCCGTCAAGGGTCACCTCATCGCCGACGCGAAGCGATGTCGTCACGTCGTCAGTCAACGGTGGGGTGAGGGTCCTCACGGAGTTCGCCTCCCTTCATCCCACGTGACAGCGAGTTCCTCGTCGATCGTCGCCTCGGCACGTTCCCCACGCCAGCACTGGATGTTCACCGCGACGGGCAGGCTGCTGATGTGGGTCTCCCCGATCTCCGCGTTCACCGCGATGGCTGTCACCGAACCGCCGAGCCCCATGGGGCCGAGGCCCAGTTCATTGATCTTCCGGAGCAGGTCCTCCTCGAGCTCCGACTGGGCGGCGTCCTCTCCCCGGACCCGGAGACTGCGGAACAACGCCTTCTTCGAGAGGTGACCCACGGTCTCGAACGTCCCGCCGACCCCGACGCCCACGATGTACGGGGGGCAGCCTTTCCCCCCCGCCTCGGCGACCGTCTTCAGCACGAACCGCTTCACCCCGAGCAGGCCCTCCGCCGGGGAGAGCATGGTGAGGGCGCTCATGTTCTCGGAGCCGGAGCCCTTCGGCATCGCCATCACATGGACGACGCGGCCGAGCTTCGGGTTCGGCTCGAAATAGACCATGGGAGCGCTCTTCCCGGTGTTGTCGCCCGTGTTCTTCCGGGAGATCGGGTCCACCATGTTCGGGCGGAGATGGTGGCGGAGCGTCGCCTCGGCGGTGCCCGCCCGGATGCTCGCAAAGGCTCGGTTGATGTTCAGGTCGACGTCCCCGGCCTCCACGTAATAGACGGGAAAGCCGGTGTCCTGGCACACGAGGGTGTTCTTCTCCCCGGCGAGACGAATGTTCTGGGTGATGATCTCGAGGATCCGCTTCCCGGTCGGGCTCGTCTCGCTGGCGGCGGCCCGATCCAGAGCTTCCAAGACATCCACCGGCAGCGCGGTCAACGCCTGGTAGTACAGGTCGCCGCTCACCTTCTGGAGCACGTCGTAGAATCCGTCCTTCATCGGTCGCTCGATCCTACGCGTTGGACGCGGCGCCCCAGATAGAGTTGGCGCGGCCGTACCGCCCGACGCGGTACGGCGGGCTCAGGCGCGGGGGGCGGCGGCGAGGGGAGAGCCCACCCCCGGGCCCCGGTCGTCCCCCTCGGTCTCGCCGCGAATCCTACGCCGACACGTACAGCTTCGTCGGAGAAAACTCGACGTGGCCCAACGCCTCGGCCGCCGTGATCCGGCCCGAGGCCGTGCGGACGACGAGGTCGAACAGCCGCCGCCCGGACTCATTGAGGTCGTACTCGAACCGCAGAAGACCGCTGTTGTCGAGGTCGATGTGCTCACCCATCGTGGCGACGGTCTTGGGGTTCGCCGAGGTCTTGATCACCGGGATGATCGGGTTGCCAACGATGTTCCCTTGGCCCGTGGTGAAGATGTGGAGTACCGCCCCGGCGGCGGCGAACAGCGTCACGGCCTCGGCGCCCGCCGAGGACGTGTTCATGTAATTGAGGCCCTTCTTCCGAGGCTCCTCGGCATACTCGAGGACGTCCACGACCTTGCACTTGCCGAACTTCTGGACGTTCCCGAGGGCCTTCTCCTCGATAGTAGAGAGCCCGCCCTTGATGTTGCCCTGGGTCGGTTGGGATCCGAGGAGGTCCGCCCCGTGGCTAGTGACCTCCGTGTTGTAGTCCTGGAACATCTTGAGGAACTTCTGGCGGAGCTCGGGGGTGACCATCCGGTCCGCCACGAGATGCTCGGCCCCCGTCACTTCCGTGGTCTCGCCGATGAGCATCGTCGCCCCGGCGGCCTCCAAGATCCCGTACGCCGAGCCGACGGTCGGGTTCGACGCAAGCCCGGAGGTCGTGTCGGACTCCCCGCACTTGGTCCCGACGACGAGCTCGGAGACGTCGAACTCCTTCCGGCGGTTCTCGGACGCCTTGATGACCATGTCCCGGGCCACCCGTGACGCCTTCTCGATCGTCTTGAGGTCGCCGTGCCCCTCGATAGAGAACGCCTCGATGCGCTTGCCGGTCTGGGCGATGGAGTCGGCGACCTTCTGGGTCCAGTTCGGTTCGATCCCGATCAGGACCACGCTCGCCACGTTCGGGTTTCGCCCGAACCCCGCCAACGTGCGGAAGAGGAGGTCGAGGTCCGGCCCGAACTGGAGCCGTCCGTACGGGTGGGGGATGACCGTCGTCCCTTGGATCAGCTTCTGGACGCCGACCGCGGAGGTGTTGGAGAGGTCGTCGAGAGGGATGACGAGCACATGGTTGCGCACGCCGATGCGGCCGTTCTCCCGTTCGTATCCCAAGAATGTCGTCATCGTTTCAGCCCCACCGGAGCGACTTCACGTTGTGGGTGTGCACGTGTTCGCCGGCCCGAATATCCTGCGTCGCCGCGCCGATGACCTCGCCGTACTCCAGGACCTTGTCGCCCTTCTTCACGTCCCGCAAGGCGATCTTGTGGCCGAGCGGGATCGCCGCCGAGCTCTGGATCCGCACCTCGCCACCCGTGTCCATGTACGCACCGGTCAGCGCTTCCCCGGCGCTCAGGTCTTCCACGGCAACTCCGACGGAATCATGTGCCGAATGGACCCAGAATTTCTTGGTCATGGTCCCCCGACCAGAGGGGGAGAAACTTAAGGTTTCATCCTACGCCGGACCGTCGCGCGGGGAGGTGGGCGCCGCCTCAGCGACCGCCCTCGTCGGACGGAGGGTCATCCCCTTCAGTTTCTGGATGGCCAGGGAGGGGTCGACCCCTTTCGGGCAGACGTACGAGCAGGAGCCGGCGACCCGACAGCCCCAGACGCCGTGCTTGGTGTCGACGATGGAGAGTCGGAGCGGCGCCGACGCGTCCCGGCTATCCGACGTGTAGCGGTAGGCGACCGTCAACGCGGCGGGTCCGATGAACTGCTCATCGGAGGCCGAGATCGGGCACGCCGACGCGCACAAGCCGCATTGGATACAGTAGTTGAACTGCAGATACCGTCCGACCTCCGCGGGGGTCTGCCGGAAGGCGGACGTCGGGTGCTCCTGTTCGACCGGGTCCGGGGCGTGCAACGTCGGTTGGACGCTCCCGTACTTGGCGAAGAACGGGGCCAGCTCCGGCACGAGGTCCTTCACCAGGCCAAAGCCCCGCATTGGTTCCACGACGACCTTCTCTCCGAGCGTCGAGACGCGGGTGAGGCAGGCCAACGCGGGCCGGCCGTTGATCCGCATCCCACAGGAACCGCACATGCCCATCCGGCACGAGTACCGCAGGGCCAACCCCGGGTCCTGTTGTTCCCGGATCGTGAGCAGTCCTTCCAGCACGGTCGTGTACCGGTCGACCTCGAGAGGGTACTGACGGAACTCACCGCCGTCCGAGGGGCGGCTGCGGCGGATCTGGAACTGCACCGTGCGCATGGTCGCGTTCACGTCGTCGAGATGTAGAGATACAAGAGCACGGAGGTCGAGACGGCGGCGACGACCGCCAGCGCCTGGAACCAGACCTTGCTCACGTTTGCATCCAACAAGGTCCGACGCAGACCGAAGAACGCGTGGGTCAGGGAGACCACCAAGAGAGCTCCGAGGAGCAGGAAGTATCCCGAATTGTTCAGGAGCGACTGGACGTAGGCGTACGAGGTCCGATGGGTCAGGTCGCCCGGCCCGGCGAAGACGAGGGCGAGGTGGACCGCCAGCAGCGCGAACGCCGCGAGTCCCGTGGCGTACACCAGCCGCCGGAGCGTCGACTCCCTCACGCGAAGATCACCCACGTGGCGTAGACCAGGAGAACGATGCCGATGACGAACATCAACGAGACGTACGTTCGGTGCCTCTTCGCCTCCAGCCAACGCTCCCCGCGGTAGCCGGTGAGCTCGGGCTTCGGCGTCAGCACGTTCCATTCGATCAGCATCACCCGGGTCCCGTTCAGGGCATGGAAGATCAGCGCCGCGCCCACGAGGGCGAGGCCGACCTGGCCCAGCGGGGATGCGTCGAACGCGATGAGGCTCCCCCAGGCGCCCTGCCCCGCGTCGATCTGATGGATGAAGACGATATGGACGACGAGGAACGCCAAGATCGCCCAGCCGGTGATCCGGTTCAGGACGAACAGCGTCCGCTCGAGGTTCCAGCCCTTGATCCGGAACCACTCGGTCACCGGCACGTCAGTACGTCCTCGCGCGGGGAGCCCACTTCGTCAGCCGGGCGGGTCGGCTCGAGAGCTGCGTCTCGGAGCCGTGGGCCCGGGTCAGGCTGTGGGCCAAGAACTGGGAGTCATCGCGGGTGGGATGGTCGACCCGAAAGTGCGAACCTCGGGATTCGTTCCGCCAGAGCGCGGGGAGGATGACGGTCTCCGAGAGCGCCAAGAGGTTCGCCACTTCGTGGGCGTGGACCCACTCCAAGTTGAACTCGGAGGACTTGTCGCGCACGACGACCGCCCCCGGGTAGCTCGACCGCAGCCGTCGGACCGACGCCAGCGCGTGGGTGAGCCCCTCCCGGGTCCGAAACGCGCCGACGTTCTCGTCCATGACGCGCTGCAGCTCGTTCCGCACCGCATAGACGGACGTGTCGCCCCCCTCGTGCTTCACGAACCCGTACGACCGATCGAGGGAGGCGGCGACCTCCTCGGACTCCGCCGACGGAGTGCTCCGTCGGCCCGCCTCCGCCTCGAGATAGCGCCGGGCCCCCTGGGCGGCCCACTTCCCCGTGACCAAGCAGGCCGGCAGGGAGTTTGTGCCGAGACGGTTGGCTCCGTGGAGGCTCACGCACGCCGCTTCTCCAGCGGCCCATATCCCCGGGACCTCCGTGGCCATGCTCAGGTCGAGGACGTCGATCCCGCCCATGGAGAAGTGCATCCCCGGGAGCACGGGGATCGGTTCCTGGACCGGATCTAGGTCCAAGAACCGGATCGCATTCTCCCGGAACGACTTGTACCGCTCGGCGATCATCGGCTCCCCGAGGGATCGGGCGTCGAGCAGGAGCGACGGTACCCCGCGCGGCCCTTCGACCCCGTTGCCTTGGGCGATCTCCGTCAACATCGACCGGACCACGACGTCCCGGGCGGCGAGCTCCATCCTCTTGGGCGCGTAGCGCTTCAGGAATCGTTCACCGTGCTTGTTCAGCAGCACGGCGCCATCGCCCCGCAACGCCTCGGTGGCGGGGATCCCGGAGGGCACCAGCGTGGTCGGCAACCACTGGATGAACTCCATGTCCTTGAGCGCGAGTCCCGCATGGAACGCGAGGGCGAGCCCGTCCCCGGTGACGGTGTGCGAGTACGTGGCGTAGGAGTAGATCCTGCCGAGACCCCCGGTCGCGACGATGAGCGCGCGGGCGCGGAACAGGACGAACTTCCCGGACTTCCGTTCCATCGCGATCAGACCGCCGAACCGGCCGTCTCGGAGCAGGATGGCGGTCGCGAAGAACTCGTGAAAGATGCTCACGCGGTGCTCGGTGAGCACCCGGTCGTAGAGCGTCTTCATCAGGAAAAAGCCGGTTCGGTCGTAGGCGAAGAACGACCGCGCCACCTCGTGGGCCCCGAATCGGCGGGACAACAGCTCCCCCGCCGGGTCCCGGAGCCACGGCATCCCCCAGTGCTCGAGCTGGAGCACCTCGTTCGGACACTCGGCGACGAACGCCTCGACGGCGTCCTGGTCGGCGAGGTAGTCGCTCCCCTTGACCGTGTCGAACCCGTGTTGCTCGAAGCTGTCGGAGGCCCCGAGGACTGCCGCCACGCCTCCCTCTGGGGCGACCGAGTGGGATCGCATGACCTGGACTTTCGATACGATCGCGACGTCGAAGGTGGATCCTGCCGGACGGGCGAACTCGATGGCAGCTCGCAGACCGGCGACCCCGCTTCCTAGGATCACGAGATCGGTGTCTATCGTTTCCATACGGGGTCAGCGAGACGGGGGTGGCCACCGACCGTGACGATAAGAAGAGGACACCTCGACCGGACTCAACGGCGCCCGCGGGGGGAGGCGCCGCAGCCGTTCGGTCGGCCGCGGCCCCGGGTTCGCTTACGCGGACGGCGATCGGACCGACTGCAACGCATGACCCCATGCGATGAGCTGGTCGAGCATGACCGTGACGGACTGTTCCTTCCCGGCCGCCGGCCGGAAGACCGAGTAGTTCTCGAAATCGGTCATGAGGGAGAACGACGCTTGGGCCCGAACGGTCGCCACCTGCAGCTCGGCCATGACCAGCCGGAGATGCTCCACAGCCCGAACGCCTCCCACCGTGCCATAGCTGACGAACCCCGCGGCCTTGTTGTACCACTCCCGGGCCAAGAAGTCGATCGCATTCTTCAGAACCCCGGAGGTCGAATGATTGTACTCGGGCGTGACGAAGACGAACGCATCGAGCGAAGCGATCTTCGCCGACCAGGCCACCGCGTGCTCCGGATGCGGCTTACCGACGGAAGGGGGTACCGGAACGTCGAGGAGAGGCAGCGGGTAGTCCTTCAGGTCCACGTACTCGAACACGGCATCGGTCCGCTTCTGGGCGATCTCGAACACCCACTTCGCGACGGCCTCGCCGTTTCGACCGGGACGGGTGCTTCCAAGAATGATTCCGACATGCAGCTTCTTCTCTCCGTGGGCGGGTGGGGGACTCATGGCCGTCTCACGGAGTTTCGGGGGTTAAGCTGCCGCTGACCGGAGGGAAACCAGATGGTCCGTGCGGGAAGTCGGTCCCGCGGACTCGCGGCTCCCTCGCCTCCCACCCGAGGGGCGCGACGTCCAATCCACGATCCGACCCCGGAGGGGATTCCCGCTGGGAATCCGGCGATCCTCCCGGGGGTCCAGCGCGTCCGCGGTCGCGGCCTTCGAGACGGTCGACCCGGGGGAGGAATGCCTCTCGACGCAGGAGCTTCGAGCGGTGGGACGCGGATACGTCCGTGAACGCCGACCGTGGAAGCTCGGGCGATCAGGGGCCGGGACGATCGTGGATTCAGGGAACCGTCAGGGTTCCGGGCCGGCCCCGGTGACGTACCCGTCGGTCTCGTCGGTCGGGCCGGTCGGTGGCTTCGACTGGCGCTTCCACACCACCACGCCGATCACTGCGACGACGACGATCGCTCCCAGGATCCCGGCCCACGCGATCGGCGGGAGCCCGAGGATGTTGGAGGAGGAGGTCGACGTCGATCCCACACCGGTGCTGTTGAACTGGATGCTGACTCGGAGCTGGCCCCCGTTCACCTTGGCGAGGCTCGAGATCGGGCTCGCCGTGTAGCCGGTGACGGCGGCGACACTGTACGAGAAGCTCCCGTTGCCGATCGTGAAGGAGATCGTCGGAGTGGCGGAGCTCGCGGCGGTGCCGTTGAACGTGACGTTCCAGGAGGTGCCGGCGATGAGCCCGGTCTCCGCGAAGGTGACGAGGAACTGTTCGGGGGCGTAGGCGAAGAGGACGTTCTTGGTCTGGGGCCCGCCGGAGACGATGATCGTGCCGGCGGGGGATTCGCGCTTGTAGGCGAGGACGCCTCCGATCGTGTACGGGTAGCTCCCGTTCGGCTCCGTGTAGGTGATCAGCTGCAGCGTGCCGGAGGTCGTCTGCTCGGTCACTCCATCAAACGTGATGTTCCAGGAGGTCCCGGTCGCCAGACCCGATTCGGTGAAGGTGATGAGGTAGGTCACCAGGACGTAGTTCAGCGTCTCCGTGATCGGGGCGCCGTCGACCTGGAACGGGATGGCGTTGGGGACGTAGTATCCGTTCACGGGGAAGCTGGTGAGCAGGTACGACCCGTTCGGTTCCCACAGGACCAGGGAGGTCATGTACGACGAGTTCTGCGTCCCGTTCACGTCGACGGACCACGAGGTGCCCGCGTGGAGGATCCCCGCCTCTTGGACGGTCACCGCGTACGCCCCCATGTACAGGATGACGCTCACGTTGTTCGAGCCTTGATTGACGACGTAGGCCCAACCGTTCGACGGGTTGAACACGCTCCGTACGGGCTCCGTGCCAACGCCGATGGTGGCGAGGACGGAGGTGGTGTTGAGCAGGCTCACGCTGCGGGCGAAGGCGCTCGTGATGAGCATGTAGCCGTTGCTCGGCTCGTACGTCGCGGAGGTGGGACCGCCTCCCACGCCCACGGATCCAAGTACCTGGGTCCCGTTCAGCACGCTGACGTTGCCCGAGTCCATGTTCGGGACGTAGACGTCCCCATTCGAAGGATCGTACGTGGCGCCGAACGGCTCCTCTCCCACCGCGACCGTCGCGAGGCTGCTCGTCCCCTGGAGAACCGTCACGTCGTCCGAGCCGGCGTCGACGGCGTACATGTCCCCCGTTCCCGCATCGTACCCGAGGGCGGCCGGGTTGAGTCCGACGATCACGCTGTGAAAGACGAGGAGGTCTTGGATGACGCTGACATTGTCCGAGCCGTTGTTCGCCACGTAGACAAAGCCGTTGGCCGGGTCGACGGTGATGGCGTCGGGCGTCTGCCCGACTCCCAGGGTGGCGACGACCCGGGTCTGATTGATGATGGTGACCTGGTTCGATCCGTAGTCGGCCACGTACACGAGACCGGTCGCGTTGTCGTAGGCGATCGCCGAGGGTTCGATGCCCACGGGGATGACCTTGGTCACCAACGTGCCGTTGATCACGCTCACGTTGTACCCGTCGGCAATGTCCAGGGTGTGGACGGCATAGACCCAGCCGTTGCGGGTGTCGACCGTCATCTGGTACGGGAGAGAATCGTAGCCGATGTCGGTCGTCGTCACCACGCCGGTCCCGTTGAGAATGGTGACGGTCGTGCCCTCGGAGTTCGAAACATACACGTACCCGTTCAGCGGGTCGTACACTTCCGCGGCGGGGGCAGATCCTACCTTGAGGCTCTTCACGGCGCTCTGCGGCGCGGAGGCGGAATCCGGCATTTCGGCGAGATGGCTCGCCCGCGCCGAAGGAGGTCCACTGAGGGCCGGGAGGTGGGCCAGGGCCGGGGCGCCGGAAGTGGCCCGGGCGGGGCCCGAGGCGACGACGAACCCGGATCCGAGAAGCAGGGTGACAAGCACGATCGGCCCCACCCAGCGAAGCACCCTCAACGTCCTATCTGCACCGGTCATCTGTGTTCTTTCCCGCTTTCGGCCCGTTCGCGCGGTCGATCGGAAGGAGCCGCGCCGCCCATGCGCGGTTTCACCTATAGACCTTAGCCTACCCAAGATCGGCTCCTCCCCCGTCGAAATCGAGTCGGCATTGGGGGGGGCCGTCCGAGTAGCCGCCGAGTCGCCTTGGAGTGCACGACCGCCCGAATCCGGGTGCACGGAACGACCCAGTACCTTGACAGCGCCGCGGGCCGGCCCCGGACGGCTATAGGTGCCACGTGGGACCGCCGTACCCGGCCGGGGGCTTCGGCGGAGTTGGGCCTCCGAACGGGTCGGGTCGGGGCGTAGGGCTCCGCCCCTTCTTCTTGGAAATGTACGCGTCCATCGCTTCGGCGACCTTCGTCCCGGCCCCCATCGCGTACACCACGGACTTGCCGCCCGTGGCGAAGACGCCGTCCACGTCGGTCATCCAATCCTCCTTCTTCCCTTCCGGCCACGGGTGCTTTGACAAGCTGAAGTCGAGCTCCGGGGGCAATCCACGGACGTCGGCCTTCTCGCCCACGGCCACGATGACCGTGTCGCAGACTACCGTCTCCTCCGAATCCGGCACGAGGATCGTCGTCGGTCGGCCGTGGGCGTCCACGGGTCCGGCGAGCGTCGGTTGGACCACGATCCCTTCGACCTGCGCCGTTCCGAGGATCCGGACCGGGGCCCGCTGGAACAAGAACTGGACCCCCTCGAGCGCGCCGCCGCCCGACTCCTCGTCGTCAGCGGGCATGTCGTCCTTCGTCTTGCGGTAGATCACCGTCACCTGGCCTTCGGCGGCGAGCCGAACGCTCGAGCGCGCGGCGTCCAGGGCGACGTCGCCGCCCCCGATCACCACGATCTTCCGCCCCTTCCGCCCGAAGAGACCGTCCGGACCATGATTCACCTTCAACAGGAACGGAAGCGCCGAGAAGACCCCCGGGAGATTCTCCCCGGGGATTCCCAGTACCTGCGGTTGCTCGGCGCCGATCGCGACGAGGACGGCGAGGTACCCTTGCTTCAGAAGGCTCTCGGGCGTGAAGTCGGAGCCCGCCTTCTGGCCGGTCACGAAGGTGCAGTCGAGGTTCTTGAAGCGGGCGAGATCGAACTCCAGCTCCGGTCCCCCCAAGTGATACTTCGGGATCGTCTCGATCTGACCCCCGAGGAACGGCTGCATCTCGTAGAGAGTGATCGCGTAGCCCCGGAGGCTCAGCTCCCAGGCGGCCATGATCCCCGTCGGCCCCCCACCGATGATCGCGATCCGTTCGTTCTTTGGGGCGCTGGGGACGTAGAGCAGGTTCGCGTTGCCGAGCTCGAGGGCGGCCCGTTTGATGTGGCGGATCGCGATCGGGATTCCCTTGCCGCCCATGACGCAGTCCTCCTCGCAATAGTGGTAGCACGTCTTGCACAGCACCATCGCGAGCGGATTGTCCATCAGGGTCAGCCGGGCCGCGTCATCGAACTTCTCCCGGGCCACCAGGTCCAGGTACCCTCGACAGTCCTGGGAGATGGGACACGCCTGCACACAGAACGGCATGGCGCACTGCAGGCAACGTTGCGCTTCGAGGACCGCCTCCTCCTTCGAGTAGGAGTGTTGGATCTCCCCGAACGTCGATTGGCGTTCGTCCTGGGTCTCCTCGGGGATCTCCCGTCTTTCGTATCGGAACATGACGGATCCCCTCGGACTCTCGGGCGGGAGTTCACGTCTCCGGCGGGTATAGGTGCATGCCCGTCCATTATCAACGGCCGCGGAATCCCTCTCCCGATGCCTGAGTTCGACCTCGTCGCGCCGGTGTACGATACGACCCGCCACGCGCCGTCCGAGGGGGAGGTCGGGGCGGTCGCGGAGATGCTCGGAGGCGGAGGGGCCCTCCTCGAGGCCGGCGTGGGCACCGGTCGGTACGCGATCCCCCTCGGCGCCCACGGATTCTCCGTGACCGGGATCGACCTCTCCTTGCCGATGATGGAGAAGGCGCGCGCGAAGGGGCTGCGACGGCTCGCCAGGGCCGATCTTCACCGTCTGCCGTTTCGCGACGAGAGTTTCGACGCAGCGCTGGCGGTCCACGTCCTGCAGCTGATCCCCGATCCGATCCGCGGGCTTCGCGAACTGGCGCGGGTGACTCGGCACCGGGTCGTGGCCCTCCAACCCGAGGGTCCCGGATCCGGATCCTCCCGGGGCTTCCGGAGCCGCTATCGGGAGCTGGCGGCGGCGCGGGGGTACCCTCTCCCGCCGCGGTACTGGAACGCGCTCAACGAGGCCGTGCAGCGGGTCCCACCCCTCGAGATCCGAGAGGTCGCCCGACCGCCGCGGGAGCCGAACTCGGACCCGGACCGCGCCGGTCGGGACAGCCGCAGCTTCGGGGGCGCGATCTGCGTCCCCGAGGAGTTGCACGCCGAGATCGTGGCGCAGGTTCGACAGGAGATGCCGGCCGACGACCACCCGGGCTCTCGTCCGGGCCGAAGCTACCGGATCGTCCGGTGGGATCCCGCCCAGCTGCGCTCTCTGTCGGAGTAGACGGTCCCTCGCTCCAGTATTACGTTTTTAGAATACGACATACATTATATCCCGGCCCGCGTAGGGAGCGTTCGATGCCCCTCGGCTCGACGGCGCACCCGGCGCAGGACCTCCGCTTGACGCGGCAGGAGAAGGTCGGCATGATCCTCCTCTACGCTGTGATCATCGGCGTGACGGCCCTCGCGTTCGCGGCCGCATTCATCTACCTGCCCCACTACTCCACCGGCGATGTTTCGACCGGGCTGTTCCTCTTCACCGGTCTCGCCATCACCGCCTACATCCTCGGGATCCGCCACGGATTCGATGTCGATCACATCGCGGCCATCGACAACACCACCCGGAAGCTCCTCAACGAGGAGAAGCGGCCCCTGACCGTCGGGACGTGGTTCTCCCTCGGGCACTCCACGATCGTCTGCGGCCTCGTCGTCGCGCTGGTGCTGGCGACGGAGTACGTCCAGAGCCACGTCGCGCAGTTCGCGGCGGTGGGCGCCATCCTCGGCACCCTGATCTCCGGCGGGTTCCTGATCATCATCGGCCTCGTGAACGTCGTCATCGTCGTCGAGGTCTATCGCATCTTCAAGGGCCTCCGCACCGGCCAGATCGACGAGGAGAAGCTCGAGGAGGAGATGCAGAAGCGCGGCTTCCTCTACCGGTACTTTGGCAAGCTATTCCAGGTGATCGAGGAACCGTGGCAGATCTACCCCATCGGGGTCCTTTTCGGGCTGGGATTCGACACGGCCACCGAGGTCACGCTGATCGCGATCAGCGTCACCGTAGGGGCGAGCGGGGCGATCCCCCTCTGGGCCGTTCTCATCCTTCCGTTGTTGTTCACCTGCGGGATGGTGCTGTCGGACACCACCGACGGGTTCGCGATGCGGTACGCGTATGGCTGGGCGTTCCTCCACCCGATCCGGAAGGTGTACTACAACCTCACGCTCACGGTCATCTCCGTCCTCGTCGCCTTCGCCATCGGGGGCGTGGAGCTGCTCCAGGTCCTCTCGAGCGAACTCGGGTGGAACGGGGTGTTCTGGAGTTGGTTGAACGGACTGGACTTCGAGACGCTGGGCCTCGCGATCGTCGTCCTGTTCGTCGGGTGCTGGCTAGCGGCGATGGCGATCTACCGGTGGAGGGGGTACGAGCAACTGGGGTTCGGGGGCGCGCCCCCCACCTCGCCCGTCCGGATCGAACGGGACACTTCGGGCAGCTCCGCGGAATGACGAAGTCGCGGGTCGTCCGCACGGCGGTCTCCCTCGAGCCGGAGGTGCTCGCGGCGTTGGACCACTGGGCCGCCTCGCGCAACTCCGGCAGCCGCTCGGAGGCGATCCGGTTCTTGGTCCGCAAGGAGGTCTCGGAGTCGACGCTCGGGGACCCGAACGCCGACGCGGTCGGCACCGTGATGGTGTTGTACGATCACCGCTCGCCGAACGTCCAGCGTCGCTTGACCGCCGCCCAGCACCGGTGGGGCGAGCACATCCGCTCGTCCAACCACGTCCACCTCGAAGGGGACGTCTGCCTGGAAGTGATGGTGCTCGTCGGACGGCGCGGGGAGCTCGTCGAAGCCGCCGAGGACCTGCGGGGCGTCAAAGGCGTGAACCAAGGCGATTTCCTCCTCGCCACGCCGGGGGGGATCGCCGGCGGCGGCACGGGTCACCGCCATCCCCACCGGCACCGCTAGGCCGGATCCGGTGCGGGCGCCCCCAGCCCAACGGAGCGCTTCCAATCAAAGTACACGATCCGGTCGGAGGGAACCGGGGCTTCCGGGGGGAGATGCGCTTCGACCCGCTCGCCCCGCTCGGTGGTCAAGAATAGGGCCCGGTGGCGACCGACGATCCCTTCGCTCACGAGAGAGGCCGGGAGCCCCCGATCCGCCCCGACGATCTCGACGTCTTCGGGGGCGATGGCGTGGGTCCGACCGTCCCGGAGCACCACGTTGTACCCCAAGAATCGCGCGACATCAGGGGTGCGCGGAGACCGGTACACGTCGAGCGGAGGTCCGGACTGTACGAGGCGACCGGCGAGCAGGAGATGGACGCGGTCCGCGAAGAAGAGCCCCTCTTGCCGGTCGTGGGTCACCACCACCGTCGTCACGCGGAGAGCCCGGAACGCCGAGCGCATCTCGGCGCGCAGCGTCGACCGCAGCTCCGGGTCCACCGACCCGAGGGGTTCGTCGAGCAAGAGCAGCTTCGGCTCGGGCGCGATCGCGCGCGCGAGGGCGACCCGTTGCCGTTCGCCCCCCGAGAGCTGCTCGGGGAACCGGTGGCGGAGTGCGGTGAGCCGGAACTGTTGGAACAAGAGCTCGAGTCGCGCGTCGATGCGAGAGGTCTCCCACCGCCGCACCTCGGGTCCGTAGGCAACGTTCTCCTCCACGGTCCGATGGGGAAACAACGACGGCTCCTGGCTGACGTATCCGATGCCGCGCTCGTGGGTGGGGACGCCGTCCAGGTCCCGTCCGTCGATCCGCACCGACCCGGCGGACGGGGACTCCAATCCGGCGATGCAACGGAGCAAGGTCGTCTTGCCGCTGCCATTCGGGCCCATGAGGACCCCGATCTCTCCCTCGGCCACGGAGAGCGAGACGTCCCGGAGCACCGGCTGGCCATCGTACTCCGCGCCGAGACGATCGAGGAGCAGCCGGTCAGAAGTCAACGCGCCGACCTCCCAGTTCGAGGACGGCGAGCAAGGCGAAGCTCACCACGACGAACACGCCGCCCAGCGCCGCGGCGGCCCCCAATTGGCGGGAGCTGAGCAGCACGAACAGCTCCACCGGTAACGTCGTGAACCGAGGGATGTAGAGGAAGTACGTCGCCGTGAACTCGCCGAATCCGAGCGCGGCGGCGAACGCCACGGCGGTCAACAGAGCCGGCCGGGCCAGCGGGAGCTCGGCGTCGAAGAACGCGAACCCAGGCCTCGCCCCGAGGCTGCGGGCCGCCTCCCCGAACGCCCGCGGGACGCGCCCCAGGGAGAGGATCAGGGTCGGCACCACGAACGGCATCGTGATCACGATCTGGCTCAGGATGATGAGGATCCAGACGGAATCGGCTCCTCCGAGAGCGGGGCGCCAGAACGTCGCCAGGGAGAACGCGAGCAAGATCGGGGAGACGAGGAGCGGAACGAGGAACGGAAGGGTCTCCTTCCAATGGCCCGACGGCCGTCGACGGGCGGCGAACCCGATCGCGAGGCCGAGGAGGAGACTTCCCGTGGCTGCGATCGCGGTGAAGAGGACGGAGTTCCCGAGGACCGCCACGGTGGAGAGTCCCAACCGAGTAGTGGTCAAGGGACCGAACAGCGCCGCGAGCGCGGCCCCCGGAACAGCGCCGGGTCGGGGGACGATGGACGAAACGACGATCGTCCCTAGTAGCACGAGGATCGCGGCGACCGGGATCGCCGCGGCGGCGAGAAGCGGCCAAACGAATGGGCGGCGCCAAGGCAACGGGGTCGGAGGGCGGGATCGACGGGTAACGCTCCGGCGCCGGGCGGCCAACAGCAGGTACGCGAGCGCGGGGCCCACCAGCAACCCGAACCCCAGAAGTCCGAGCACCGCGGCAGCGCCGGGCTGCCCGAGGGTCTCGGCGAGCGTGTAGACCCGATCCTCGACGGTGAAACAGCTCGGTCCGCACAACAGGATGGGCGGAGCGAATCCCAGGGCGGACAGTAAGAACGTCAGGAGCGACCCGCCGCCGAGCGCCAGGAAGCTTGGCGGACCCCAGACTTCGCGGAACGCTCGCCATGGCGAGCCGCCGAGGGTCCGGACCGCCTCTTCCTGCTCGACAGGCGCCGCCTCGACCGACGCGGAGACCGCGAGGGCGACGATCGAGACGTTGAGGGTCGCGTTCAGAACGATCAAGGCGGGCAGTCCCTGGCCGATGCCCAAGCGGCCCACGAATCCCCCCGACAACCATCCGCCGGGACCGACCGTCTGGTCGAATCCCAGGACGACCACGACGGTCGGCAAGAGGAACGGGACGAGGAGCATCGCTCGGACCGCTCCCTGACCCGGCCAGCGCCACCGGCCGAGCACGACCCCCAACGGGTACCCGAACACCGCCGCCAGCGCGGCGCTCGCCACGCCCTGGACGATCGAGTTGTCGATCGCCGCGTGCGTCAGAGGGTCCGCGGCCACCGAGAGCACGCCGCCGCCGCCCTCCGAAACGACCGCCCCCCCGAACAGGAGGGCGACGGGGAGCACCGCGAACGCGAGCACGAAGAGGATCGCGACGGCGAGCGCCCCGGTCGCGGAGCCGCCTATCCGGAGCCGTCCC
>JAKIVR010000024.1 GCA_022750455.1 Thermoplasmata archaeon | reverse complement strand
GTGCATGTTGTGGTGTTTTGGCTGCTTCCCCCCTCGGCTCGGGGCCCTCCGGGGGCCTGGCTGGCTGTTCGTTCTCTGAGGTGAAGTTGTATAACCTGAGTTATACAAGCGGCCTTGGGCACCTCGAGCCACGTCGAAGAAGTGGTCGGGAACCGCGGACGCCGCCGAGGGGGGGCGAGTCCGGGTTTCCCCTCGCCTCCGGCCGCCCCGGAGGCGCTCCGTGCCGCCCTCCAGAGTTCGTAGGAGTGGGAGGTGTGAGGTGTGCGGCGCGAGGTGTGAGGTGCCGGTCTCCAGGCGGGGGCTCATGGATCGCCTCGATGGACGGCCTCATCACCGCCGGGAGCGGCCGAGGAGCCTGGTTGTCCTCGATCCCTTCCATCCGAGCTAGCCAGTAGGAGTCGGAACTCTCAGGCTTCCCGGTCGCGCGGACCCGAACTCTCCGGCGGAAGCTCCAGCGGGAGGCCGATCCCCCGGCACGCCCGGGCAGGGTCGTGCCGAGAGGGCGGTGGCAAATTCTGGGGGGAATGGGGGAGGGGATCTCCTCGGATCGCGACCGTTGGACCGGTCCTGGGTCAACCGGTTTCTAGGGGCTCGTCCGGCCTCCCCTTCACCGGGATGGATAAACTATGAATATGATTATTCATATTCACACTGTGACAACGCGCCGGCGAGAATGCGTGAGTCTCGCCCGTTCATATCCTCAAAGTAATGCGGACTCCAACGCGCTGGAACGCTCAAGTACTCCAATCTCCCCTTCACCCTCGATGGGCCCTGAGGCGGGACTTGTCGAATTGGTGAGGTGCGCAACATGCCACGCAGTGTAGCCGTTGGAGTCGCTCTCGTGTTCGCCGTGGTCCTGATGTTCACCCCGATGGCCGGGGCCGCTCGTCCCCCCGCTTCGGCGTCCACTTTCGGGCCGTTCGTGGGTGCGGTCACGATCTCTTCCGGATGCGCGCTCAGCAACGCCGGGGCGCCGATCTCCCAGAGCGGATCCACCTTCACGCTCACGGGGACCCTGCACGGTTCGCTGTCCGACCTTTGCTCCGGCTCGACCATTGATGGCGCCGGGCAATCCCTCAACTTCTCCCGGCAGACCGGCGGCGACGGGGCGGTCGCCGTGACCGTGAATGGAACAACTGGCGTCACCGTCGAGAATATCGTGTTCTCGAACGTCACGAACGGGATTGCCTCGAACAGCACGACCGGACTCACGCTCTCGGGAAACACCATTCCCTCGGCTCTCGGAGACGCGATCGACGTCTCCAACGCGAGTGGCGTGAAGATCACCAACAACACGGTCAACGACTCCAACAAGTATTCCATCTTGGCTCAGTACAGTTCCGGCGTCACCATCTCGGAGAACAACGCGAGCTACTCCTTCTACGGGATCGAGGTGCTGCACACCGACGGATTCACTATTGATGACAACGATCTCACCCGGGCCTACGACTCGCTGGGGGTGGACCTGTCCATGAATGGGAACCTCACCGGCAACGTGGCCCCGGAGGGGGAGTTCGACCTCTGGGCCGAGTCCTCCTCGAATGTGACCTTCTACGACAACCAGGCCCCGTTCTCGAACTACATCGCCGCGTCTGCGTTCGGCTCCACCGACGTGGCGTTCAATGAGAACAATCTCTCCGACGAGCTCGAGTACTCGAGCTACCTGACCGACAGCTCGGACAGCTCGGAAACCGGGAACTTTGCGGATGACTCGCTGTACGGCCTCGACGCCGAGAACTGCCAAGACGTAACTTTCACCGACAATAATGTCTCGCAGAGCGAGGACGGATTCTACCTCGAGGATTCGACGGGCCTGGCTCTGATCGACAATCAAGCGTTCGGAGACCTCACCGCATTCTACTTGGACGGGCTCTCCGGGACCCTCGTCAGCGGCAATCATGCCCCGTTCGACGAGACCGGGGTCTTCGACGAGTACGACAACGGCACCACCGTGATCGACAATGATTTCTCGAACGCCGCAAATTCGGGGGTGTATTCCGAGCACGGGAGCACCAATCTTCTGGTCCAGCAGAACGACCTCGCCAACGCGACGGCGGAGGGCGTGGGGGTCGCGGACGCGGACGGTGCCGTGACAATCGAGAACAACGACATCGTGAACGCCCACGATGAGGGGGTGTACGCCGAGGATGACTACGGCGCCCTCTCGATTACCGACAACACCATCACGAACGCTTCCGAGGACGGCGTGTTCATAGAGGATATGTACGGGCCGGTCACTCTCGCCGGCAACGACCTCGCGCACGCCCAAGAGTATGGGGCCTACTTGGCCGAGCCGTACGCGGGCGTCTCCGTCACGGGAAACTCGTTCTACAATGACACAGAGTACGGTCTGTACTCGACGGAGGCATTTGGAACTCAGTCGATCGTCGATAACAACTTCTCGGCGGGGAGCGTCGGCCTGTACGCGGACGAGTCCTACGGCACGCTGAACATCACCAACAATGTGGCGTCCTCGGACTCGACCGCCGGGATCGAACTGCAGCAGGTGGGGGGCCCGACGTGGGTCTCCGGCAACACGGCCGTGCATTCGAAGACGTGGGGGATCCTCAACGGCGAGTCGGTCGGCCCCGTGGAGATCATTGACAACGACGTGACGGACTCGGCCGCAGGCATCCTCGATTTCGAGCCCCAATCCCTCTCCGTGATCGATGACAATGATGCGGCGCACTCGACGGGGTACGGGATCAACGTCACTGACGCGAACGACGGAGGAACGGTCACGCTCCAGGACAACAACGCCTCCGGATCGAGCGGCTCCGCGCTCGTCTACAACCACACGCAGGCCGACTCTGGCGAGGCGATCATCGGCAACAACTTCTCCAGTTCGCACCGGATTGTGATCAATGACTCGTACTTCCTCGAAATCGTGGACAACGATCTTCTGGACGACTCCTCGATCGTGATCAACGACACGGACCTGTTCGAGTTCTACCACAACGACGTCGATTCGGCCGGGTTCAACGGCACGGGAAGCGAGATGACGATCGGGACGACCTGGAACGCCCCGTACCCGATTGGGGGGAACTACTGGACCGGGTACACCGGCACGGACGACTTCTCCGGACCGGCTCAGAACATCACGGGGAGCGACGGAATCGGGGACACTCCGTTCCCGATCCCCCACGCGTCCGCCGGGACGGTCGACGAGTACCCGTTGATGCACATGTGGGCCGCCGATCCCTCCATACTCGAGTTCACCGCGACCGGATTGCCGAGCTCCACCAGTTGGTCCGTCGTCGTCACGTACCACGGGGTCGGGAGCGGGAGCACCACCGCGTTCGGCATCGGAGCCTCGCCGGCCAGCGTGGCGGTGCCGTTCGGCGCTGAAACCGCCTACAGCTACACCATCTCCTCCGTGAGCGGCTACACGGCCTCCCCGTCGAGCGGCAGCGGGACCACGAGCCCAGGAGCGACCTCGACCGCGATCACCTTCTCGCCGGTCCTGTTCAGCGCGACGTTTACCGCGACGGGGATCACCTCGGGGACCGGCTGGAACCTAACGATCAATGGGCACACCTACCCATCGACGACCCTCTCCGTCGTCGTCCCCCTCGCCAATGGAACGTATGCCTGGACGGCGACGGCGAAGGGGATCGCGCCGGTTGACGGGAGCGCGGTCGTGGACGGCGCGAACGCCGGCTTCGCGGTCGCGTTCCCGAGCCCGGCCCCGCCTCTGCCCCCCGGGACGTACGCGGTCGTGTTCACCGAAAGCGGCATTTCGACCGGATCGAGCTGGTCGGTGACGTTCGACGGCACCTCGCAATCCAGTTTCGGGACGACGATCGTATTTGCGGAGCCGAACGGCTCGTACTCGTATACCGTCGCCACGACCGGGACCGCGGCCCCGCAGCACCCGAGCGGTACGTTCCTGGTCGCCGGGGAGGCGACGGGTGTCTCCGTCCTGTTCGGCAGCGCGACCGGTGTTGGGACCTCGAGCTCTAGTTCCGGGCCGACGTGGCTGGAGCTGTACGCTGCAATCGGACTGGCGTCACTCTTCGTCATCTTGGCTACGCTCGGGTTCACCCAACCGTACTGGCGCGGGGGATCGGGTGGGGCCGGCGGACGCCGACGCGGTCCAGAGGAGACTCCCCCGGTCCAACCGAACTCTCCCGCCGGAGGCCCACCCCCCGGCGCATCCTCTCCGGCCGGGTGGGCCCCCCCGACCGCCTCCGGTCCCTCCGGAGGGGTCGGTGCCCCGCCCTCTTACCCTCCGACCCCACCGCCACCCGGCGGGGCATAGTCTTCCGAATTCGGATCGGGCCGGCCACCTCGGCGGTTCGCTCCGCCCAAGAGGGCTGGCCTCCCGGTCGCCACGCCACCGCCGGAATCGGACCGCGCCGAGCGCCCAGTCCCATCGCTACCCTCCGAGGAGGGCCTTCTCCCAGGATCGTCCGCCGGGGGGCCCTCGATCTGGACGATTCACGGACACAATCATATCCCGGAACAGAATCGCCGGGCTCGGAGGATCCACCCCCCCTGTGACCCCCAGCCTCCCGCGGAATGAGAGTGAGCGAAGGGCGCGACGCCCTGCGCCCTCCGACCGATCGGCAGTTCGACGGCGGAGACCGGGAGCGACCGAGGGGACTCACCGCACCGTGGCCGTGCCACTCCTCGCGATCGTCCTCATCTTGCCGCTCGTCCTTTCGATCCGGACTCCCCCGTTCCCCGGGGAGGGGCAAGTGTCGGCGAATGCCGCACTCCCTCGCCTTGTGGCGCTCTCCCACCACCCAAATCAAAGCCCGACTTCCCACGGCACCGTGAGTTCGGGCAGCGGCGGAGGGGGGCCATCGTGGTCGAACGCCGGATCGCCCGGAGCCTACCCGGGCGAGCAGAACCAGATGGAGGCGTACGATCCCGTGGACGGGTACCTCGTCGCGGTAGGACCCAGTAATCAAACGTGGATCTACAATTCGAGCGGATGGATCCAGCTGCAACTGCCGGTCGAGCCCCCCGCACGGAGCGAGGCGTCGATGGCGTTCGATTCGGCCGACGGGTACGTCCTGTTGTTCGGCGGCAAGGGGACGAACGGAATCTTGACCGACACCTGGAGCTTCGTCCATGGCTCGTGGACCCAGATCGACTCGAAGCTCGCTCCGCTCGCGGCCGTCGACGCCTCGATGACGTACGATGCGCGCGACGGGTACGTATTGCTGTTCGGTGGGACGGATTGCTATGCCACGTGTGGCACGTGGACGTACCGCGCCGGGGAGTGGTCGGAGATCACGATCTCCGGACCGGAGCCGAACGCCAACCGCTCCGGCGCTGCCATGGCGTATGATTACGCCACCAACGACGTGGTCCTGTTCGGGGGGATGTATACCGGGTACTACGATGACACGTGGACGTACGCCGCCGGAAATTGGACGTATGTGGGGGTCTCGGGGCCGGCGCAGCGGTCCGGAGCGGCGATGGCATACGATCCGACGGTCCATGCGGTCGTGCTGTTCGGTGGCACGTACTCCAACTTCTACTTCACCGACAACGGCCCCGTGGTGACGTTCATCAACTACGCGGACACCTGGGAGCTCGCCGAGGGATTCTGGGAGAACGTGACCTCCGGGGCCGCGTTCCAGCAGTCGACCTTTGTGCCGGGGATGGCCTATGACAATCGGACCGCTTCCCTCGTGCTCGTCGGCGGATGCGGCGGAGGATGTGGCGGCGCCCAGACGTGGTTGTGGGGGACCGCGATGGACGTCTCGATCGACGAAGCCCCCGTGGGATGTGGCTCCGTGACCGTGGGGGTGCAGTCGTACGACGATGACCACGGGGCCAGTCTGGTCCCGGGAACGTACGCGCTTTCGGAGACCCCGTGTGCCTACTTTGTGGTAGGGGAGCTCTCCACCGCCGACGCGGTCCAGCTCGGAGGGCCCGCGGCGCTCGTGGTGCTCGGCGCCGGGGAGCTGAACGTCACCTTCCGGGCGGCGACGTACCGGATCGAGTTCAACAGCACTGCGATGTGCGGGTCGATGACGGCGAACGGCAGCTCCTTCAGCCCCGGGTCCAATGGTACGTTCCCCGAAGGGAACTACAGTCTGAGCGCTGGGAGCTGTTCGAGTTTCCAATTCTCCCGATGGAACTCGACCGGAGGCGCGCAGTTGGTCTCGGAGTTCGTCGGATCGACCACCCTCTGGGTCACCGGCAATGGGACCGTGACTGCCAGCTACAACGCGACCCCGCCTTCGACGAACCCGCTCTCGGTCGCCGGTTCGTCGTCCGGGCTGCTCCTCGGGGGCGGGATACTCCTCGTCCTGGTCGTGGTGGCCGTCGTGGCCGTCATCCGCCGACGGCGGCGACCCGCTCCCCCGCCCGCCCGCTCGGACGAGAGCGGAGCCGTCGAGGAGCTCGACACCGCGACCCCCGGCGTGATGCCCGGGGCCCCCGAGCCAGAGTTCGTCGGTGTGGAGGATCCCCCGGTCTGACCGGATCTCGCGCTGCAAAGCGAATATACGCCGACGAGTTCGTTCCGACGGCAGACGCCCCCCTGAACTCGGGGCGGCGATCCGTCCCTGGGAAGGAAACATGCACCGCAGAACGGTTCTGGCCGCCGCCGTGGTCCTCGCTTCGGTCTTGATCCTCTCCCCCCTCGCCAGTGCTTCCGTGGGGGCCCACGGGGCGGCCGGCCCCGACACTCCCTTCCGCGGAGTCCTCACGATCAGCCCCAGTTGCGTGCTGAGCAATTCGGCCGCCCCCGTCTCGCAGAGCGGAACGACTTTCACGCTCACCGCCAATTGGAGCGGGTCGCTGACCGTGCTGTGCCCCGGCGCCACGATCGACGGCGCGGGGTACACGTTGACCTACTCCTCGCACCCGGGCGGGAACCCGGGGGTGGCCCTCACCGTGAACGACTCCGTCGGCGTGACCGTGGAGGACCTCATCTTCGGGAACGTGACGAACGGAGTCTCCGCGCTCGACTCGCCCGGGTTGACCGTGGAAAAGAACACGATCCCGTACGCCGACGTCAACGCCGTCACGGTCTCCAATTCCAGCCAGGTCTCCGTGATCAACAACCGGCTGAACGGGTCGGCCCAGGATGCGGCCTATTTCTTCAACGTCACCGGAGGGAACTTCTCCGGGAACTTTGCCAACGGCTCGTACTTTGGGTTCCAAGCCGACGTGTCGACCGACGTGACCGCCGACAACAACAACCTGTCGTTCAACCCGGACGGGTACGGGGTCGGATTCTACGCGACGAACGACTCGAACGCGTCGGAGAACCAGGCGTTCGACGATGAGTACTCCCTCTGGGCCGACAATTCGAACAACGACAGCTTCTACGCGAACACCGCGGACGATTCGACGCTGTACGCCGTGTACCTTAGCGGCGACAGCGCCGTGACGGCGAACGACAACCGACTCCTCCATTCGAGCTACGACTGCGCGGTCCGGGTCGAAGGCAGCTCCGACACCACGGTCCAAGGGGACAATGCCAGCCACTCCGGGTGCGGATTCTCCTCGCTCAATTCTCACGATGTCGTCTTCGAGGACGACAATGCGTCCTACGCCGAGTTCGGGTACTACGGAGAGTACACCACCGGGCTCTCGATCACGGACGACCAGGCGTTCGCGAACTATGGGGAGGCGGTCTATCTGGATGGGACCTCGAGCACCTTGGTGACCGACCTCCGGGCCCCGTTCTCGGCCGATGGAGTGTACGCCCAGTTCGACAACGCGACCACGATCGTCGGCAATAACTTCTCGAATAGCGCCGACCTCGCGGTCGACTCGACCGTCGGCAGCCAGAACCTGGTGATCGAGAACAACATCTTGGCCAACTCGACCGAGGCGGGCGTCTACGTAGGGAACTCGGCGGGGCCGGTCACCATCTCGGGGAACGATCTCGCCCATGGCCTCGGGATCGGGATCGGTTCGGACGGGACGTTCGGACCCCTGACCATTCAAGGCAACAACGGTACCCGGATCCACGGCGTCGGCGTGGCGATCGATGACGCCTACGACTCCGTCACCATCAGCGGGAACGACTTCTCCTACTCGGGGGCGACGGCCGTCTACCTGGAGTCCCTCGCCGCCGGCGCCTCGATCTCGGGGAACGACCTCGCGCACGCGGCGCTACTGGGGTTGGATGATTACGACGCGTACGGGAACAGCTCCATCTCCGGGAACAACGCCTCCGACACCGAGACGGGGATCGAGGTCGAGGGTTCGTACGGGTCCACCATGGTGACGGCGAACACCGCGACGAACACGACCGAGAGCGGCATCGAACTGCTGGGCGTCGAAGGCCCGGTCACGGTCACCGATAACGTGGTCTCCCAAGCGAAGGGGATCGGGATCGACAATGAGGACTCCACCGGGTTCGTGAGCATCGACGACAATCAAGGGGTCGATGCGAACATTTCGATCGGCGACTTCGAACCGAGCGGGGCGTCCTCGATCGTCGATAATGACGTGGTCGGATCGACGACCGCGGGGATCTTCGTCGACTACGCGTCCGACCTCGGCGCCGTCCTCGTGCAAGGGAACAATGCGTCCGGCTCCAAGGGCTTCGCGCTGTACTTCTATGACAACGAGTTCGGGAACGAACCGATCCTCGGGAACAACCTGTCGAACTCCCACGAGGTCGAGATCAACGATTCCGAGAGCGTGCAGTTCGTGGGCAACGACCTACGGAACGACGCCAAGATCTTGATGGTGCACTCGGCGTGGAACGACTTCGACCACAACGACTTCAACACCACGGCGTTCAACGGCTCCAACTCGAGCATGGAGATTGGCGATCCCTGGGATTGGAACGCCGTCTACCCCATCGGCGGAAACTATTGGAGCGGCTACGCCGGGAAGGACCTCTTCTCCGGACCGGCACAGAACGTCGCCGGTTCCGACGGGATCGGGGACACACCCCAACCGATCCCCGACGCCGCCCCCAGCTACTTCGATGCGTATCCATTGATGCACCCGTGGACCCTCGAGTCGTCGATCCTCCAGTTCACGGAGACCGGCCTCCCCTCGGACGCCGTCTGGTCCGTCGCTGTCACGTACCATGGTGCCGGGTCCGGTACCACGACGGGCTGGGGCACTGGTTCCTCGTCCGTGACGATCGCCACCACCTTCGGGGCGGCGACGCCGTACTCCTTCGTCGTCTCCGCCGTGCCCGGGTACCTCGCCGCGCCCGCGAGCGGATCGGGTACGACCACGGCCGGAACCACCACGACCTCGATCACGTTCACGGCCGTCGTCTACACCGCCTCGTTCGTCGCCACGGGGATCGCCTCGGGGACGAGCTGGACCGTGACCGTCAACGGACAGATGCAAGTGTCGACGCTCCTCACCGAGAATCTCTCGATCGGCAACGGAACGTACGCCTGGACCGCCACGACGGCCGGCGCGCCTACGGTCGGCGGAAGCGTCACGGTGAACGGCCAGACCGTCTCGGTCTCGGTACCCTTCCACCTGCCGATGTACGACGTCGCTTTCACGCAGGTCGGACTGGCGTCGGGCGCCACGTGGACGGTGAACGTCGACGGCATGACCCAGACGAGCGGTTCGAGCGTCGTCGAGTTCACGGTCCCCAACGGGACATACGCGTACACCATCACCACCACGGGGTCCACGGCCCCGACTCCTTCCAGCGGGTCGGTCACCGTCGCGGGGACCGGGGCCGCCGTCCCGGTGACGTTCGGGAGTTACTCCTCCTCTCCGGCGGGCGGGTCCACCGGTTCCAGCGTGAACGTGCTGTGGCTCTACGTGTTGGCCGCAGTGGCCGCCGTGTTCGCCGTGATCGCCTTGATCGCGTGGACTCGAAAGAGCGGGGGCGGATCCGCGCCGGCCGCCCCTCCCTCGGGTTGGACCCCCTCCACGGCCCCTCCCCCGGGGGCGGCCCCGGCTCCGCCTCCCCCCGGAGAGGCGACCCCGCCCGGCCCCTGGAGCCCGCCGCCGAGCCAGTAGCGTCTCCCGACGCTCCGCGCAGACGCGGGCCCCGGCGGGGTCTGGGCCGGGCGGCGAGGACGCCGACGCCGGTCGAGCAGCCACCGCCCTCCTGCCGGAAGCGCTCCGCGTCCCTCCCGCTCACGTTTTGGGGCCGGGGACGATGGGGTGGCATGCCGTTCCCCTCCACCGTCCGCAACCTACCGAAGACGAACCTCCACGGCATCGATGTCTTCGTCCACGACGATGGTCGTACCCAGGTGCTGTTCATGGAACTGCCGCGCAACCGACCGGAGGCGACCGTTCCCGTGCACACGCACGACGATGAGTGGGGGATCGTCGTCGAGGGGGAGATCGAAATGAACCTCGCCGGGCAGATCGAGCGGCATGGTCCGGGCTCGACGCATTGGATCCAGAGAGATCTGCCGCACAGCTTTCGGTTCGCCCCCGGCACCTCGAGCATCCACTACTTCATCGAACGCCGCGTAACCCTCTCACGGTAACGGATCCCGGCCGGGAGGCGGCGGAGAGGGTCCCTCGAACACGCCAAATAAGTCGGCGGGTCCTCCGTAGCAGGATCGGTCAGCGGCTTCGGGCTGCGATGGGCCGGCAGGAAGGAACGTGCGGTCTCACGTGTTGTTCGGGTTGGGTCTGCTCCTCGCCGCCGGACTCTTGCTCTCTCCGTTGGCGTCGGCGGCCGAACTTCCCCGGGATCCATCGAGCGGGGACGCCCCGTTCGAGGGAGCGATCACCATCTCTCCGGCCTGTGCGCTGAGCGGCGGGTCGGCCCCGATCTCCCAGAGCGGCACGACGTTCACGTTCACGGCCGACTGGACCGGGTCCCTCATCGTTCTCTGCTCGGATGCGACGATCGATGGTGCGGGACACTCGATCGAGTATTGGGCCCCGGGCGAGCCCGATCCGGCGATCGCGCTCACCATCAACGCCTCGAGCGACGTGACGATCGAGGACCTGGTCGTTCTGAACGCCAGCCAGGGGATCCAGGCGAATGACACGAGCGGACTCACGATCGAGACCACCACGATCTCCGCGGCGGCCGACGCGGCGATCAACGTCAGCAACTCGACCGACGTCGCCATCGACCACGATCTCCTCAACAACTCCCAGAGCTCCGCGGTGTCGCTGTTCAACGTCACCGCGGCCAGCGTCTCCGACAATGATGCGAACGGTTCCGTGTTCGGGATCGAGGCGGAATCCTCGGAGGGCGTTTCGATCACCGGGAACAATGTGTCGTTCGGGATCGAGGGGGTGGGCTTCTACTACACCCAGAACGCGAACGCGACGGGCAATCAGGCGTACTTCGACGCCCTCGGCGTCTGGGCCCAAGATTCCCAGAATGTCAGCTTCGCCGGGAACGCCGCGAACGCCTCCTACAGTGCGGCGCTGTGGATCGTGACCTCGGTCGGGGTGACCGCCGTCGGGAACTGGCTGGATGACAGCCCGTTCATCGGGGCGTACGTGGACCAGAGCGCCTCGGTGACCCTCGGGGGAAATGATCTCTTCGGGGATATGACCGGGATCAGCGCCCAGTATTCTCAGCAGATCCGCTTTCTCGACAACAACGTCTCTCTTTCCCCGACCGGGGTTACCCTGATCCATACGTCCGGGGCGGAGATTTCCGGGAATTACGCCGCCAATGATACGACCGCGTTCTCCCTCAAGTTCACGACGGACACATCCATCGCCGACAATACGGCACCGAACTGTGAGGAGGCCGTGGAGGTCCAGTCCGATAACGGGACGAGCGTGGTCGGGAACGCCTTCCCGAATAACACCTATGCGGCCGTCGAGTCCGACGGGGACAGCTCGAATTTTGAGATCGAAAACAATACGTTGACGAACGGGACGGAGTTTGGCATCTACGTCTCCGACTCGTTCGGCGCCGTCACCATCTCGGGGAACGATCTCGCCGACTCTCCGGATATCGGAGTGTACGTCTCGGGGCCGGACGGGCCCCTCTCGATCTCCGGAAACGACATCGCCGACGCCGGGTACGATGGAGTGTACCTCCTCTCGGCCGACGGGCCCGTGTCGCTCTCCGACAACGACATCTCGGGCGCCGGCAACATGGGGGCGTTCCTCGAGGACATCTACGCGGACAGCTCGATCGTAGGAAACAACTTCACCGACGCCGCGGACGTCGGATTGTACACCGAGGACACGATCGGCAGCACGTTCGTCTCGGGGAACAACGCGTCGGGCTCGATGGGGACGGGCCTGAACCTCGAGGATTCGACCGGCGCGCTCAACGTCACCGACAACGTCGCTTCGGAGACCGGCGAGTATGGCATCGACGCGAGCACGCCGGAGGGTCCCGCGTCGATCACCGACAACGTCGCCGTCGACTCCCAGGAGTTGGGCATCCTCGTCGACGACTCGGAGGGGCCCCTCACCATCTCGGGGAACGACGTGGCCCACTCGTTCGCCGGGATCGTGGACCAGGACCAGCTCGGGGCGGCCTCGATCGAGGACAACGACGTCGTGGACTCCGGGAATGTCGGGATCGACGTCGAGACCGCCGGCGGGGACGGCGGGGTCCAGGTCGAGGACAACAATGCGTCGGGGGCGGCCCAATACGCCCTCGACTACTTCGCGGTCCAGTTTGGCGCGGAGGGGATCCTGGGGAACGACTTCGCCAACTCCGGGGAGGTAGCGATCAACGACTCCGCCTCGATGGAGATCGTCGGGAACGACCTGCTCAACGTCTCCAACATCCTCCTGGACAACTCGGCGATCGAATCCTTCTATCACAACGATGTGAACACCGCCGCGTTCGACGCGACCGGCTCGGACCTGCCGTTCGGGGGCTCGTGGAACGCGCCGTATCCGATCGGGGGCAACTTCTGGACGGGGTATTCAGGGACGGACCACTTCTCCGGGCCGGAGCAGAATGAGCCCGGGAGCGACGGCATCGGAGACACGCCCGAACCGGTCCCGAACGCGGGAGCCGGGGCCGTCGATGAATATCCGTTGATGCACCCGTGGACGGTCAACCGCTCGACCCTACGGTTCACCGAATCCGGACTCCCCCTCTCCTCGGAGTGGTCCGTCACCGTGAACTTCGCGGGCTTCGGCTCCGGCTCGCTGATCGCCTCGGCCTCGGCGGGCTCCTCCCTCACCATCCCCGTGCCGTACGGCGCCGCGACCCCGTACTCGTACACCGTGAGCTTCGTCGCCGGATTCGTGGCGACGCCATCGGTCGGCTCCGGGATCACCGGCCCGGGCACGACGACGACGACCGTTCAGTTCGTCCCGTTCGCCTTCGACGTCGGGTTCCTCGCCTCCGGGATCTCGGCGGGGACCCCTTGGAGCTTGACGGTCGCCAACGCCACGTATCCGGTGAACGCGGCCGAGGAGAACGTCACTCTCGCGAACGGCACCTACCTCTGGACCGCGTCGAGCCCTGGGTTCTCCTCGGTGAGTGGTAGCGTCACCGTCGACGGTTCGAGCCGCACGGTGGCGGTCGCCTTCCACCCGGTCGTCTATCCCGTCCTCTTCGCGGAGAGCGGGTTGCCATCGAGCTCGTCCTGGACGGTGAGCTTCGCCGGGCGGCCCACGTCGGGCACCGGAGCCGTCATCGATCTCTCCGCTCCGAACGGCAGCTACGTCTACACGATCACGACGACCTCCACCCTGACGCCGAACCCGTCCTCCGGCACGGTCGTCGTGAACGGGGACGCGACGGGTGCCGCCGTCGAGTTCACGGCCGCCGGTGCCCCGTTGCCCCCCGGGTCGTTCGCCGTGGTCTTCTCGGAGGGCGGGCTCTCGGGCGGCGCGAGCTGGTCCGTCACCTTCGCGGGCACCTCGCAAACGTCGTACGGTACGACGATCGTCTTCGCGTCCCCGAACGGCACCTTCGACTACTCCGTCTCCTCCTCGGGAAGCGCCGCGCCCCAACACCCGAGTGGAAGCGTCACGGTGAGCGGGGCCCCGACGACCGTGGCCGTCCTCTTCGGCAGCGCCAACGGCATCGGCACTGGGGTCGGCAGCTCGTCGTCGGGACCGAGCTGGCCGGAGTTGTACGCGGTCGCGGGCCTGGCGGCCGTATTCGTCGTACTGGCCACGCTCGGATTCACTCAGCCGTACTGGCGGGGCGGATCCGGATCGGGCGGACCGGCGGGCGGGCGCCGCCGCCGAGCCGACGAGCCCCCCCCTCCGTCGACCGGATACCCGGGGGCGTATCCGGGCGGACCCCCACCGACGGGGTGGCCTCCTCCCGGCGGACCGCCCAACCCGCCCCCGCCGGGAACGGTCTGACCGCACCGAACCGCGGGACTCCGGGTCGAGAAGAGGATCGGGGTCGGACGGACCGGAGGGGCGGGACAATTTCGGTCGATCGGTGGCTCGGCCCCAGCGAAGGTACGGCTCCAAAAATTCGTGCAAACTCTTAAGCCCCATCCCGCCCCCTCGTCCACCGGGAGCCGGACGAGAGCCTCTCCCAAGTGGAGGAAACCGCGTTCATGACGAGCTCGGCGGAAACAACGGGAAAGACGACTCGGATCAAGACCTACATCGAAGGCCTCGACGAGAAGATGGAGGGCGGCATCCCCGTGGGGAACGTCGTGCTCCTTGCCGGCGAGCCGGGGACGATGAAGAGCAGCGTCGCCTACCACCTCGCCTATGAGAACGCCCGCAAGGAGGGTCGGAAGGGATTGTACGTCACGATGGAGCAGTCCCGCGAAAGTCTGATCCGGAACATGGAGAGCGTCGGCATGCGCCTCGGCGAGGCCGGCGACGCGTTGTCGATCGTCGACATTGGGCACATTCGCAAGAGCCTGACCGCGCTCGGCAACAAGTCGTGGATGGAGATCCTCAAGATGTATGCCAAGAACATGAAGGAGTCCCACGGGTACGACCTGCTGGTGCTCGATTCGCTCCCGGTGCTCGAGACGCTCTCGGAGTTCCAGAACCCGCGGAACGACCTGTTCCACTTCTTTGAGTGGATTCGGGGCCTCGGGGTCACCTGCGTCCTGATCACCGAAACGCGCCGGGACCCCGACGGCTTCGGGCCGTGGGGCGAGGACTACCTTGCGGACGGTATCGTACAGCTGATCATGGCGAAGGTCAACGAGGAGACGATCCAACGGCGGGTGCGGATCGTGAAGATGCGCTCCACGAACCACGCCACGAACCTCTACTCGCTGATCGTCGAGAAGGGGACGTTCCGCACGGCCCGGGTCATCAGTACCTAGGCCGGGGGTGGGAGGCCGGCTCGCCGGCGTCCGCCGAGTCAGCTGGGCCGGGGGTTCGTCTTGGCGAGTTCCGCAAGACGGGCTAGTACCTCCTGGTACAGTACCGTCTCTTCCAGTCGGTCCTCGGGGCGGCACCCATCGGCGATGCGCGCGAGTTCCGCCAATCCGCCTTTCGCATCGCCCTGTTCCCCCCGGACCCTCGCCAGCTGGACCCGAGGTCGGATCGCCTCGGTCCCCGCCTCCTCGTGGGCGGCCTGTGCCGCGCGGTACGCCGCCTCGGCCTCCGCCCACCGACCCTCGTCGAGGAAGAGGTCCCCCTCGTTGTTCGCGACGGCGGCCGCCGCCCGGGGGACGTGGAACTTCCGGGCCAACGAGCGCGCCTCCGAGACCGCTTCCCGGGCCCCGTCCCGGTCTTGGAGCCGGCGCCGGAGGGAAGAGAGATTCGTCAGGTGAATGACCGTGTTCGGTACATCGCCGGCCCGCCGGGACGTCGCCACCGCCTCTTCCGAGAGGCGTAGGGCGGCCGGCAGGTCGCCCCGGTCATCGGCGACGTGCGCGAGACCGTCCAAGAAGTAGGCCGAGAGGGCGGCCAGCTCGCCTTCCGCGGCCACGGCGAGCCCCCGATGGAACGCGACTTCGGCGTCGTCGAGCTGCCCCAGGCGCAGGTGTCCATAGCCGAGGGCGTCCCACGCTTGGGCCCGGAACTGAGGCGACCCGCTCTCCCCCAGCAACTGCAACGCTTTCTGGGCGGCGACCTGGGCGGACGCCCCCTCCCCGTCCAGCATTCGCAAGTTGGCGAGCGTCCCCTGGATCGCGCCGCGCAGTTCGGGCGCCGCCCCGGCACCGGCGCGTTCCACCTCGGCCACCAGTTCGGCGAGACGCAACCGAGCCCGGGGCCGATCGCTCTCGGTCAGCACCTCGACGAGGATGCGTTCGCCTTCCCATCGCACCGTCTCGGGAGGATTCGCCTGGAGCACCTGCTCGGCGACCCGGGTCGCTTCCGAGAACGCACCCTTGAGCATCAGCGCGTCCGCGAGGCGGATCATCTCCCGGAGGCGATCCTCGCGGTGTGAGGCCGAGCCCCCGAGCGACTCGAGCGTCCATCGGACGTACCTCTCCACCGCCGCCCCGTCCTGGCGCTTGATCGCCCGGTCGGCGGCACGACGCAACCACGGGACGGCTCGGGCCGTTTCGCCGGCGTCGTGGTACAGACGGGCCAGGCGCTCGACCTCGTCGGATCGGAACTGGGCGTGCCATTCGGCGAGCGCGAGAGCGTGCTGCTGGAGCTCCCCCCGCGAGATCTCCGAGAGGACGACTTCGTGCACGAACGGGTGGGGGAACGACCACCGACCGATCTCATCGGGCTCGGTCAGGAGACGGCGCCGTTCGGCGAGGCTCCTCAGATCGGATTCGACCTCTCCGGGGGAACGTCGGGAGGCTCCGGCGATCGGTTCCACGTCGAACTCGGCGCCGTCGACGGCCGCGAGGGCGAGGAGCTCCCTCTCCGGACGGGAGAGGCGCCCGAGGCGGTGCAAGAGCAGCCGTCGAAGGGAACCCGGGACCGACCAACCCGCTTGGGCGGAGACCGAGGCGTCCTCCGCGAGCCACTCGGGCAGGGTAAGTTCGATCCGGTCCCCCTCGCGTTGGAGGCGACCTTCTTCGACGAGCTGTCGTATCGACTCCAACAGAAAGAACGGGTTGCCACCGGCCCGTTCGGTCAACGGGGCGAGGGCTTTCGCCGCCCCCTTCGCCGTGAGGCCGTGGGAACGCAGGAGATCTTCGACGAGCCCTTCGGATTCGGCCGGGGCGAGGCCTGGAACGGCGAGGCGCCGGAGCGCCCCCGCCCGGTCTAGAGAATCCAGGGTATCCCGGACCCGCCGACCCTGATCGGACTCGGCATCGACGAGGTCGTCGTCGCGGAGTGTGCCGGCGATGACGATCCGTCGCTCTTGGCTGTTCCGACCGAGAAAGTCGACCGCCAACAACGACTGCGGATCGGCCCACTGGAGATCATCGACCAAGAGCAACAGCGGTTGCCGGCCAGCGGCCTGTTCGAGAGTGGCCAGGTAGCGAAGGAGCGTGGCGGCGGGGCTCTCGAGGTTCGCGGCCCCGGCCGCGAGGCTCCCGGTCGGTTCGGCTGGCACGACGACCGTCTCGGCCTCCGCCTCGAGCTGGGAGAGCTCCCGCGGCTCGAGCGCCCCGGGGTGGACCGACAGGATAAGGTGACCGTCGGTCACCTCCGCGACGTCCCGCAAGAATTGAAGGAGCCGGAGGACAGGAAGGAATCCGTTCTGACTCACGAGATACTCGACCCCGGCGAAGGCGACCACGCCGCCGGGGTGCGCCCGGAGATGTTGCTCGAGTCGCTCTCCCACCCGATCGAGCTCGGCCGGCGAGAGGCTTTCGGGCCCCTCGGCGCGGGTCAACCAGAGCAGCTCGGTGCTCTCGGGAAGTCCCGGGACGCGCTGGCGGAGCTTGGCGGGTCGGTCCCTCGAAACCACCAGGCACGCGGCGTCGCCGAGCGTCGCTCCCGTCAGGTGGCTCCACACGCGGTTCGGCTTCTCTTCCTCCAACAGCAGCACCGAAGGGAGGGGGTCCCGGGGCGCGGCCCCGCCGGACCTCTCGTCCACGGGTGCCAAGTGACGGAGCATCTCGTCAAAGACAAAGAACGGGGTGAACACGTCCTGCAGGCAGTGCCCCCAGAGCACCTGATATCCGGTCGCTCGGGCCTTCTCCTCCATCCAGCGGAGTAGCCTCGTCTTTCCGATTCCACCGGGGCCGGTGAGCACGACCGTCGCTCCGGCCCCGTCGCGACCCCGCGTGAGCAGACGTTCGAGCTCGGTGCGCTCCGCCTCCCGGCCCTGCAGGAGCGGCTGAGAAGGGGCGGCCTCCAATACGACCACGGACCGACGGGAGATGGAGTGAGAGCCTAATGTTTTCCTTCGAACGATCGGTTCGAGAAGCCTCCGGGAGACGGCGCGAATCCTCCTCCGCGGGGCTTCCCGACCGGGCGTTCCCCCCACCCAGACCCCGCGGCGAGGTTGGCGTCAGGGATACGCCGGCAGGACTCACCGTAGCAGGGGGTCTCGCCCCGGCGAAAGTAACCGGGACATCCGTTCATATCCCGTCCGGCGCCAGGTCTCGATGGGGACAACGATCCGATGAGCGCGGTAGAAGGCGAGTTCGATACGAACGCCGCCTCCGGGACTACTTCTCGGGCCAACCACCCGCGGGTGGCACCCCTCGAGCTCCGCCACACCGTGGAACGGAGCGTCGCGAACGTTGTCCTCTCCGCTCCCGTCGCGAGTCCCGGGGAGAAGATCGGATCCGACGAACGGGCACGCGGAGTCCAGAAGATGATGGCAACGTTGTTGATGGTCGAAAGCGACCCCGCGCCGAACTACGCCTCCAACGCCTACGGTCAGATCCTCACGGCGATGGTCCGTGGGGCCCCGACGACGCCGGAGGAGGGGGAGGGGTTGGTGGGAAGCTACTCTCTTCCGCGCCCTCGGGTCCAACTTGGCCTCGGCTCCGTTCCGCTCTCCCTCGCCGCGCAGGGGTGCCCTCCAACCCCACCGGTGGAGGTCCGGGAGCTGACCGCGCCCCGCCGGCGAATCCGATCCAACGTGCGACCCCCCCGGGACTCCTGAGGACTCCTCATGCGAGAAGAACCGGTGGTCCGCCCGCTGGGCCGGCGCCGCGAGGCATTCCCTGGGACCCGGCTGCCAGCCCCTCGACCTCAAGGCCGGTCGAAGCCGGTCGTGCGCGGAGGGACCACGTTCGTATTCCCGATGCTCCTTCGAGCCCCTCCACGATCTAGGCTCTCCCCGATCTCCGGGTGGGCCGCCGCGGGGGAGCTGTTGCTGCCGCTCGACGCCGGGACTCCTCCCGAGGAGCTCCGGGCCGCGCCGGTTCAATTCCGCGACCTCCCGCTTCGGCGGATTCCCTCCGGGATCTCCGGGGAACCGAAGAAGCGTCGTCCCTTGGCCGAAGGAACCGACCGGCGCTCGACCGCGAAATAGAATTCGGACCCCGGCGCCCCCACTTCTGTCGTCTCCCTCGACGTGGGTCCCCTGCCTCCTCGCGGAGAGGTTAAGGGTGCCGGACGCCTTCCGTCCCTCAGGGCTCCGGCTCGACCGGAGCTGCTAGGCAGGAAAGGATCGATGATGGTCAGTGAGGCCAAGAAGATCTGGATGGATGGCACTCTGGTCGACGCGCCGGACGCCAAAGTGCACGTGCTGAATCATACGTTCCATTATGGCGTGGGCGTGTTCGAGGGGATCCGGGCGTACCCCACTCCCGAGGGAGCGGCGATCTTCCGGCTGGACGACCACGTCAAGCGCCTCATCGCCTCGGCGCGGCTGTACCACATGAAGATCCCGTACACCTTCGACGAGATCGTCCGGGCGATCGAAGAGACCCAGGCGGCGAACGGCATCCTGCCCGCCTACATCCGGCCCATCGTGTACCGCGGCGAGCCGGCCCTCGGGGTCAAGAACCTCCAGGGGCGCGTCTCCCTCGCCGTGGCGGCGATCCCGGCCAAGAAGTACCTCGGGGAGAAATCCGACCAGGGTGTCCGCGCGAAGCTCTCCCCGTACCGCAAGCCGCACTCGGACTCCATCCCGTCGTTCGCCAAGGCGGTGGGCAACTATGTCAACAGCTACCTGGCGGGCGTCGACGCCCAGCAGGACGGGTACGAGGAGGCGATCCTCCTCGACCAGAACGGCTACGTCTCGGAGGGTACGGGGGAGAACATCTTCCTCGTCCGCGAGGGGGTCGTCTACACCCCCGGGCTCGCCTCCGACCTGCTCCTCGGCGTCACCCGGGCCTCGGTGATCCAGATCGCGGCCGACCTCGGCTACAAGGTGGTGGAGAAGCTGCTCTCGGTCAACGAGCTGCTGACGGCGGACGAGGTGTTCTTCACCGGCACGTACGCTGAGATCGCTCCCGTGCGGGAGGTCGGCCACTACACGATCGGGGAGGCGTGCCCCGGTCCGGTGAGCCAGGAGATCATGCAGGTCTTCTACCGCGTCGTCGCCGGCAAGGAGGCGAAGTACCGGTCGTGGCTGCACCTGGTCCCGGGGACCGGCCGGGCGCCCGCCCTCGCGGCTGTGCGGCGACGGGTCGGCTCCAAGGGAACCGCGTAACGTCCCCGGCCGACCGGGCCCCCACTGGCCGGATGCCGCACGCGCTCCGGCTCTCGGTGACGTCGGTCGAATGGTTTCGGCGCCCGGCCCGACGAGGCGCTGTAGAGCACGTCGCTTAAGTAGCTGGAACTCCGCGGGGCGTTCGATGACGTCTCTCACGACCACGTCGCTGGCGGCTCTGACGACCTCGATCTTGGTGCTCTCGGTACTCTCGGGAGCGACCTTGGCGCTCGGACACTCGACCCCCTCGGTCGCCGGTCCGTCCGAGAGCTCGATCCATGTTACGGGGGCGGACGTTCCCGCGGCAGCCTCGGTCTCTCCCCACGTGGCGAGTTCGGGACCGTACATGATCGCCGCGCACTCTCCGGCCGTCACCCAGGCGATCCAGGCAGCCTCCTCCACCCCCCGCGCGCTCCTTCCCTCCCTCTGGGGGATCACCATCAATCCGGATGGCTCGGTCTCGGGGACGGGGGCGAGCCACGTGACCTCCATTCAGGATGTCTACTACAACTTCACCGCGGACTACTCGGGCTCGATCCTGGACGAGCGCAACGGGTCGAACGTGAACGGGAATAGTTGGGACTTCTCGAACACGACCGGAAACCCGGTCGACCTGGAGGTGCTGAACGCCTCCAACGTGCAGGTCCACGACTTCTACCTCTACTCCGGATTCACCTCCATCCAGATCCTGGGCTCCACGAACGTCACGGCCTACGAGCTGAACGACACGGAAGAGCCGGATGACAGTGCGACGTTCGGGGGGTCGGAGTACGGCGCGGCCGTATACGATTCCTCGTGGGTCTCCTTGCAATCCGATGACCTGAATGGATCCTTCGACGCGGTCCTCCTCCTGGACTCTCAGGACCTGACGATCGACGGCGGGATCATGAGCGGCGGTTCGAGCGCGAACGGCGACGGAATTTACGCCTCGGGCGTCACTGATCTGAACATGGACTACGTGTACATCTTCAGCGCGTACGCCGGGATCTACGTCAGCGCGTCGTACGAGGTGATCGACGCCGAGACCTCTGTCCGGCCCTACAACGTGGAGTACGGGGCCGTCTACCTCGACTCCGAGGAGGTCGGTAGCGAGGGATCGAACTTCAGCGCCAGTTTCCTGTACGGTCTCTACTTTGACAACGACATGTACGTCGTGGTCTACGGGGTCAACGGCTCCGCCCCGCTCGAGGGGGACGGTCTCTTCGTCGGGGACTCGATCGACCTCACCGTCCAATCCAGCTTGTTCTACTTTGCGCAAGGCTCTCTCGAGAGCGCGGGCATTGCCCTCGCGGGCGATTCGTGCTATGATGACTACTGTGAGATCGCCGACTCGACTGTGCAGTTGAATGCCATCGGGGTCCTGATGACCGACTGCGCGGAGATCTCGGTCGAATATTCGAGCGTCGAGTTCAACGAGTGGAACCTGGCCGTGCTGGGCTCCTCCAGCGGGGAGGTCGAGTATTCGAACCTCTCCTACGCCGGCTGGTTCATCGAGGAGGGGGTCGGGGTCCTCGCCACGAACGATTCGTATTTCGAGTTCAATCACGACACGATCACGGACGGGTCGGGGGTCGCCGGGGCGTACCTGTTCGAGGACTCGGACGTCGAGATGGAGAGCGACATCCTCGCCAACAACACCAATGCGGGCGTCTTGGTGGGGGCGAACGAGCAGCTCTCGGTCCAATCCTCCGACGTCTCGAACGAGTACTACGTCGGGTCGCCGACCGTCGGCATCGGGATCAACACCAGCACCGACGTCTACATCGACGGCAACAACGTCTCCAACGACGACGTCGGGATCGAGGACCGGGCCGTCGCCGAGTACGGCGAGTTCGACTCGAACGACATCGGCAGCGACGGGATCGGCGTGGTCGTACAGAACGGGAGCGATTTCTATGTCGACTACAACTTCCTGGGAGCGGGCCTCTTCCCGGACGCCCAAGGGATCGAGATCCTGGGTGGGTTCGACGGCATCGTGCTCGACAACCAACTGGGAGGATCCACGAGCGACGGCGTGGTCGTCAACGCCGGCAACGGGATGTACATCGCCGGGAACAATGTGAGCGGGAATCAGTTCGGGATCCTCCTCGATGATTCGATCGCGTGCGAGATCTGGGGGAACGACGGCAATGCGACCACCGTCGTCAGCTTCTACTCGCTCGACTCCTCTGGTTCCGAGATCATGTCCAACTACGCCACGTTGGCCAGCATTGGCGTGGACGTCGACGGAGGGTACGGCAGCTGGATCGAGGACAATAACCTCACTGGGGCCACCACCGTCGCCGCGGTGGTATTGGAGGCCCAGGGGACGTTTGTCTCCGGGAACATTCTGACCGACGCGACGACGGGTCTGGTCGTATCGGACTCCGTCTCGACGACCGTCGTACTCAACCAGTTCGTGGGCAACCCAACCAGCATCGCCATCGAAAGTGATGTTTCGACCCTGGTCTACCAGAACGATTTCGTCGGCATCGGTATCCACGGATGGGAGATCGACGACGACGTCAGCCTCTGGTGGAACGCCTCGTATCCGTTGGGCGGGAACTACTGGTCCAACGACACCCCGACCGCGGACACGGAGAGCGGCCCGGGCCAGAACCTCTCGGGCTCCGACGGCATCAACGACACTCCATTCGTCCAGGGCCAAGGGGCGGTCGTCGACGACTACCCGTTGATCCACCCGATCGCGGCCGCTCCGCCGGTGCTCGCGTTCACGGAGACCGGTCTTCCGTCGTACATGCAATGGAGGTTGCTCATCAACGTGACATACGCGGGAACTCCGACGCTCCACACGTCGACGTACGGATACACCTACCCCGACGGCGTGAGCTCCGTGGCCCTCTCGCTCGCGGCCGGCGCCATCGGCACCTTCGAGTACACCGCCGCACCGATCAGCGGCTGGGTCGCGACGCCGAGCTCGGGCTCGGGATCGACCCCCCAGGGCACCTTGTCGACCACGATCGTGTACACGCCGTTCCCCTACACGGTCTCCTTCACCGCGACGGGGATCGCAGCCGGCACGAGCTGGAATGTGATGGTCAACGGGCACACCTACACTTCGACGACCCTCTGGGACAATGTCTCCCTGGGGAACGGCACCTACACGTGGACCGCCACGTCGAGCGCGGCGCCTTCGGTCAACGGAAACGTCACGGTGCACACCGCGGCGGCCAGCGTGACCGTCGCCTTCCATCCGCCTCAGTACACCGTCGTGTTCACCCAGGCGGGTCTGCCGACAGGGGCGACGTGGTCCGTCGACTTCAATGGGGTCCCCATGACGAGCTCCGGTAGCGAGATCGTATTCACCGCCAGCAACGGATCGTACACGTACACGGTGACCAACAGCGGCACCTCGACCCCCTCCTCGGCGTCGGGGCCCGTCGTCGTGAATGGCGCGGGGCAGGGGATCGTCGTCGTCTTCTCCTCTCCGACGACATCGACCCCGCCGGGTACGTTCGCGGTCGTATTCACCGAGACCGGACTCGCGAGCGGCGCGTCGTGGACCGTGAGCCTCAACGGCGTGCCCCAAACCGCGACCGGGGATGCGATCAGCTTCGCGGAGAAGAACGGGACGTTCGCCTACACGGTCACGAGCACCGGCACCGTCGTCCCGAACCCCGCCAGCGGCAGCGTGACGGTGGTCGGGTCCGCGGTCGGAACCGCGATCGCGTTTGGCACATCGGGTGGCACGACCACCACCCCCTCCGGCAGCAACACAGGGATCAGCTCCACCGACCTGTACGCGGTCATCGCCGTGGCTGTCATCTTGGGCATCCTTGCGGCGATCGGTTGGACTCGGGGAGGCAAGGGAAGCAGTTCGGGGGCTGCGCCGAACACCCCACCCCCCTCCTCCTGGAACGGCCCGAACGCACCGGCAGGCCCGGGAGCGCCGCCTCCCGGCTCGGCGGGAGGCTCTCCTCCGGCGTGGCAGTTATCTGCTTCGCGATTTGCGCCGGGACGCGCTGCATGGTGATCTTTGGCTGGACGATCCCGCGGCGCATGCCTTCGCGCATAAGGGCGATGGTCTGCTCCATGTAACCGCCGAAGGACCGCAGCCGCGTGATCCAATCCTCGTAATCCTTTACCGTCTCGAAACGGAGCGCATCGCCCAGCTCATCTTCCGTCTGAATACCGCTGCGCTGATCCAATGGAATAAGATACCGGCCAAAACGAAATCCTTCGATGTCTTCCTCGGTGTTGAGACGGAACATGTCGTAGTTGAGTTGGTCCGCTGCCGGCAGGGCGTCGCGCCGGATCGACACGAGGCGTTCAAGGATTTCCTGGCTGTGCGCGTGCTCGCGCGCGACCGCGCCAAGGCTTAGGTCGGGCCAGCGGTCATTCCAGCGCCGGTCACCGAGTTCCGAAGCCCAAGTGGGGGAATGCTCCATCGTGTATTCCCACTCCGCATCTAGCAAACGATGGAGCTTCTCCGCTTCGTCATTATCCGCCGCGCGCGTCGGGACAGTTGCCATCAGCACGATGGCGAGCAGGAGATGGAGAGCAGTTTTCATAGGGGAGAGGAGACGCCGAAACAAAACGGATCGCGCGGATCGATGAGCAGCGTCGCCTCGCTGGTCACGAAGGCGCGCCCGCTGATCGTCGGCGCGATCATTCCTTTCGCGCGATCCAGCCAACGGTAGCTGCCGCGAAAGACGCTTCCGATAAAGCTCTCCTGCGTGAATAGCTCGTTCTCCGCGAGCCGTCCATCCGCCGCCAGGCAGGCGAGCCGGGCGCTCGTGCCGGTCCCGCACGGCGAGCGGTCGTAGGCTTTGCCGGGGCAGAGGACGAAGTTGCGCGAGCCGTGACAAAGGATCACGTGATCGACCTCAGGAAAGCCCTGCGCGTTCACTGCCAAACGCGTGCGCCAGGCGAAGTTGGTGAGTTGCTCCAGATTCGCGCAGTCAAGCGGCTGGCCGTATTCCTCGGAGATGAAGAACCAGTTTCCCCCGTAGGCCACGTCCCCCGTCACGGCTCCGTAGCCCGCCACGTCGATCCGCGCCGCTTTCACCGCCCGCCAAGCGGGCACATTTTCCACGGAAACCGATTCATCTTCGTGCAGCGTGGCGGTGACAACG
>JAKIVR010000023.1 GCA_022750455.1 Thermoplasmata archaeon | reverse complement strand
GGTGGTAGGGCTGGACGGCCGGCTCTTCCCCGCCGGGGCCGGGATCATCCTCCGTGATCTCACGCTTCGGCCCGTTTTAGTCAAGTCGATTCCGCTGGGACACCTGCCAGGAGCATTCCACGCGGAGCTACTCGGGTTCGTGCATGGGCTTGAGGAGGCAGCGCAACTCGGGGTTCGGGGTGTCTGGGCGATGACGGACAACCAGCGATTGGTCGATGTCTTCAACGGACGGGCGGTGAATCATGCGGAGTCCTTGCGGGCGATCGAGCAGCGCCTCGGATCGGTCCGTGCCAGGCTCGGCTTTGTGACCCTCCGTTGGTCCCGCGGGTCCCATCGAAAGCTCAAGTTCGGTGGTCCATCGGCGGACGCCCTGGCCCGGGCCGCGGTGGGGCTCGGGAGGCGAAAGTAGGCCGTCGACCTGCAACGGAGAGGAGTGGATGGATCAGGTCAGGTTCAGAGCTAAATCTCCTCAATCGATCTCCCCCTCGAGACGTCACATGGCGACACCACGGTTCCGAAGCTCCGCCTCCTTCGGGAAGCGTCAGGAATTCGTGGCTATCGCAGAACTCCTCAAGAGAGGGTTCGATGTGTATCAGACGCTCGTTGACGATCAGGGCATCGATTGCATCCTCCGAGAGGAGGACCGACACGGGCACCCACGGTACATCGATCTTCAGGTCAAGGCAAGGTCTCGTGACGCGAAGCCCAGCGGGGCAGCGTTCTTCTCGGCCTGGAAGCTCCAAAATCCCAGAGAGAATTACTACTTCCTCTTCTTCTCAGAGCAGGCGCGTGCTACCTGGATCATCCCTACGCTGAAGCTGGACAAGCTGGCTCACCTGAACAAGGCTGGGAAGAACGCAGGCAAGCGCGCCATCCTTCTGGCGAACGTGACGAAAGGGGGGATTAAGCCGCGCCCCAAGTTCATCGAGTTCCAAGACGAGGCTGGCTTCGATTTGCTCCGGTCCGCCTTCGCGAGACTTCATCGGTAGATTCGCGTGCTGAGCGCCTCGAAGCACTGAGCCCCTCCGGGGCAGGTAGTCATGCCAATTCCGAGCGGTCCGGCCACGACGCCCATCAGCACCCCCGTGCCCCGACGACTGAGATTACCCTCAGCATCGAATCCCACATACCCAAATATGGTTCGAATCCCAGCACGGGCGGCCGAGGCTGAGAGTCGACCCGTTTCATAATATCCACCCTCTCGGGGAGTGTGAATCCATGCCCCGCTAAGGTACTAGCCTAGGACACTTGCCGCCCTTCCGAACGCTGAAACCGGAAGACTCTTCCGAGTCCCAGTTTCTCCTAGCCTGCTGTTGTCAACCCGACCTTTTCTAAAGCTCGCGGTCCAACGATGGTGAGCCGGGGCCAATTCGAGGATGGACCGCGGTACGCGAAGCGGGGGATTTTTCTACCATGACCGCTTGGGCGCCGGTTAGAGATGGGCGACTCTTCCCCGGCTCGCAATCGAACACCGGATCCCGAGAAGCTGAACGCCTTTGTGGGCCGCTTCGTCGCGGATCTGGGGGCGAGTTTCCACGGCGCGACGATCGTACTGGGCGAAAAGCTCGGGCTCTACAAGGCGCTCGCGGGCGCCGACGGGCTCACCTCCGAAGAGCTGGCCCGGAAGACCGCCACCGCAGAGCGATTCGTCCGCGAATGGCTGGCGGCCCAGGTCGCTTCGGGATACGTTTCTTGGGAGGCTCGGAAGCAGCGATATTACCTCACTCCGGAACAGGAGTTCACTCTGACCAACGAGAACGGGCCCGCGTACTTTCCGGGAGCGTTCTTCGTGGCGGCGTCCATGTACCGCGACGAACCGAAGATCCTCGAGGCGTTCCGGACCGGCACGGGGGTGGACTGGCCAGACCACGATCACGATCTGTTCGTGGGAACGAACAAGTTCTTCCGTCCGAACTATCTCGCGAATCTGATTTCCGGCTGGCTGCCCGCGCTCGATGGGGTCGTGACCCGGCTGGAGGAAGGAGGTCGCGTGGCGGATGTCGGGTGTGGATTCGGTTCCTCCACCCGCCTGATGGCGCAGGCATACCCCAACTCCGATTTCGTGGGATTCGACTATCACGCCGGGTCGATCCGTGCCGCTCAGGAGATTGCGGTACGGGAGGGACTGTCGGCGCGGACGCGCTTCGAAGTCGCCCGGGCCCAGGACTTCCCGGGCCAGGATCTCGACCTCGTGACGTTCTTCGACTGCCTTCACGACATGGCCGACCCGGTCGGGGCGGTCCGCCACGCACGCCAATCTCTGAACGACGAGGGGACTCTCATGGTCGTGGAGCCGATGGCCGGCAACTCCCTCGACGAGAACATCAACCCCGTCGGACGGGTGTTCTACAGCGCGTCGACGATGATCTGCACGCCCGCCTCGATGGCCCAACCGAACGGAGCCGGTCTCGGCGCCCAGACCGGGGACGACGCCTTCCGCGAGATCGGCCGGACGGCGGGGTTCACCCGATTCCGTCGAGCGGCTGAGACACCGTTCAACCGGGTCCTCGAGTTCCGACCGTAGGCAATCGGCCCCCGGTCTGCTCGCCTTCGCACGGCGCGGAGGGAGCTCGGCGGTGGGAACTTCGCACGACCGCGCTGGGCGCGGCTGTGGCGTCAGAGGCTATACTCGCCCCTCCCTCCCGTCCTTCGGTCGGATCGAAAGTGTCCACCCGTTCCTCCCCCGCACTTCCGTCCGCTCCCCGATCCCGTTGGAGCGACAGCTTCCGTGGGCCCGCGGGGCGCGCCACCCTGGCGATGATCGGCCTTCGAATCGTCTACGCCTACAACTGGACCGACGTCGGACCGACGCTGCCGGCGATCGGGCAGGCGTTCGGGGTCGGTACGACGGCCTGGGGGCTCCTCCTCGCCTCGTTCTTCGCCGGGGCCGGGATCCTGCAGGTCCCGGCCGGGTTCTTCGCCCGGAAGTGGGGCAACCGGAGGATCGCCCTCCTCGGAGCGGCCCTGCTCGGGATCGCGGCGGTCGCCTCGGCCACCGCCCCGGACTATTCCCTGCTGGTCCTTTCGAGATTCCTCGCCGGTGCCGGGGCCGGACTGTTCTTCTCCCCGGGGATCGGCTTGGTCTCCGCCCTCCATCCGGACGGCGCCCGAGGGGTCCCGGTCGGCCTCTTCAGCTCCGCGTACAACGCCGGGGGCGGTCTCGGGGTATTCGTCTCGGCGATCCTCCTCGGACCGTTGGGCTGGCGGGCGACTCTCGCTGTCGGGGGCGGCGCGTTGCTCCTCCTCCTGCTGCTCACGGCGTGGCTGATCCCGCGCAGCTCCGAGGGGATCGCGCCGCCGACCCCGGGGCCGTTCCGGCTCCCGGCGGTGCTCCGCTCCCGGTCGGTCTGGATCATGGGGCTCGCGTTCATCGGCCTCGAAGGCGCGTCGCTCTCCGCGTCCCAGTACTTCGTCCCCTACGCCGAGGTTCTCCGGGGATGGAGCGTGGCGTTCGCCGGGGCGGTCGCCGCTCTCCTCGTCTTCCCGAGCGTACTGGGCGGCCCGGTGGGCGGATGGCTCATGGAACGGTTCTCGAACCGGCGCACCCAGCTCGCCGTGTTCACCCTGATCCCCGGCGTGGCCCTGATCGCCCTTCCGTTCGCCGGGCTCGGAGAGGTCGCGTTCCTCGCCGCGACGTTCTCCTTCGCCGTGGGCATGGTGTACGCGATGATGTATGTCGCGGCCCGGTACTTGCCAGGCGTGGGGCACGGCGACCTTCCGCTGGCGATCGGACTGTTCAACGGGATCCAGTTGGCCGGCGGAGCGCTCGTCTCCTTCCTGGTCGGGGCCGTCGTATCCGGCTACGGGTACGATGTCGCCTGGTGGTTCTTGGGAGGCGTGATCATTCTCACCCTGGTGGCGCTGGGCGGTCTCGCGAAGATCGATCGCGGTCCGGATCTCGCGCCGGCTTCAGCGGCCCCGTGAACCGGGCTCGTCGGGTGCCGTCCATGTTGAGCGCCTAGCACCCACGACCGACACCGGCGGTCGCCGCGGAGCTCCGCGAGCGTACGCGCCTACTCTTCGACGGCCTTCTTCGGCTTGCGAGCCCGGGTCGCCTTCGGTTTCGCGACCGGTTCGGTGGGCTGGGGCTCTGCGGGCGGAGCGTCCGCGTCCGGTGCCGGCATTCCCTCGTTCTGGGCAGACATCTCGCGCTCCTCCAAGGTGGGGGACGCGGGGACCGGGTCTGGAACTTGGGGCTCCATCGGGGGCGCCGGAGGGCTCGGGGGCGTCGGCGGGGCCGACGGAGAGGGCGGGCTAGGAGGGGTCGGAGCGGTGGGCGGCGGGATCGTCGTCGGCGGGTACGGAGTCGATGCGGGGGGAGACGGAGCTGCGGTCACCACCGACGGGCGCGGGGGAGCGGCGGCGGGCGGCGGCGCGGTGGGCGCCCGGCTCGGGGCCGGCGCCGCGATCGGTACGAACTCTCCGGGTCGCCAGTGGTGGGGCGCCTTGAGGATCGTCACATCCCGCAAGAAGAGATCCGCGTGGCCGCAGGCGCGACAGATCCGGGTGCCGAGAGGCAGCTCGCCGCCTCCGCGAAGGGAGAGATTGCCCGGAGAGATCTTGCCCCCGGTCTTGAGCTCGCCTGCCCAGACAAAGTCCGTCGAACCGCAGTTCGTGCATACAGGGGCCACGCTGAACGCCTCAGGCAGTACGAGCGATGCGGTCCCTTAACCTTTCACCCGTCCCCGTAAGGACGGTCGAGGTCGGGAGTGCGCCCCTCTCCCACCGGCTCATGTAACCGGCTTCCTTGGCCCGGAGGATGAGCGCGCCGGCAATCTCGCGGATCGCCACCGCGGTCGACGGATCGACGTACGCCCAACAAGGCCTCGCCTTGGCCATCGACCTCGCCACCCGGTACCACGCCGAGCTTGTCATCCTGACCGTGGCGCCCCTCACTGCCTACGTCAACACGACCGAACCGTGGATCCCCACCGAGGTCGTCCAGGGCGAGGTGCAACACTACCGGGCGATCGTCGACGCCAGCGTGGCGAAAGCGCAGGGGTCCGGCTTGAAGTCCGTGAGCGGGGTCTGCCTCGAAGGGCACATCGCCGAGGAGATCATCGCGTACCTCGACGCGCACCCCGTCGACCTGCTCATCATGGGTTCGCGCGGTCTCTCGACCGGGAAGCGGATGTTGTTGGGCAGCACGTCCGACCAGGTGTTGCACCACGTCCGGTGCGCGGTGCTGATCGTGAAGGAGTCGCCGTCTACGCCGCCGTCCCCTTAGGGGGCAGGCGCTTGGTGATTGTGACCCGGGACGGGGAACCGATCTTGTGGCTCGCCTTGCGGAGCGCTTCCTTGGCGTCGTCGATGTGATCGGCCGTCGTGTAGATCGAAAGCAGCGTCGTGCCGATCTGCGCCCGGACCGCGTGACCGACCGGCTTGCCGAACGCGCCCCGCATCCCGTCCGAGATACGGTCCGCACCGGCCCCGGTCGCCATCTTGTGCTCCCGGAGGATCTGGTGGGGGTACTTCCGCACCTTCAGGTGATACCCGTTGGGCGCCGCGGCCTCCAACACCCGCACCGCGCTGACGCGCGCCGCTTCGAGGGACTGGTCGCGGACCTGCGTCGCTTCTTCGATGGAGAGGGAAAGTTCGATCGGGAAGAAGGTTCTCAGATTCCCGACGTCGAACTGGACGATCCGGCAGTTCGGAATACCGCCCATGTACTCCTGCCGGGTGTAGACCTGTCCTTCGATGGACCGATACATCCGGGCCGGCTTGCGCGTCATGGGGCCGCAGCGAGGCGGCGCCCGTTAAAGCCCTTGCGCGACGGTTCGACGGGCCCCGACAGCCGCCGAGCGCCCCGGGGCGCGATGGGAACTCGTACGACCGTTCCCCGGAGCTCCGCGAGGAGCGACTCGATCGCCCCGGGGTCAGCCAAGGGTCGGGGTACGACCCAGAGGGTTCGTCCCAACATCGCCTGACCACACCACGCCCCGGCTGCGCGGAGCTCGAGCATCCGTCGAGCGAGCGGCCGGGGGAGCAGCTGGAGGCGATCCGTGAACGCTTCGCCCCGGCCCATCACGGTTCCCCGGCGGAGCGGTCCGAGGGGTTCGCGAGAGGCCCGATCGACCTGGCCCAAGAACCGAGAGTTGGCGAGGAGTGGTGGCGTCGGGAGCGGTCGATCGGCGAGGACGATCCAGATCTCGGCCGCCCACGGTCGGCGGTCGACCCGTCCCCACGGGGGGATCCCGGGGCGAACTCGTCGCTCGAGTCCCCCGCCCTGGATCGCCGCAACTCCCCCGAGACCACCGCCTCCGAACAGCTCGGCCAAGTGCGCGACGGCGCAGCACGTGCGGGGCGTGGCCTCGACCAGGCGGCCGACGGCGAGGGCGGTGGCGACGGCTCCGGCGGCGCTCATTCCGAGCCCGCACCCGACGGGCAGCTCGTGGTGCAGCCGAACCGTCAGCGTCCCTTTCCGATCGGCGAAGAGTCGATCGGCGACCTCCCGAGAGATCGGGAGGTCCGGCAACCCCGGGGCCGTTACTCGAATCCGGTGGGCTCCTTCCGGCTCCCAGCTCGCCTCGGCCCAGGCTCCGGCGTCGACCACGAACCCTTCGCCCAGAGAGCCGCGGGCGCGGGGGTCGGCCGCAGTGAGCCGGGGCGAGAACCAGGTCGTAACGTGCCCCGGCGCGAACGCTGCCGACAGCCGTGCGCGGCGGGCCCGACGGCGCGCGCCCATACTCCGTCGTAGTCACTACCTCTTATAAGGAGCGGCGACGTACTCCAATCTAGAGAGCTCAGTCTCTCATTTTGAGGAGTCCGGGAACGGCATGTCGGAGCCGGGAACAGCAACGGCCGCCCCTACGGACAATTTTGATCGCCTGAATTTTCTGGAACTTCGCAACAGCCAGCTGACCGAGGCGATCAAGCGGGTCGAGAGCGAACGCCACTACATGGAGGCCGAGATCCTCCGGCTGCAGCGGGAGGTCAAACGGCTCAAGACCGAGCTGGACCGGCTGCGGTACCCCCCTCTGATCGTCGGAAGCGTCCGGGATGTTCTCACGGACGGCCGCGTGGTCGTCAAGTCGTCGACGGGACCGGATTTCGTCGTCAACTCGGCCGAGACCGTCGACCACGAGAAGATCACGATCGGTTCGCGCGTCGCCCTCAACAAGCAGACGCTCGCGGTCATGGGAGTCCTGCCCGCCTCCCTCGATCCGCTCGTCGCCGCGAGCGAGGTCGTCGACAAGCCGTCGGTGACGTACACGGAGATCGGCGGGCTCGGGGAACAGATCCAGGAGATCCGGGAAGCGGTGGAGTATCCGCTCACCCGCTCGGAGCTGTACCGCAAGATCGGGGTCGATCCCCCGAAGGGCGTCCTGCTGATCGGCCCCCCAGGGACCGGCAAGACCATGGTCGCCAAGGCCGTCGCCCACCACACCCACGCGACGTTCGTCCGTTTGGTCGGCAGCGAGCTCGTGCAGAAGTACATCGGAGAGGGCGCCCGCCTGGTGCGGGAGCTGTTCCAGCTCGCGCGGGAGAAGTCCCCCTCCATCATCTTCATCGACGAGATCGACTCGATCGGCGCCAAGCGCCTGGAAGTCGCCACGAGCGGCGACCGCGAGGTCCAGCGCACCCTCATGCAGCTGCTCGCCGAGATGGACGGCTTCGAGCCGCTCTCCAACGTCAAGATCATCGCCGCGACCAACCGCCCGGACATCCTGGACGAGGCGCTGCTGCGCCCGGGGCGGTTCGACCGGATCATCGAGGTCCCGGTCCCGAACTTCCTCGGCCGCGTCGAGATCTTCAAGATCCACAGCAAGGGGATGGCGATCCGCGAGACCTTGGAGTTCGAGACGATGGCCGCGCGCTGCGACGGCGCGACCGGGGCGGACATCAAGGCGATCTGCACCGAGGCCGGGATGTGGGCGATCCGCGAAGAGCGCGATCACGTGACGGCGGGGGACTTCGAGCGGGCGATCGAGAAGGTCGTCGGCGAGGAAGAGGTCCGGAAGGAATCCGTCACGATGTTCGCGTGATCGCTCCGAGCACCGCGCGCGCGGCGCACCGGGGTCCGGCGACGGGCGAATACTCCGAGAGGACGATGGCGTCGCCGGCCGTGTACGCCACCGGCTTGTCGGCGAGCAGGACGATCCGCTCCCCGTCGACCGCCTCGACCTTCACCGGCACCAGCTGGGCGCCGACGCACCCGTGCAGCCGGGTGCCCGCCGCGATCGGTCCTCGGTAGTACTGGCAGCGGCGGAAGCCGGTCGCCTCGAGCCGCTCGGCGACCAGCAGGCTGCCGGAGGGACCGAGGGTCTGCCCGCGGCTGACGATGTCCGCCTCGATCCCCTTGAGGGCGACCCCGACGCGCTCGCCCGTGGTGGCGCTCTTGACATCGATGTCGTGCACCTGGATGGACCGGATCTCCACGACGGTGGGGGTGGGGAGGAGCTGGAGAGAGTCGTGGATCTGGAGCGTCCCCCGGACCACGAAGCCGAGGGCGACGGTCCCGACGCCTTTCACCGGGAACGCGTGGTCGACGCGGACCGCGACCGGCCCCGGCCGCGCCGGGACGTTCCATCCTCCGAGCTCGTCGCGGAGCTGCTTCACGTCCAACGGCTCGAACGGGTCCGCGGCGAAGCGGAGTCCCCGGAACGCCTTCCGCGCCTCGTCGACGCCGACCTGGGGTCCGAGCCGGACCGTGACGGGAATGTCGAACAGGTCCACCGTCGCCGCGCTCTCGGCGACCGTGCGGTCCAACTGGGTGACGACGAGGAGCGCCCGGTCCGCGAGCGCGATCGCCGAGAGCAGGGAGGCGAACTTCTCCGGGTACTGGTTCGGCACGATCACCGACAGCGCGTGGCCGTCCTGCACCTGGTGATAGAGCGTGACGTCGCTCGCGGTCGAACGTTTGCCGAGCTCGGCGGCGACGGCGGAGTCCCCAAGAAGAACGACCGAGATCGAACCCAACTTTGTACCTCGCCTACTTCGCCGCGGCCTTCGCCGGCTTGCCGACGGCGAGCCGGATCGCGCCCTTATCGATGGCGACGGAGACCTCCTGGCCGTCCCGGAGCTCGCCGGCCAGGATCTTCGCCGTCAGTGGGTCGACGACGAGCCGTTGGATCGTCCGCTTGAGAGGCCGCGCGCCGAACTGCGGATCGAACCCCACCTCGGCGAGCCGCGCCTTCGCCTCCTCGGTCGCGCGCAAGGTCAGCCGTCGATCCTTCAGTCGCAGCGCGACCTGGGCGAGCTGCAGGTCGACGATCTGCAGGATCTCCTTCGGGGTGAGCGGGTGGAAGATCACGAGGTCATCGAGCCGGTTCAGGAACTCGGGCCGGAAGAACGCGCGGAGCGCCTCATCGATCACCCGCCGCTGCCCTTCGGGGTCGGGGATGGTGGCGAGCTGCTCGGTCCCCAAGTTGCTGGTCAGGATGACGACCGTATGGCGGAAGTCGACGGTGCGCCCCTGTCCGTCGGTGAGTCGACCGTCGTCCAGGAGCTGTAAGAGCACGTTCACGACGTCGGGATGCGCCTTCTCGATCTCGTCGAGGAGGATCACGGAGTACGGGCGCGTCCGTACGGCCTCGGTGAGCTGGCCGCCCTCCTCGTACCCGACGTACCCGGGAGGCGCGCCGACCAGCCGCGCCACGGAGTGCTTCTCCATGTACTCGCTCATGTCGATCCGCAACAGCGCTTTCTCCGAGTGGAACAGCGTCTGGGCGAGCGCCTTGGCGAGCTCGGTCTTCCCGACCCCGGTCGGCCCGACGAACAGGAACGCGCCGAGCGGACGGTTCGGGTCGGAGAGGCCGGCCTGGGAGCGCCGGACGGCGCGCGCGACCGCGTCGATCGCCTCGTCCTGCCCCACGACGCGCTCTCGCAGATCCTCATCCAGATGGACGAGGCGACCCTGCTCGCCTTCCAGCAGCTGGGGGATCGGTACCCCGCTCCATTTGGCGACGACGCGCGCGACGTCCGCCTCCGCCACCTCCTCCCGCAGGAGGCTGTGACCTTCGGCGGACGCCAATGCGCCGCTGCGCGCCTCCAGCTCCCGGGTGAGCTCGGGGACGGTCCCGTACTTCAGCCGGGCGGCCGCCTCCAGGTTCCCGGAGCGTTCGGCCTCCTCGCCTTCGGCCTTCGCCGCATCGAGCCGCTGTCGAAGCGTCCGGATCGCCTGGACCTGCTCCTTCTCCTTCTTCCACCGGGTCGCCAACGCGCCTTCGCTCTCCTTCAGGTTCGCGATCTCCTTGTCGATGGCGCGCAGGCGTTCCTTCGAGGGGGCGTCGCTCTCCCGCTTGAGCGCCTCCCGCTCGATCTCGAGCTGGCGCAACCGCCGCGTCAGCTGGTCGAGCTCTGGCGGCCGGGAGTCCAAGGCGAGGCGGACCATGGAGGCGGCCTCGTCCACGGCATCGATCGCCTTGTCCGGAAGTCGTCGGTCGGGCAGGTACCGGGCGGTGAGCGTGGCCGCGGCGACGAGCGCTGCGTCGTGGATCCGGACGCCGTGGTGGATCTCGTACCGCTCCTTGATCCCCCGGAGGATCGAGATCGTATCCTCGACCGTCGGTTCGGTGACGAGGATCGGCTGGAACCGCCGCTCGAGCGCCGCGTCCTTCTCGATGTACTTGCGGTACTCCGTGACGGTGGTCGCCCCGACGGCGTGGAGCGCGCCGCGGGCGAGCGCCGGTTTGAGCAGGTTCGACGCGTCGAGCGCGCCTCCCTCGGTCGCCCCCGCGTGCACGAGCGTGTGCAGCTCGTCGATGAACAGGATGATGCGGCCGGCCGAGCCTTCGACCTCCTTGATCACGGCCTTGAGCCGTTCTTCGAACTCGCCGCGGAACTTCGCGCCGGCGAGCAGCGCCCCGAGGTCGAGGGCGAGCACCCGCTTGTCCTTCAGCGACTCGGGCACGTCGCCGAGAACGATCCGACCGGCGAGCCCCTCCACGACCGCGGTCTTGCCGACGCCCGGCTCGCCGATCAGGACCGGATTGTTCTTGGTCCGGCGGGAGAGGACCTGGATCACCCGGCGGATCTCCTCGTCCCGTCCGATCACCGGGTCGATCTTCCGCTCCCGGGCGAGCTCGGTCAGGTCGCGGGTATACTTTCCGAGCGCCTGGCTCTCGGCCTCGGCCTGCCGGCTCTCGACCTTCCGTCCCCCCTCGTGCAACGTCTTCAGATGCGCCGTGAGCGCCGCGGGCCGCACCCCCGCGGCCTCGAGAAGGTCGCGGGCCACCGACTTGGTCTCCAACAGGCCCAGGAGGAGGTGCTCGACCGAGGTGTACCGGTCCTTCCGCGCAGCCGCGATCTTCTCCGCCGCTTCGATGGCGGACTGGAGCGGACGGGCGACGTACAGGTCGTTCGGTGCGACGTGGTCGGCCGTCGGACGGGCGGCGAGCGCCGTCTCGAGGTCGGACTCGAGCTTTTTCGGATCTCCGCCGAGGGCGCGCACCCACTCGGGGACGGGGCTCGACTCATCCGTGAGCAATCCGAGCAGGAGGTGCTCGGGCTCCACGGCCGAATGCCGTACCTCCGACGCCCTCGCGAACCCTCGTTCGAGGGCGCTGCGAGCGCTGTCCGTCAGACGTTCGAGACGCATCCTCGGACCGACTCCCAGTCGCTATATTCCGATTCCCCGTCCGTCGCCGAATGGCGGACCTCCGGACGCGCGTGGGGGCGCTCGAGCTTCGAAGTCCGTTGCTGCTCGCGTCGGGGATCTGGGGGGAGAGCGGCGTCTCTCTCCGCCGGGCGTACGATGCCGGGGCGGGCGCGGTGGTTTCAAAATCGATCGGCTCCGAACCTCGGGACGGGTATCCGAATCCGACGATCGAGGAGTACGGCAGCTGGGGACTCCTCAACGCCATGGGGTTGCCGAACCCGGGGATGGTCGCCTACCGGGGCGAGCTCGCCGCCGCCCGACAGGGAGGCGCCGTCGTCATCGGCAGCATCTTCGGCCACGATGCCTCGGAGTTCCGGACCCTCGCCCTCGCCATGGCGGAGACCGGCGTCGCCGCCCTGGAGCTGAACCTGAGCTGCCCCCACGCCGAGGGTCTCGGCTCTGAGATCGGCGGCGACCCCACGTTGGTGACCGAGATCACCCGGGCCGTCAAGGAGGCGGTCCCCCTCCCCGTCTGGGCGAAGATCACCCCGAACGCGGCGGACCCCGCGGCGCTCGCGGTGGCGGCGGTCGCGGGGGGCGCGGATGCCATCACCGCGATCAACACCGTGCGGGCAATGGCGATCGATGTCGATCTGCAGCGCCCGGTGCTCACCCACGGCCTCGGCGGTTTGAGCGGCCCGGCCGTGAAGCCGATCGGGCTCGCGGTCGTCTGGCAGATCTACGAGCGGGTCCAGATCCCGATCGTGGGGGTGGGAGGCATCAGCACGGTCGACGACGCCCTGCAGTACCTCCTCGCCGGAGCGAGCGCGGTGCAGATCGGGACCGCGATCACCCACGGAGGCGCCGGGCTCTTCTCCACGCTCAACGCGGGGATCTCTCACCGCCTGGACGAACTGAAGATCCCGTCAGTGACCGCCCTCATTGGCGCCGCCCACCGGGGCACCCAATCGGTATAATCGAAGTCGGCTCGCCACGACTGTGCGGCGGATCCGAACCGTGACCTCGCGGGTCCAAGAGACCCCCTCGACCGTCACGCTCCGATTCTTCGACGATCTCCCCGCCGCCCCGGGCCAGTTCGTGATGCTCTGGGTCCCGGGCGACGATGAGCTGCCGATGTCCCTCTCCTTCTGCGAAGGAGAACGCGGCGTCACGGTCAAGTCCATGGGGGCGACGAGCGCCCACATCACCCGACTCCAGGAGGGGGACAAGATCGGGGTGCGGGGTCCGTACGGGAACCAGTTCGATGTCGCCCCGCGTCACATCCTCCTGGTCGGGGGTGGCAGTGGGACGGCCGTCCTCGCCCCGGCGGCCGAGGCACTGGTCCGGGGGGGCGGGGAGCTGACCGTGGCTCTCGGAGCCACGACGGGACCGGAGCTCCTCTTCGCGGAACGCCTCCGTCCGCTTGCCGACGCGGTGCATCTCGCGACGGATGACGGGAGTGAAGGCTACCATGGGTTCGTGACGGACGTCGTCACCCGGCTGATCACGATGCAGTCGTTCGACGCGGTCTGGACGTGCGGTCCCGAGGTGATGATGTCCAAGGTCGAAGCGGCCGCTTCGCGGGTGGGGGTCCCGGTCTGGTGCTCGGTGGAGCGGCACATGAAATGCGCCGTCGGGATCTGCGACGCCTGTGCCTTAGGGCCGTTCCACGTCTGCCAAGACGGTCCCGTCTTCCCCGGTGCGACGCTCCGTAGGCTGGAGGAGTTCGCCCACTCCCACCGCGACCCGTCCGGCCGCAAGCTCCCCTTCGGCTCCCCGCCCCCGACGACGCTTCCCCCCTCGTCGTGAGGGGCTTCTCGGCGCGAAATTGTCAGCTGCCGGCCCCGATTGGGACCCTCAGATCCGCGCGGCGACGCTCAGGCTTTATGGTCGAGGCAGGATACCCGCGCTCGGTCCGGCATGAAAGTTATCGTAGTTAGCGGCGGCGTTATCTCGGGGCTCGGGAAGGGGATCACTACCTCCTCCCTGGGACGTCTCCTGAAGGCGCGGAACATCCGCGTCACCATCGTCAAGATCGACCCGTACCTCAACGTCGATGCGGGCACGATGAACCCGTACCAGCACGGCGAGGTGTTCGTCCTCGACGACGGCACCGAGGCGGACCTCGACCTCGGGAACTACGAGCGGTTCCTCGGACAGAACCTTCACGGCGCCCACAACCTGACGACGGGCAAGATCTACCGCGCGGTGATCGAGAAGGAGCGCCGCGGCGACTACCTCGGGAACACCGTCCAGATCATCCCCCACGTCACCGGCGAGATCAAGCGGATGATCCGCGACGTCGCCGAGTCGTCCGGAGCGCAGGTCGTCCTCGTCGAGGTCGGCGGCACCGTCGGCGACATCGAGTCGATGCCGTTCCTCGAGGCGCTGCGCGAGATGTCGTACGAGCTCGGCGAGGGCCACATGGCGTTCGTCCACACGACGCTCGTCCCGTTCATCGGCCCGGCCGCGGAGGCGAAGACGAAGCCGACCCAGCACTCCGTCCGCGAGCTGCGCGCGATCGGGATCCGACCGACGCTCATCGTCGCCCGCGGGACGGCGCCGCTGACCCCGGACCTGAAGGCGAAGATCTCCCTCTTCTGCGACGTCCCTCCCGAGGCGGTCATCTCCGTCCCCGACCAGTCGACCGTCTACGACGTGCCGCTGGTCCTGGAGGCCCAGGGGGTCGGGACGATCCTCACCAAGCTGCTCGGTCTCCCCGACTGCGAGCCGGAGTACGGGGCGTGGCGCGAGTTCCTGGCGACGTACCGCCGCGGCGGCACGGAGATCCGGGTCGCCGTCGTCGGGAAGTACACCGAACTGATGGACGCGTACCTCTCGCACGTCGAGGCGTTCCACCACGTCCAAGGCCACCTCGGCTGCCAGATCCACCTCGACTGGTACGACGCCGAGGACCTCCCCCGGACCCCGACGGCGCTCGCCCGCGTGGCGAGCGCGGACGCGATCCTGGTGCCCGGGGGCTTCGGCACGCGCGGCGTGGAGGGAAAGATCGCCGCCATCCGAATGGCCCGCGAGCAGGGCGTTCCGTTCCTCGGGGTCTGCTACGGCTTCCAGGTCGCGGCCGTGGAGTTCGCCCGCAACGTCCTCCATCTGCCCAACGCCAACACCACCGAGGTCGACCCGACGACCGAGGACCCGGTCGTCAGCCTGCTGGAGGAGCAGAAGGGCGTCGCGACGATGGGCGCGACGATGCGCCTCGGGACGCAGCGCATCTCCCTGGACCCGGGGTCCCAGGCCGCGCAGATCTACGGCAAGACCGAGATCTGGGAGCGGCACCGGCACCGCTACGAGATCCATCCGAAGTACCTCGACCGGTTCCGGGCCCACGGCCTGAAGGCGACCGGTCTCTCCGTGGACGGACGGGTGGAGGTCCTCGAGCTCGAAGGGCATCCGTTCTTCGTCGGCGTCCAGTACCATCCGGAGTTCCTCTCCCGCCCGGAGGCTCCCCACCCTCTGTACTTGGAGCTCGTCCAGGCGGCACTGGCCCGCAAGGAGGTGCCTTCCCCTGTCCCTACCGCGACGCCTATCCCGTGAGCTCTCCGACCTCGACGGCCAGACGATCCGCATCGCCGGCCACCTCGAGGAGTTCCGCGCCCTCGGCGGGGTCTCCTTCGGCGTCGTCCGCGACCGCACCGGATCGCTCCAGCTGACGTTCAAGAAGGGCACGACGCCCCCCGAGGTGATGGCGGCGGCCGCCGACACCCCCCGGGAGTCGGTCGTCGAGGTCGTCGGCACGGTCAAGAAGTCGGCGAAGGCGCAGCGGGGCGTCGAGCTTTGGCCGGATACGTTCACCGTGATCTCGCGCGCCGAGCAGCCGCTCCCCCTCGGCGTCGTTGACAAGGTCGGGGCCGAGCTCGACACCCGGTTCGATCACCGACCGCTGGACCTGCGGAAGCCCGAGGTCCGCGCCATCTTCGAACTGCGCGCCGCGCTCCTGGACGGCCTGCGCGCCGCGGTCCGCAGCCGGGAGTTCTTGGAAGTGGAGACGCCGAAGCTCCTTCGCCAGGGGGCCGAAGGCGGTTCGACGCTGTTCTCGGTGAACTACTTCGATCGCACCGCGTTCCTCGCCCAGAGCCCGCAGCTCTACAAGCAGATGCTCATCGGCGCCGGCTTCGAGCGGGTCTTCGAGATCGCCCCGGCGTTCCGGGCCGAGCCGTCGGACACCGTGCGCCACCTCACCGAGTTCACGAGCTTCGACGCCGAGGTCGGCTACCTCGCCGACGGCGAGGAGCTGCGGGCGCTGCTCGAGGGGATCGTGCACGACGCGATCGTCCACGCCCGGGACCGGCTCCGCGCGGTGGGTCACCCGATCGCCGAGCGCCTGACCGAGCCGAAGCTGCCGTTCCCCCGGATCACCTTCACCGAGGCGGAACAGCTCCTGGGCCGCCCGGGGGCGGGACGCGACTTCGGCACGGAGGAGGAGAAGAGGATCGGGGAGATCGTCGTCCCCCGGGACGGGAACCCGTTCTACTTCCTCACCGAGTTCCCGACCGCCGTGAAACAGAGCACCTTCTACGCGCGCCGGATGGACTCCGATCCCTCCCGCACGGAGTACTTCGACCTTGCGCTCGAGGGGCTCGAACTCGCGAGCGGCGGTCCCCGCGAGCACCGATTGGAGCGGCTGCTCGCGAACATGGCAGCAGCCGGATTGGACCCAGCCGATTTCGCGGGATACCTCGAGCCGTTCCACTTCGGCATGCCGCCCCACGGCGGGTGGGGGTTCGGGGTCGAGCGGCTCGTCCAGAAGCTCGCCGGCGTACCCAATATCCGCGAGACGCGCCTCTTCCCCCGCGACCGGTGGCGGCTCGACCCGTAGGAGGTTCTCGTGGCTCTCGTGACGCATGCTCTGCCCGCCCACGCCCAACTGGTGGAGCGGTGGACCCAGATCCTCGAGGAGGGCGACCTGCGGGCGCGGATCCTCGACGTCGCCGCCCGGTTCCCCGAGGAGCGTTCGATCGTCGTGCCGTTCGCCACCGTCGACTCCGTCGATGCCGCGTTCGCCGACCTCCTCCTCGAACGTCCGGAGGAGATGCTCGCCGCGGGACGGGAGGCGATCCGCGCCATGCTGCCCGTGAGCACGGGCGAGAGCGAGCACCTGAGGCTGCGCGTGGACGGGCTCCCACCGACGGTCCGGCGGGCGATCCGCGGCATCCGCGAGACCGATCTCGGGCAGTTCGTCGCCGTCGAGGGGATCGTGCGGAAGAGCACCGAGGTCCGGCCACTCGTGAAGGACGCGGTGTTCCAGTGCCTGAGCTGCAAGAACGAGGTCCACGAGACCCAGGAAGAGTCGAGCCCGGTCTTCCGGGAGCCGATCGAATGCACGGCGTGCGGCAAACCGATGGGCCGGACGAGGTTCCGGTTCGTCCCGGAGCGCTCCACCTTCATCGACGCCCAGCGCATCGAGATCCAGGAGAACCCCGAGAGCCTGAAGGGCGGAGCTCACCCGCAGGGGTTGCCGGTCCTGTTGACCGAGGACCTCGCCGGGCGGCTCATCCCCGGGAACCGCGTCATCCTGAACGGCGTCCTCAAAGGGTTGCAACGGGCGGCGGGCGGCGGACGCGGAGGCCTCGTCCGGAGCACGTCGTTCGAGCTGCTGCTCCTCGACAACTCCGTCGAGCACAAGCACCTCGAGTACGACGAGATCCCGATCAGCGAGGAGGAGGAGCGGCTGTTCCGAACGTTCGAGAACGATCCCCAGATCCTCGACAAGATCGTCCTCTCGCTCGCGCCGACCATCAAGGGGATGGAGGAGGAGAAGGAGGCGATCGCGCTCCAGCTGTTCGGCGGCGTCGAGAAGAAGCACGCCGACGGCATCCGGGTCCGCGGGGACATCCACATCCTGATCATCGGCGATCCCGGGACGGCGAAGAGCCAGTTGCTCCGCTACATCGCCGACGTCGCCCCGCGCGGGATCTACACGAGCGGCAAGGGCGCGACGGCGGCGGGTCTCACGGCCGCGGCCGTCAAGGACGACTTCGCCGGGGGGCGATGGGTCCTCGAGGCCGGGATGCTGGTCCTCGCGGACGGCGGCATGGCGATCGTCGACGAGCTCGACAAGATGACCCCCGAGGACCGTTCGGCGATGCACGAGGCGCTCGAGCAGCAGACCGTCTCCATTGCGAAGGCTGGGATCACGGCGACGCTCAACGCGCGGTGCCCGGTCCTCGCCGCCGCGAACCCGAAGTGGGGTCGGTTCACCTCCGACCGGACCATCTCCGAGCAGATCGACCTCCCCCCCACGCTGCTCTCCCGGTTCGATGTCATCTACTCGATCCAGGACCGTCCCAACCAGGTACGGGACCGGCTGCTGGCGAACCGGATCCTCCAGTCGCACCAGGAGGTCGCCGGGGTGTCGGGGGCGACGACCCCCTCCGACCGGAACGCCCCGTTCTCCGCCGATCTGTTGCGCAAGTACATCGCCTACGCCCGCCGGACCGTCCGCCCCCAGCTCAGCGACGCCGCCCTCGCCGTCATCGAGGAGTTCTACGTAGAGATCCGGAAGTCGGGGGAGGAGCCGAACGCGCCGGTCCCGATCACGGCCCGGCAGCTCGAGGCCCTGGTCCGGCTGAGCGAGGCGTCGGCCCGGGCCCGCCTCTCCGTCACCGTCAGTGAGGAGGATGCCCGGCGGGCGACGCGGATCGTCGAGGGGTTCCTGAAGCGGGTCTCGACCACCGAGGGGCGCCTTGACATCGACATCCTCACCACGGGGTTCAGCCACAGCCAACGGGAGCGGCTGGAGATCCTCCAGGGGCTGATGCGGGCGCTCCAGCAAAAGGCCGGCAGCTTCAGCCTCGAGGAGCTGAAGGCCGAGGCGTCGACGAAGGAGATCCCGCCCGCCCGGGTCGACGCGTTGTTCACCTCCCTCCGCAGCCAAGGGGAGCTCGTCGAGATCCGACCCGACCGCTGGCAGATGGTGCGGTTCGGCTGAGCCCGGGGCGGCCCAAACGGGGTTAAGAACCCGCTCCCTTCCCGGGCCGACCATGGTCGATGGCGTGACGCTCGGGATCGTGATGCGCATCCACCGGGTGCGCGCCGAGATCGTGGTCGCCGCCTGCGACGCGGAGCTCGTCGGTCAACGGCTGCCTCTCGGCCCGACCGGTGGCACGACCCTGGTCTCGGGCCAGTTCTACGGAGACCGTCAGATCGCCGAAGAGGAGCTCATCCTGGCCCTCCGTCGGTGTACCATCGCCAATCTGCTCGGGCCGCGCACTTGCCTCGCCGTTCAGCGCGCCGGATTGCTCGCCGAGGAGCAGACCGGTACCCTCGGGGGCGTGCCCCACGCCGAGATCGTCTCGATCATGGAGTGAGCTCGATGGAAGAGGCCGGATTCTGTGTGGTCTGCGGGCGGACGGACCAGTTCGTCAACGAGGGTCTCTGCGTGGACTGCGACGTGAAACGTACGCCGCTGGTCGGCGCCGTACCGAAGGCGAAGGTCGTGATCTGTCCCACGTGCGGCTCCCGGCAGAAATCGGAGAAGTGGGAGAAGTGGGACGGAACGGGCTCCGCGACCCACCTCGCCGCCGAGGACCTCGCGCCATTCCTCCGGCCCCGGGAGGGCGTGACGATCCGAACCGTGTCGTGGGAGGAGCGAGGCACCCTCGAGCTCCGCCGGGAGATCGACGCGAGCCTCGCCCTCCGGTACCGGGAGACCGAGCGGATGATGCACGTCGCCTTCCCGGTGGTCATCGAGCACCGGACCTGCACCTCGTGCGGCCGCAAATCCGGGCATTTTTTCACCGCGATCATCCAGCTCCGCGGACCGGAAGGCCGGCTCCGGGGCTCCGGCCGGGACCGGCGGGTTTGGTTGCAGGAGACGTGGGACCGCGTGCTCCCCGAGGCCCGACCCGAGTGGAGGAACGCGCTCTCCTGGTACGAGGAGAAGCCCGAGGGGTGGGACATCTATGTCGTGGACACGGAGGCCGCCCGATCGCTCGCCCGTTGGATGAAGCCGAGGTTGAACGCGAAGCTTACCGAGTCGCCGACGTTGTACGGCCGCCACGACGGGCGGGACGTCTATCGGGTCACCTACTGTCTCCGAGTTCCCGCTCCGAACGAGCCGACCCGCGAGCGCGTCGAACGGCAGGCTTAAGAAGCGTACCCCAATCCATCGAGCGGAGCCACCACTCATGCTCGCAAAGCGCGGTCTTCTACGGCGCCACCACGACGATGTCCTCGAAGAGGGTTCGTTCCTCGACCTCGGGTCGATGGGATTCGAGGAGATGGACGGCGGCATCGCGGGCGCGCGGTGCGTCGTACGTCTCGCCGAAGTGCTCCGGTTCGAGGACCTCCACCAGGCGACGAAGCTCGCCTACGGCGGCGACGTCGTCTTCATCGACTATACCTCGATCTCCAACGATGCGATCGCCGTGAAACGGATGAGCATCGACCTCAAGAACATCGCCAAGGACGTCGGCGGCGACGTCGCCGGGATCGGCAAGAACATGCTCGTCCTGACGCCCGCCGGGATCAAGGTCGACCGTCAGAAAGTCCGCTCCGAGCTCGGGCGGTAAGGTAATCCCCCGCCCCACCTACGGGGCGCAGGCGATTGCATGAAGGTCATCGTCGACCGCCGACCGGCCCTGTCCCTGACGACCGACGCCGTGATCGTGGGGGTCACCGAGGCTCCCCCCAAGGAGGAGGCGCTCCCCCGGAACCTCGCCGCGGAGGACAAGCTCCTGGGCGGCGCCGTCCGGCGAGCGCAGCAGGCCGGGGAGTTCAAGGGCGCCCGGCGAGAGATGACCGTCTTCCACCGGACCGACCGGGCCGGCCGCATCATCCTCCTCGGTCTCGGCGCGCGGCCATTGACCGCCGAGGCGATCCGGGACGCCGTCGGCGACGCCGTCCAGAGGCTCAAGGAGAAGGGGATCCGCTCCATGGCGGTCCGTCTCGACACGTTCGTGGCCGATGGCGTGGGCGCGGAAGCGGCCGTCCGGGCGGTCGGGATCGGCGCCATCCTCGGCTCGTACTCGTTCACCCGCTATCGCTCGAACCCCTCGAAGGGGATCGAGGAGGCGATCATCGCCCTCGGGGAGGCGTACGGCCGGGAAGAGGCGAAGCTGCGCCTGATCCTCGAAGCCGAGCGGCCCGTCCTCGATTCGGTGCTCTGGACCCGGGATGTGGCGAACGTACCCCCGAACGAGGCGACGCCCGAGTGGCTCGCCGAGCAGGCAGTGCGCATGGGGAAGGAGTTCGGCCTCAAGGTCACCGTCTTCGACGAGACGAAGCTGAAGGAGATGAACTGCGGCGGGATCCTCGCCGTCGGCGGCGGCAGCACCCGTCCGCCCCGGATGGTCGTCCTCGAATACCCTGGCAAGGGCAAGCGGGGCCGCACGATCGCGATCGCCGGGAAGGGCATCACGTTCGACTCCGGCGGCATCAATCTGAAGACCGGCGAGGGGATGGCGGACATGAAGTTCGACAAGTGCGGCGCGTGCGCCGTGCTCGGCATCCTCCGGGCGGCGGCCGACCTCGAGGTCGCGCCGCGCGTCATCGGCGTGCTGGCGTGCGCGGAGAACCTGCCGAGCGGCAGCGCCTACCGCCCGAGCGACATCATCCGGACGTATTCGGGGGCGACCGTCGAAGTGCTCAACACGGACGCGGAAGGACGGGTCGTGCTCGCGGACGCCCTCGGCTACGTGGTGGACAAGTACCATCCGGACGAGGTCATCGACCTCGCGACCCTGACGGGCGCCGCGGTCGTCGCCGTCGGCGAGAACTACGCCCCCTTGATCTCCACGGACGACCGCCTGGCCGGCCGACTGTTGGCCGCCGGCGAGGCGACCGGGGAGACGCTCTGGCGCCTGCCGTTCACCTCGATGCACCGGGAGATGGTCAAGAGCGACGTCGCCGAAGTGAAGAACGTCGGCGAGCCCCGGGGCGGCGGGTCGATCCTCGGCGGGGCGTTCCTCGCCCACTTCGTCGGGACGACCCCGTGGGCCCACCTGGACATCGCCGGCCCCGCCTGGACCCGGAAGTCCGCGGCCCGATTCATGCCCGGGTACCAACCCGTGGGCGCGACCGCCTTTGGGGTCCGGCTCGTCACCGAGTATCTGCGGACCGCGGTCTGATCAGTTCTCGACGATCCGCACGCTCTCGCCGCCGTGGCGGGTCGCGCGCGGGCGCACTTCGCAGAACAGCGGGGTGTGATAGCCGCCGCCCGTGATCAGGGCGACGCCGACCGGGAGCGACTGGATCATGTCGGTCATTCCGGCGGTCAACCCTTCGATCGATTGGGCGATCGCCTTCAGGTCGAGCGGGTTGGTGACCTGGAGGATCAGCTGCGTCGTGCACTGGGAGAGCACGCTCTTGTCGATCCGGGCGGCCCGTTGCGTCACCACACAGAGACCGAGCCCGAACTTCCGCCCCTCGCTCGCGATGTTCTTGAGGATCCGCGAGGAGCCGGCGATCCCCTGCTGCGGGCAGTAGTTGTGAGCTTCCTCGATGACGAGGAACAACGGCGGGATTTTCTCCTTCTTCCGGTTGTCGAACAGCGTGTTGGCGATCCGGGCGACGACGATCTCCTGGACGTCCGGGGCGACGCCCCGGAGGTTGATGAGCGTCGCATCGCCCTTGTGGACGATCTCGTCCAGCTTCGTCCCCTGGGGGGCCAAGAGCTTGGTCTGTTCGACGTACTCGAGCCGCTCCAGCAGCGTCTCCATGGCGGGACCCTCGGCCCGCTGCGCGAGGCGGACGAGGTCTTGGATGGTGAAGTCGGCGTTCGTCGCCGCCGCGGACTCCAAGAGCCCCTTCATCGGCGCGAGGAACGACTTGATGTTCGTCAGCCCCATGAAGATCAGCAGGTCGCGCGTGTCCAGGTGACGCAGCGAGAACGTGAGAGGCTGGGCGTTCTTGTTGAGGGAGACGTCCGGCGAGAACTCGTGTAGGCGGCCGCCGAAGCCCTGGCTCTCCACGCCGAACTTGGCCATCGCCGGGTTCTTCTCGGCGGCAAAGCGCAACGAGCCGTACTCCCCGTGGGGATCGATGATGACGCACGTCACCTTGTGCCGGAGCAGCTCCTCGATCAGGACCCCCAACAGGTAGCTCTTGCCGCCACCGGTCTTGGCGAGAACGCTCACGTGGCGCTGGACGAGCTGGTTGATGTCGAGCTCGATCTTCAGATCGTGGTTCCTCAGCAGGCCGACGTACGCGCTCCCCGCCCGGTGCTTGAGCCCGAGAACGTCGGCGATGAGCGGCTCCTCGGACCGGAACACCTGCGCGCCGGGGCGGAACGGGACGGTCGGGAGCTTCACGAGCCCCTGCCCGTCGCGGTACCCGACGATGCGGGCGACGCCGAGCAGCGCCTCGTGAATGGAGGTCGCGGTGCCGTGGCCGAGCTGATCGGCGCCATCGATGTCGAGGTCGCTCTTGCGCTTCAGGTCGTCGAGCTGGCAGAGGACCGGCCCGTGGCTCTCGTCCAAGATCGTCAGGTAGTCGCCGCGCTCGATCGGCTGCGCGAGCAGCACATGGAAGAGGCCGAGGCCGACGTCGCCGTAGATCCGGCCGACTTCCTCCACGAGGGTCATCGGGGGGCGGATTCCTTATGAGGGTGTCGCGGGACGCGAATCCCCGTCGACCGGCGACCCCGGGGGGCGACCGCCCGTCGCCGCGACGCACCGGTCCGGGGTTCGGGCCGGAGCGGCCCCCTCGACGAGGGGAATGGTTATATGGCCGGCACAAATCAAATTGTTACCGACTGGCAGAAGCGCGCCGGACGGGGATTCTTTGCCCGATGCCATTGAAGAGCTCGAACGCAAGCGTGCGGAATCTAACGCACGGGCGGATGAGCATCGGGCGCTCCGGGACAAGCTGAACTCCGAGGCCCGGGCGTTAGCCGATCATCGCGCGGAAGTGCTCGATGAGCTGCGCGCGCAGAGCGGCGAAGCGCAGGACCATCGGCATCACCGGGACGAGATGAACGAGGCGGTCCGCGAGGAGAAGCGGCTGCGGGAAGAGTCGAACCGACGGCTGCAGGAAGTCGCCGATCGGCTCCAAGAGGTCAAGCGAACCAAGGCGCCCCGCCCGGGCGCGGTCCCGGTCTGGCGCCTTAGGAAGGAGCTGAAGGAGCTCGAGTTCCGTCACATGACCAGCGCCTTCACCCCCGACCAGGAGAAGCGGATCATCAGCGACATGCAGCGCCTCGAACTTTCGATCAAGGAGCAGGACGACCAGATGCACCAAGACCCCGAGATCGAGGTCGCCCTCACGGAGATGACCACCGCCCGCGCGGAGGCCGAGGAACACCACGCCGCCGTCGGACGGTTCGCCGAGGAGGCCCAGGCCGCCCACGAGTCGATGGTGGGGCTGTACATGCACGTCGACGAGCTCCGTCGCCAGGCGGACGAGATCCAGGCGAAGCTGATCCTGGTGAAGGGGAACGCGGACGAAGAGCACCGGGCCCACATCGCCGCGATCGAGGAGGTCCGGGACCTGGAGAAGATGCTGTACGCGGCCCGGGGGGTCCGGCCCCCGATGTCCTACAATGATGGAGAACCTCCGAAGGAGGAGGACTTCCTCGCCCGCCTGAAGAAGGGCGAAAAGGTCTCCACGGAGGATCTGCTCGACCTCCAGAAGTCGGGAGGGCGGCGATGAAGGGACGCAGCGTGGCCGTCCCGGCCTCTCGTGAGCTGACGCCTCGCCCGCCTCGCCCGGCGCGGGGGAACGACGCCTCCACGCGAGGCCTTATAGGAGGGGCCTCGGTGCCAATCGAGACCATGCGGTACGTGAAGCTCAACCAGGGGGAGCTCCACAAGATCAAGGACCTGTACGAGGGGGTGATGTCCCATGCCTGCCACGGTCTGTTCTTCAAGGAGGGGGAGGTCGTCGGCAGCGATATGGCCGATGAGGCTCTCAAGGACAAGGCCCGATTCTTCGAGCGGGCGGGCGAGATCCTCAAGGAGCGCGGATGGATCGAAGAGATCCGATTTCAGGACGGAGAGGTCATCGTCACGGGCTCCATCGAGGTCTCCCCGAGCGAGATTCCAACGTGCCACCGGCTGCGGGGCATCCTTCGCGAGTTCTACGAACGCTTTAAGGGCACGCGCGTTAAGTGTACCGAAGAGGTTTGTGCGAGTCTCGGTAAGCCCGAGTGTCGATTCCGAATCGAGGAACTGTAGGAGAGAAACACCCAATGATGGCAACGGGAAACGTTGGCGCTGTGATTAAGGACCTCAAGGGACGCATCGGCGGTCTCGCGGCCGCCCTGGTGTCCCGCGACGGTCTCGTACTGTACGCCGATGTCCCTACGGGAGTCTACACGGAGACGTTCGCGATCATGTGCGCCACCATCATCGGGGCGGCCGCCACGGCCAATACGGAGCTGAACCGCGCTCCGCCGGACCGCATCGTCATCGAGGGATCGGACTCCAAGACGATCCTCGTCGGCAGCGGCAAGAAGGCGCTCCTCGTCGTCGTCGTCGACCACAGTGCGAATTCGGACAAGGTCGTGGCCGAAGCGACGAAGGTCGCCGAGATGCTCCGCGCCGGGTAACCGGCCGGGCGGGCGAGTCCTTTGGACGGGGACCCGGAGCCTCCGGGGTCCGCACCTCCCGAGCGCAAGCGACTGTTGCGCACCATCACTGAAGGGAAGCGGTTCGAAGGCTACGTTGAGCAGCAGACGCGCGACATGCACACCTGCGCCCTCTGCCAGCGCATCCTCTACCGCAAGACGCCGATGAAACAGATCGGCGCTCGCTGGGTCTGCATCGACTGCCTCAAGTCCCTGAAAGAGGCCCTGGACTCCCTGGAACAGTGGGAGCAGATGGCGCTCCTGCACGACAAGCTCGAGCAGGACGTCCACGGCGCGTTGAAGCGCTGAGAACGCCCGACCCCGATCACGCCGGGGGGACC
>JAKIVR010000022.1 GCA_022750455.1 Thermoplasmata archaeon | reverse complement strand
GGTGAACCCATAACGCACGAAAGTTCCGGTACCGTCGGAAAGGGTCCATGAGTCTCCGTACGAAGGCGCGAGAGAGCCACCCTCGCCCGGGCCTTCTCTCCGACTTCATCCTCGGAAGCCAGGACGGCCTGGTGAACGTTCTCGGGATCCTGCTGGGCCTCTCCGCGGCGACCAACGACCTTCGGCTGATCCTCATCGCGGCGTTCGCGGCGTTGGGAGCGGAGACGATCTCGATGGGCGCGGTCGCCTACACTTCGACGATGGCGCGCCGCCGGCTCTACACCAGCGAGATCGCGCGGGAGCGCCAGGAGATGTCGGAGACCCCCGAGGCCGAACGGGTCGAGGTCCGAACCGTGCTCTCGGGCTGGGGGTACGTGGGAGCCCAGCTCGACGAGATGACGGAACGGATCTGCGAGAATCCGAAGGCGTGGCTGGAGTTCATGATGGCGTTCGAGCTGAAGCTCGCCCCCGTCGACGCGAACCAGGCGCGGGACAGCGCGTTCGTGGTCGGCGCCGCCACCCTCGTCGGCTCGATCATCCCACTCCTGCCGTACCTCGTCCCGGGCATCGCCATCGACTCGGCGCTGGTCGTCTCAGTGGTGCTCAGCGGCATCACGCTCGCGGGGATCGGCCTCTACGAGGCGCACATCACGGACGGCAAACCGTTCCAGAGCGCGGGCCAGATGATGCTGATCGGTCTGACGGCCGGCTTCGCCGGGTTCCTGATCGGGCACTTCCTGGGGGCCCCCTAGACCTCGCGCCGGTCCCGGGGCAGGGCGCGCCGGATCCGCGCGGCGTACCTTCCCCGGAGAGCCTTATCTGACCGCGTGACGTCCTCGGCGCATGTCGGAGCTCGCCGTGAGGGAACCCGAGGTGGAACCTCCCCTCACCCCGGTCCGCCTGCTCCGTGGGTTGAAGATCCGGATCGTCACGAGCCTGGTGCTCGTCGTGGGCGGCTTCCTGTTCCTCGTCCTGTACCTCGCGTTCTGGGGGACCCGGTTCGCGTGGTACGAGAATCTTGCGGTCGTGATCTCTACCATCGTACTCGTACCAGTGTTGATGTTCGCGATGTGGGCGCTCTGGGGCATTGGGATCGGCCAGAGGCTCTGGCGCCAGAATCGGCGATACCAAGAACTGTAGACCGGCGGAGCGCGCCTCCCCAGGAACCACGGCGGAACCGGTCGGCGGGAGCGCTAGAGCGATTCGTCCACCGGTGCGCCGTGCTTGATGAAATCGCCCCGTCGGAGCTCCGTGATCGCCTCCCGGAGCTGGGCGTCGCTGTTCATGACGATCGGACCCCACCAGGCGACCGGTTCGCGGAGCGGACGCCCCATCACGAACAGGAAGCGGCCGCCGTCCGGTCCGGCTCGGAGTTGGACGGCGTCGCCGTCGCCGAACAAGATCGTACGGCGGGCACCGACGGCCGTGCTCGCCTCGGGAGACTCCGACTCCACGCGGCCCCCGACCGTGTAGGCGAGGACCGTGTGGCCGGGAGGCGTGGGCGCCTCGAACGGAGCGCCCGCGGGAAGAGTCACGTCCCAGTACGTGGGATCCACGGCCTCGTTCTGGACAGGTCCCTTCTGGTCTCCGAGGGTACCGGCCACCACTCGGATGCTCGCCCCATCGTCGGTCCGCACCGCGGGAATGTGGTGGGATGGGACCCCTCGGTAGGCGGGCTGGGACATCTTGGCGCGGGCGGGCATGTTCACCCACAACTGGAATCCCTCGAGAAGTCCCTCGGTGCGCCGGGGCATCTCCTGATGGAGGATCCCGCTCCCCGAGGTCATCCATTGGATGTCGCCCGGGGCGATGGAGCCCTCGTGTCCCAGCGAGTCCTCGTGGTCGACCGAGCCGTCGAGCATGTAGGTGACCGTCTCGATCCCCCGGTGAGGGTGCCAAGGGAACCCGGCGGTGTAATCGAGGGGGTTCCGGGACCGGAAATGGTCCATCAGGAGGAACGGGTCCAGGCGGGGGACGATGTCGTGGCCGAACGCCCGTCGCAGCCGTACTCCGGCGCCTTCGAGGGTATCGGTTCCGTCGAGGACCGTGCTCACGTTGCGGATCGTGGAGGTCGTCATGGACGGGAGAAGAAATCACCGGAGCGATTCATAATGGCTCTGTGGCACCAACGCCACCAGCGTTCGGCCGACCCCCGGGGACGAAGTGAGGACGGGACGCCAACCGTTAATCCCGGAACGCCTAGGCGACGAACGGGGGGAATTCCCACGAAAGCGCTCGTTCTGGTCGGCGGCCTGGGGACCCGTCTTCGACCCCTGACCTACTCCCTACCGAAGCAGCTGATCCCGCTCGCCGGTCGACCGATGCTCTACCACGTCCTCGAGCTTCTCCCGCCGGGCGTGGACGAGGTGATCCTCGCCAGCGGGTACAAGGGGGATGTCCTGCAGGAGTACGTCTCGCGTCATCCGCCCCGCTGGAAGACGCGGGTGGTGACGGAACCGACCCCGCTCGGCACCGGTGGCGGGATCCGGTTCGCGTCGTCCGGCCTCACCGATCCGTTCCTTCTCCTGAACTCCGACGTGATTTGCAACGCCTCTCTCGGAGGGCTCGTGGCCCTCCAAGCGGCCCGGGGAGGCGTCGGGGCGATGACCCTCTTCGAGGTCGAGGACACCCGGCCGTTCGGTGTCGCCGCCCTGGACGCGCAGGACCGGATCACCGCGTTCGTGGAAAAACCAGAGCCCGAGGCCGCCCCCTCGCACTGGGTCAACGCTGGCATGTCGATCTGGAACCGCTCGGTCGTGGACGAGATCCCCGACGGTCGTCCCGTCAGTTGGGAGAAGGAGATCGTTCCCACCCTGCTCCCCCGGGGCATCTTTGGGTTCCGGTTCCAAGGGTACTGGGAGGATGCCGGCACCCCCGAACGCCTCCTGCTCTCCCAGAAGCTCCTGTTCGCGGATGGTCGGGGAGGTACGGGTCTCTTGCCGACCGAGGCGCGAGGTCGCGGACCCGTCGCGGTCGACGCGGAGGCCGAGGTGGATGGGGCCGAGTTCGGCGGCAACGTCCACGTTGGGCCCCGAGTGTCGATCGGGGTCGGAGCGTACGTCGAGAACTCGATCCTGATGGAAGGGGCCGCGGTGGGACCCGGGGCGTCCGTGATCGGGTCGATCCTCGGACCAGGAATCCAGGTCGCGGCCGGCCGAGAGGTGCGCGGGCAGGTTCTAGGCGAGGACGCCCCCAGCTAAAGATGCGCGCTGCGGCTCAGCCGCCGCTGTACGCCGGACCCGTCACCACAACCTTCACCGAAGAGTCCGGATGCCGGGCCCGGTCGAACGCTTCCGCCACTCGATCGAGAGGGAGCTTGTCGGTCGTCAAGTCCCGGAGAGCGAGCCGGCCACTGGCCAGGAGCGCGTGCACCGCCGCGATGTCCTTCTCCGTGGTGGCGTACGTCGGGACTACACGAACGCCCCGGAGGTACCACGACTGCACGTCGATATCGAGCCGGCTGCCAGCCTCGGGAAGACCGAACAGGTTGACGGTCCCTCCGCGGCGAACGCTCTCGAACGCGAGGCGGACGGCCGACGGCGCGCCCGTGGCGACCACCGCGAGGTCGACCCCGACCCCGCCCGTGGCCTGTCGGACGAGCTCGGGAAATGCGGCGGGATCCCTCGGATCCGCGACCGCGTCGACGCCGCCCCGCAGTCCGGCGTCCCGTCGGAGCGGGGAGATCTCCGTCGCCCCGACCCACGAGGCGCCCACGGTCCGGAGCAGCCGGGCGTAGAGAAGGCCGACCGGGCCGAGCCCGAGCACGGCGACGGTCGCCCCGGTCGGAGGATGGACGGAGTGGATCGCGGTGAGGGCACAGGCGGCCGGCTCGAGGAGCGCTCCGTCCTCCCAGGTCGCGGAGGCGGCGAGCGGCAACACGGCCCCCTTCCGAACGTGTTCGGCCGACACCCGGAACGCCTCGGCGAATCCGCCCGGATCCAAGTTCGTACTGCCGTACGAGGGGCAGAAGGTGAGATCGCCGCGCTGGCAGACCGCACAGGTGTAGCAAGGAACGTGGTGGTGGACAAAGACCCTCTCTCCCGTTCGCAGCGAGGTCACACCCTCTCCGATCTCGCGGACGACCCCGGCGGGCTCGTGGCCCAAGGTCGTCTTGCCGGCATAGTTCCCTCGGAGCTTCTCGAGATCCGTGCCACAGACCCCGCAGGCGGCGAGCTCGACCACGATCTCACCAGGTCCGGCGACGGGCCGCGGCACGTCCTCGAGGACGACGGCGCCCGGCGCTCGAAGGACACCGACCTTCATGCCGAGCGGATCGCTGCCTGGATCGCTCCGTCGAGGATCTCGGCGGCCTCGTCGATCTGGTCGCGTTGGATGAGGAGCGGGGGGATGTAGCGGATTGACGACTTCCCGCACGGCAACAGGAGCAGCCCGCGCCGGTACGACTCCTCCACGATGCGGTCCCGGAGCTTCGCGTCGGGGGCGGTGTCGCTCCCGCCCCGGATGAACTCCGTACCGACCATCAATCCGATCCCGCGGACGTCGCCGATGACGGGATACTTTTTCTGGAGCTCGCGGAGCCGGACCAGGAGGTGCTCGCCCTGGACCCGGGCATTGTCCATCAGATGGTCCCCCTCGATCACGTCGAGCGTCGCAAGCGACGCGGCCGCCGCCACGGCGTTCCCCCCAAACGTGTTGGAGTGGGCGCCGGCGTAGGTGTAATCGAGCTCGGATCGGAAGACGATGGCGCCCATCGGGATTCCTCCGCCGACGGCTTTCGCCGTGGCGAGGATATCCGGGACAACCCCGAAATGTTCGATGCCGAACCACTTGCCGGTCCGGCCGACGCCGGCTTGCACCTCATCGCTGATGAACAGGATCCCGTGCTTGTCGCAGATGGTGCGGATCGCCTGGTGCCAACCCGGCGGCGGCACGACGTACCCGCCCTCGCCCATGATCGGCTCGGCGATGAACGCCGCGACGTCATCGGGAGGGATCGAGGTCTCGAAGTACAGGTCTTCCAGGATCTTCGCGCAGTAGAGGTCGCAGCTCGGGAAGGTGAGCTTGTACGGGCAGCGGTAGCAGTACGGTGGGGGGATGTGGTGCCCGCCGCCGGCGAAGGAGGAGAACCGCGCGCGCTGGGTCGGCTTCGACGCGGTCATGGTAAGTGCCCCCATCGAGCGGCCATGGAAGGCGCCCAACAGGCCGACGGTGATCGGTCGTTGGCGATTCCAACGGGCGAGCTTGAGCGCGGCTTCCACGCTCTCCGTGCCGGAGTTCGTGAAGAAGACCTTCTTGGGGAAGGAGCCGGGCGTGATGTGAGTCAGACGGTCGGCGAGGCGGGTTTGCACCTCGTAGTAGTAGTCGGTGCCGGCGAAATGGGTCAGCTTCTCGGCCTGCGCTTGGATCGCTCGGACGACCTTGGGGTGACTGTGGCCGGCGTTCAGCACGCCGACGCCGCTCGTGAAGTCGAGGAGCGTGTTCCCGTCGATGTCGTGGAGCCAGACCCCCTGGGCGTGGTCGACCGCGACCGGGGCGCTCTTGGTCCCCGTCATCATGAGACGGGTGTCCTCCGCGATGAGTGCCTGGGCCTTCGGACCAGGGATCGGAGTGACGAGGCGGACCCCGCGGCGGGGAGTTATCCCGACGTCGGACGGATGGTTCGGCGCCAACGTTGTCGCCGGAGTACTGTCGTTCATGGGATGCCTACGCCCGGGATGGGTCCTCGGACGTTAAGGATTCGGTGTCGCGCACGCGTGCGGCGAGGTCGCGGCAGCGACAACCTGTTTCCCTCACGACTTGTAGAACCGATGGATTATGAGGGGGGAAGTCCGCGGCGACGTTGGAAGGCCCCATGCCGCCCACGTACGCCCGTCGAAGAGCTTCCCGCCGGCCGGAGGAGGAGCTTCCATTCCCTGGAGCGAGGATCCCGTCGGCGTGGGTCGCGCTGGCCGAGGCGTTCTTGGAGCATCGGGACAATGACGTCACCGAGGCGGCCGTGTACGCCCGTCGGTTCATCAAGGCTCAGAGCGCCACCTTGACCGTTCGTACCCAGAGCACGGGTGCGTGGCTCGTCGTCGGGCGTCAGAGGCTCCGCGCTCGTCGGGCGACGCAGGCCGAGCGGGCCAGCACCGAGCCCGGAGAATCCGCGCGACCGTTCGCAGACGGCAGTCCGCTCAGGACTCGGACCGAGGCTCCCGCCGCGTAGCGCTGCCGGGACGGTTCGTCCGGGCGCGAGTCGTCGTCGCCCCGATCAACGTGTCGGCGCCGAGCATCAAGTCGTCGGCGATCGGCGTCCTCGGAGCTGCGGGAGCTCCCGGCGACACGATCCGGCGCGGCTCGTCGGCCGATTCCGCCGACGGCTCTCGCCGGACCGGGCGACGATCAAAGTCGACCGGATCGGCGACCACGGTCACTCCCTCCGAGGGGGAGTTTCGGTCGATAGCTCCGCGTACATAGGGGTCGTGCCATGCCGAAGCATAACACGTACATAAGCGTACCGATACGGGTCGGTTCTGCGGGGCGGGGAAGGGCCGGGCCGTCGGTTCGACCTCGACCTTCCCGAGAGTTCGGTTCGAGAGGTGGGACTAAGAGGAGGCTCGCCGCCAGTCGCGTTACCATGGCCCGGGACGGTCATCCCCGCCCGACACGGCGGCAACTGACGAATAACTCTGCCGCGTGGCGCGGGGAGGCCCGTCTCCGCCGCGACCGGGCCCGGGCGGAGGGACGATGTGTCGAGTGCCACTCCGAACTCCCTCCGCGGCACCGGATCTACTGCAGCAATGTCTGCGAGTGGCGCTTTCGGGGACGATATTTCTGGGATGCGGCTCGGGTCGTCGTGCTCCGTCGGGACGGGTATCGCTGCTGCTCCTGCGGCCAGCGGGTCCGTCGAGGCGCCTACGAGATCGACCACATCCGAGAGCTCGCCCGGGGGGGAGCGCCGTTGGAGAGGGAGAATCTCCAGACGTTGTGCCGCCCGTGCCACCGGACGAAGACGAAGCAGTTTCTCCGGGAGTTTCCCCGCTCGTCCGTGCGCCAGCCCCGAGGGCCTGAGGGGTTTCTCGAGTTCGAAGGGGACGGACCGGAGTGGTTCCCCGCCTAGGACCGCCCCGACTCGCGGGGGGGGAGTTGAATAGGTCGCACCGAGAATCCGATGGAGCAGATGAGGGGCCCGGCGAAGGTCTTCCTCCGCCTCTCACCACGAGAGTCGGAGTCGGGGGTGCGTGGTCGGACCGATCGGCCGTCGGCTGGAGAATCCCGCGCGGGTTACAAGTAGGTCCGTCGACCTCGGCCGCGGGCCATGGCGGTCCACCCCTCGAAGCTGCAGCGCGACGCGGCCCGCAGCATCGTGACCCGTTACCTCAAGGTCCGATCGGGAGAGAATGCGATCATCGAGTCCTGGGACCACACGATCCCTCTCGCCTCGGCGATAGTCGATGAGGTCCGACGGGTAGGCGGTCACGCCCTCCTCGTCCACGAGGACGAGAATGCCTTCTGGCGCGCGATGGACCGGAAGCAGAGCCGGCTCCTCGGCAAGTCGAGCGCCCCGGAGTGGGCGGCGATGAAGGCCGCGGACGTGTACGTGATGTTCTGGGGTCCGGGGAACACCGACCGCATCGAGAAGGATCATTTTTCCGGCGACGAGAGGACCTTCGACGAAGCGCTCGCCTGGAACTGGCCCTGGTACGAGGTCGCCCGGAAGACGGGGCTCCGCGGGGCGCGGATGACCGCGGGATTTGTGACGGAGGGACGGGCTCACCGGTGGGGTGTCGACCCCGCGCAGTGGGAGGACGATGTCCTGCGGGCAACTCTGACCGACCCGGAGGAGACGGCCCAGAGCGGGGCTCGGCTCTGCCAGGCGCTCTCCCGGGGAAAGAGGGTGCGGATCACCCACCCCAACGGAACTGACTTGGAGGTCGCCTTGGCTGGGGTCGCTCCACGGCTGCACGACGGAAGGCCCCACCCGAGGGACCAGAGATTCGGCCCCTATGGCATGCTGGAGGCCGTCCCCGCCGGACGCGTCGAGGTGGACCTCGACGCCAGAACTGCGGAGGGGAGCCTCCACGCCAACCGCCGCACCAACATCTGGTGGCACTCGCACGCCGGGGGAACGGTCGAATTCTCTGACGGTAAGTTGACCTCGTATTCTTTCGAGGACGGAGGGGATGATTTTACCCGTCAGTACAAGAAAGGCCGGGCGGGGAAGGACCGTACCCGCTCTCTCACGTTCGGACTGAACCCGGCCGTCAAAGACGTTCCCAACTTGGAGACCGTCGAGCGGGGCTGCGCGTCCTTGAGGATTGGGGGGGACGAATCCAATTTCATGAGTTGGATCTCGCTCGCCGGCTCGGAGATCGCAATCGACGGGGCTCCGGTCATCCGCGCCGGGAAGCTTCTCTAGTACGGGTTCCACCGCCGCCGGCGGCGGGTGCGGAGAGAGTTTCTCCCGGAACAGCTCGAGGCGTCCGCCCGAGGGGGAACCAGGTGCCGGACCGTTCGTCCGCTAGATCTCCGGAACCGCGAACTTGCCCCGTAGACGTGGCCCCCGATCCGGTCAACCTACTTGCGCTCGAGTCCGAACGCCAGGTCCCAGGAGCCGAGGTTCATCGCGGACTTGACCCACAGGATGCACATCGGCTCCAGCTCGCGGGCGCCCTCGATGTTGCCGGTGTCCACGATCGACTTCCAACCAAAGGCGCGCAGGATGCCGGTCACCGTCTCCTTCGCCTTCGCATCGTTCCCGCAGAGGAACATCGTCGGATTGCCGGAGAATTTGGGATGCACCATATGGACGTGGCCGATCGTGTTCAGCGTCTTCACGACCTGCGAGTGCGGGAGGAGCTTCTGGACCTCCTCTCCCGCCGAGGTGGTATGTCCGAGGGCCAGTCGAGGCGGAGAGTTTGGTTCCATCACCAGAGGATTGGTGACGTCGATCACGACCTTTCCGTGGAAGTGGTCGATCCCGGCCGTCCGGATCGCTTCGGGGTTGGCGGTGCCCTTCGTCGCCAGCACAATGATCTCGCCGAACTTGGCCGCGTCGGTGAACGTTCCGGCGGACGCCTTGCCACTCCCGGCCTCGACCCACGCATGCAGCGCGGGACTGCTCTCGCCCCGCGTCCCGATCTTGACCTCGTGACCCGCGCCGATGAATCCCGTGCCGAGAGACCTCGCCACGTCGCCGCTTCCGATGATGCCTACCTTCATGGACGTACCCGACCCGCGGAGCCCTCTCGGCGATATAGGCGGTTCTGACGCGCCGAAAACGCGTTCCATGCTCCGTGCAGGCACATCGCAGGGTCGGGCACGGCGGTTCCGACTAGCCCGTCAAATAGAGCGCCGAACCTCATCGGCCATGACCGCCGCGGCCATCGAGGTTCAGCACTTGACCAAACGGTTCGGGAGCTTCACCGCCCTCGATGACCTGAGCCTGAAGATCGAGGGCGCGAAGTGTGTCGGGTTCCTGGGCCCGAACGGGGCCGGAAAGACCACGACGCTGAAGATGGTCACCGACATGATCTTCCCCACCAAGGGCGAGTGCTTCCTCAACGGGGTCTCTGTTCAGAGCAATCGCAAGGTCGCATTGAGCGCCGCCGGCGTGCTGATCGAATCCCCGGAGATCTACCCGTCCCTGACGCCGTACGAGGCGCTGGAGATGGTCGCGGACGTCCGGGGCGTTCCTCGGGCCGAGTGGAAGGGGCGGATCGATGAGGTCCTCGCTGAGGTCAAGATGAGCGACTGGGCTGACAAGAAGGTCGGCCGGTTCTCCAAGGGGATGAAGCAGCGGATTAACATCGCCGCGGCCCTGGTCCACGACCCCCAGATCCTCATCTTGGATGAGCCCGCCACCGGTCTGGACCCCCGGGGGATGGCCGAGGTCCGCACGATCGTCCGTGGGTTGAAGAAGCGCAATCGATTGATCTTCATGAGCAGCCACATTCTCGCGGAGGTGACCGATGTCTGCGATGAGGTGGCGCTCATCGACCACGGGAAACTCCGCTTCTACGACACGCTCCCGAACATCCTCAGCCGGTTCTCCGCGGGACAATCGACCATCGATGCGGCGTTCTCCCGTCCGCTCGCTCCCGCAGACGTGACCGCTCAGATCACCTCCCTCCCCGGCGTCGAAGGCGTGGAGACGCTGGACCCGCGGCGCGTGCGCATCAAGTTCAGCGGAGGACTCGCGACCCAGGAGAACGTCCTCAAGGCGCTGGCAGGTTCGGGCCTCGGCCTCGTCGCGTTCAACGAGACGAGCAGCGCCCTCGAAGAGATCTATCTGAGCCAGATCGAGAGGGGGGACTGAACCGATGGCGGCTCCGACGGTCACTCCCGAACTGGATTCGGCGGGCGCCGCGCGCCGGCTGGGACCGACCTACGCCCAGGTCGTGAAGCTGAGCCGGTACCAGATCCGGGACTATCTGCGCTCGTACCGATACATCCTGATGTTCGGGCTCGTCACGATCATCGGCTCGATCCTCACGCTCGCGGTCGGGTACTACCGGCCCGCGAGTCTGATCTCCGATCCGCTGGCGTTCTACGGGACGCTGTGGGGCGGCGGCTCGGTCGTCGTGATCGTCTTTGCCGCGGTGATCTTCGGCGGCGATGCCATCGCCGGCGAGTTCCAGAACAAGACCGGCTACTTCCTGATGGGCCTCCCCCTCCGCCGGGAGGCGATCTACGCCGGCAAGTACCTCGCCGCGCTGGTCGCGTCGCTCACCGCCCTCGCGTTCTACCTCGTCATCCTCGTGGCGAACGGGCTGTACTACTTCGGCGGGAGTGCGTTCCCCTGGCAGCTCGGGGAATCGGTCGTCCTCGCCATCGTCTACCTGCTGGCGGTGCTCGGGGCGACGTTCCTGTTCAGTTCGTTGTTCAAGACCAGCACGTATGCGACCTTGGTCGTCGCCGTCCTGTTCCTGTTCGGATTTTCGATCTTGCAGGCGCTGGTCACCGACCTCGCGAAGATCGAGCCGTGGTTCATCATCTCCTACGCCGACTCGATCATCGGGAACGCGTTCCTGAACCCGTACCCGGCCCACATCACGGTCACGACCGCGACCCGGTTCATGCCCTCCGAGACGGTCTATACGCCCACCGTCGCGGAAGGCGTGGTGATCATGCTCGGCTACTTCGCCGTCACCACGTTGGCGGGACTGGGGCTCTTCGAGCGCGAAGAGTTCACCTGAGCCCGGTCGCGCGCCGGATCGGACCTAGTGCCGCAGACCCTTGATCGGGGCGACCTGGGTCTCGACCCACTCCATGACCTGACGGGTCTGCTCGGCGACCGACTCCGCTTCCGGGCGCGTCGTCGACCGGATCTCCTGCTCGGCCTTGCGGGTCGTCTCGAGGACCCCCTGGACCTTGTTCAGCAGGGCCGGAGGCGCGTCCGCCTGGGTCAGCCAGCGCAGCACATCGTGCTCGTCGTGGGTCCGGGGGCGAAGGCCGAGGCGAGCGACGCTCAGGGCGTCGCAGGCGAACAGCACCACGTTCGCGGCGCCCACGCCGACCCCATCGTAGTTGCCGACGGCGAGGGAGACTTCCATCGTGTTCGCGAAGCTCCGTGCCTTGGCGAGAAGGGCGGCGGTCATCTCGGCGTCGATGGGGACGACGTGAACATCGGGCATGAGTATGAATTCCTCTGGGGGGTCTATTAATGCTTGGGCGAAACAGGTTGCGTGATAACTCGTGGCCGATGGCTCCGTTTTTCGCCCGCGACGTGGTCGGGGAGTTAGCTCGCTCGGACGTGGGAGATCCCGACCAGTACTCGGGCGGGGCAGCGCGAGTTAGTGGGGTTCGCTCGGCGGATCCGCCGGCTTCGTCGCGGACGGAGGGGCGGGGGGCTTTCGACGCAGGAACGTCACCGCGGCGAGAGATCCGACGGCGGCTACGAACACGACCCCGAAGACGATCTCTCCCGTGTCCCCGGACGAGTTCGCTGAACCCCCGGTGTTCGAGCTTCCAGTCACGGTGACCGTGACGCTCGCGCGGGATTCGGCCCCCCGAAGATCGCTGACGGTCACGTTGACCTCGAACGTCCCAGCGGTGGTGGGCGTGCAACTGAGAGGGGTGGCATTGGCCGACGAGCATCCCCGGGGCAGCCCGCTGAAGGCGATCGAATCCGGCGAAGTGCCTCCCGACGTCGTCACGACGAACTCGAGCACCCCTCCGACCGCGACCGAACTAGGGGTGGTCGTGAAGTTCACGATCGTCAGGGCGGAGCCCGCGATGGTGAACGAAGCGGTCCCGAGCGCTTCGGAGGAGCCGTTCGTCGCGTTCACGAACAGCCAGACCGAGCCGAGCTCGGAACCGGCCGTGAGGCTCACGTACGTCCCCTGGGTCGAATTCAGCGTCACGGCGTCGATCGGATCCACCGACCACAGATAGGTCGCATTGACCAACGCCCCCGCGCCGTCGAACGAGTTCGCCGTCAGGTACGCCGGATCCCCGGGGGCGAGCGTGATCCCGGACGGGTAGATCTGCACGCGGGCGAGCCCCGTCGGGACCGACGGCCCGACCACGTACGGAAACGGGGTCGAGTTCGTCTGGTTGCCGACGAGATCGGTCACCTCCACGGTCACTCCGAACGTCCCGGCGGTCTGAGCGGTACATGCGAGGAGCGGGGTGTTGGCCGAAGAGCATCCCGGCGGGAGGCCCTTCCAGACGTAGGAGTACGCCGGCACGCCTCCCCCGACGGTGACTTCCAACGTTCCCGCCGAGCCCACCACTCCCGGGTCCGGCGAGGCCGAGACCTCGGAGACTTGGAGCGGGGCGGGGGAGGAGCTGGAGTACGACCAGAGCGCTCCCGTGATGTCGAGATTCCCGCCGAACAACAACGGAGCCCCCGACGTCGGATCCACCGTGATACCGGGATACGACAGAGGAGCGGACTGGGCTCCGAGGTCGGACGTAAGATTCGTCCACACGCCGCCGGCGAACGACCACGTCTCGGCCAGCGTCACGGCGTTGCAGAACTCGGAGCTGCCAGACCCTTGACAATACTCGCCGCCGCCGCCGTACAGGATCGCCTCGCCCTGAGGAGCGTCGTAGACGAAGCCGGCGCCCACGCGCCCCGACGGTTGGGTCGTGACCGAGAGCTCGGTCCAGTTCCCATCGGCGTACGTCCACGTGTCCGAGCAGTACTCCGCGCCGCGGCTGCCGTCACACGGGTACCCTCCGAACAGCACCAGGTACCCGGTCCCGGGGTCGTCCGTGAGGGCCGCCTCCCAACGGGCGCTCGGGGAGACCCGGCTGTCGATCGTCACGTTGGTCCACCCCCCGGCGCGGAAGAGCCACGTGTCGTTCAGCCAGCGAGTGTTGTTGGCTCCGCCGAACAGAATGAGACCCCCGACGGAGGGGTCGTACGCGAACGAGGCGAACGCCCGAGCCGGGGGAGCGAGGGAGAGTTGGGAGGTGATGTTCGTCCACTCGCCCGCGGAGAACGTCCACGTGTCCCCGGCGAGGGAGCCCGTCTGGGGATCAGTATACCCGCCGAATAGGACCACGTAGCCGTCGGCGGCGTCGTACGCCATCGCCGCGCCGTACCGGGCGGAGGGGGAGATCGACGGAGAGAGCTGGGACCACTCCCCGCCCGAGTACCTCCACGTATCGTTGAGCTCCGGTCCCCCGAACAGCACGTCGTACCCATCCTTCGCGTCGTCGGCGAACCCCGGCGAGAACCGGCTCGGCGGCGTGGCGGGCGGCGTCTCGAGGTGCCAAAGGCCGTCGGAGAACTCCCACACGTCGTCGAAGATGCTGTAGTAGTAGGGGTTCCACCCGCTCGCGAGCACGGCATCGCCGGAGACGGGGTCGCTCCAGATCGCCGGATAGAAGCGGATCGTCGGTCCCAGGCCGGCGCTCGCCGTCACATTGGTCCAACCCGTGGCCGACAGCAGCCACGTGTCGACGAGGAGGGAGACCGGTCCGAATCCCCCGGTCAAGAGCAGCTCGGAGTCGCTCGGGTCGTAGACGAGATTCCCGTACGTCCGGCCGCCGGGGGCGCCGGCGAGGAGCCCGGTGACGTTCGTCCACGCCCCGTGGACAAATTCCCACGTGTCGTTCTCCCAGGCCAGGGCGTAGCCGGTGGAGTTCACGGCGAGGCCGCCGAACAGCACGACGCCCCCGAAGACTGGATCGCTCGCCATCGATCCTCCCTCGCGGAGCGACGGCGACGGCACGGCGCCCGAGATGTTGGTCCAGTGGCCGGCGGAGAAGGTCCAAGTGTCATTAACCGCGTATTGGATCCCATTCGCCCCCACCGTCGCGGTGCCCCCGTACAGGAGCACCTCGTCGTCCGACGCATCGTACGCCATAAGAGCCTGGAACCGAGGGGACGGGGCCGCTCCCACCGTGGCCGTGAGGTTCGTCCAGTGGCCACCGACGTACGACCAGGTCTGATTCACGGCGTCGAGCTCGCCGAGGCCCCCGAAGAGGAGGACGTACCCTTCCGCGGGGTCGTACGCCATGGAGCTGAGCGTGAGGAACGGGGGCGCGGTCGAAAGCGAGGCGGAGATGTTGGTCCAGGTGCCGTTCTGGAGGGTCCACGTCGCATTCCCGTTCGATCCTCCGAAGGCGAGCCCGTACCCGTCGGCGGAGTCGAAGGCGTACGCCCCCTCGAACGACGAGTTCTCCGAGGTGACGACGTCCCAGCCCGGGACCATCGGATCGGCCGAGGAGGAGGCCAGACCCCGCGGGCCACGCACATGGGACGGCAGTCCCGGAACTCTCGCCAATGACCACGCCCTCCGCGACTCTAAGGGAGAGTGAGCCGACGGAACTCCCGAAGCCAGCTGGGAGCCGACCGATGACTCCGCCGGTGCGCGAGCAGCCGGCGCCGAAGTTTGTGTCGTCGATGCCGGGACCGCGGACTGGGGAGTGTTCGCGGTGGGTGGGGGAGAGGCCCCCGGCGAGGGTAACGCTCCGACATTCCAAGGGACCAGGAGGAGACCCGCGATCGCTGACAGGACGAGGAGAGAGGCTCCTCGCGACGTTCGTCCGTCCACCCTCAATCCCAGGGCGGAAGAGACCGGCACAGGGGATGACGGTTTGCTCTGGGAACGAGAGGAGGGATTCCCTCCGGAGTGCGGACAGGAACGTGGCCGGGGGGATGGCGCTGCCATTCCACCCAAGGCGTGGGCTCGAAGGGGGCCTATCTCGCGCGGTCGCGCCTCCCGAACCTCTTTGACGGGGTGAGACGATATCTCCCGAAGGACGGTGGGGACGGTTGAGGAAACTTCCGTCGCCAATTCGTCGGGCTATCCCCTCGGCCTCCCGCGCGGAGCGCTCCGCCCGGGGACGGACTCTCCGCCGAAAGGTCCCTCGATCCAGCCACGCCACGTGGAAGGCGTCGCGCGACCGGCCGGATCCGATCGGACTTCTCGAAGCGTCCGGGCGGACCCGGGTGCCGGAGCTGCTTCCGATACGATACGGCCGGATGGCCCAGTCCCCGTTCGCTTTCCTGCGGGGAGCGGCGGGGGTGATGGCCCGGGACCTGGCCGGTACGCCCGCCACCGGCCTCTGGGTCCAGCTCGGGGGCGATGCTCACCTCAGTAATTTCGGCATGTTCGCCACGCCCGAACGCAACCAGGTCTTCGATGTGAACGATTTCGACGAGACGCTTCCCGGCCCGTGGGAGTGGGACGTGAAACGCCTCGCGACCAGCCTGATCGTGGCGGGACGCCAGAACGGCTTCTCCCGAGGCCAGAACCGGAAGGCCGCCCGCCTCGCGATCCGCACCTACCGCGAACGGATGGCCGTTTTCGCGCCGATGCGGTATCTCGACACCTGGTACTCTCACATCGATCTCGAGGGGGACGATACCCCAGTCTCCGGAGAGGGCCTCCGACTCATCGAAGGAGCCGTGGAGATCGGACGACGTCGTACGGGGCTGCACGCTTTCCCGAAGATGGTGAGAGCCGTTCGCGGAGGCTACCGGATCCGCGATGTGCCCCCATTGATCGTCCACTACCCGGATCCCGGGCGGGCGGAGCTGTTCCAATCGTTCTTCGAGCGGTATCTGACAACGTTGCCGGAGGACCGGCGGACCCTGCTCGACCGGTATCACATCGTCGACGTGGCCCAGAAGGTTGTCGGCGTCGGGAGCGTCGGCACGGAATGCTCGGTGCTGCTGCTGCTCGGGGATCGGGGGATGGAGGATCCGCTGTTCTTGCAGCTGAAGGAAGCGACAAGCTCGGCCCTCGAGCCGTACCTCCGGCCCAGTGTGTACCCCAACCACGCACAGCGGGTCGTGGTCGGCCAGCATCTGATCCAGGAGGCGAGCGACATCTTCCTCGGGTGGAGCCGGCTCCGATCCCGGGACTTCTACGTCCGCCAGCTTCGGGACATGAAGTTCTCCTCCGACATCACCACCATGGGACCGAAGGCGTTCCTCGGCCAGGCCGAACTCTGCGGGATGGCGCTCGCTCGCGCCCACGCTCGGACGGGCGACCCGGCCACTCTCAGCGGGTACTTGGGGGACCGAGAGCTGTTCGAGGAGGCGATCTCGCAGTTCGCGGAGGCGTACGCCGATCAGACGGTGCTCGACCATCAGGCGCTGGTGAAGGCGATCCGGAGCGGTCGGATCCCCGCCCGCTCGCGGGTCTAATCCGAATTCCCGATCCCCCTAGCGGAGGAACAAGTACCACACCCAGCTGACGAGGAGGACGCCGCCCCAGATGGAGAGGAACGTCAGGGGAAGGATCTCGGTGAGCATCTCCGGATTCACCCCGTCCATCCACGAGACCGGGTTCTTGCGCGAGAACCTCTCCTTGTGCGCGAGGTACGGCCGGAGCATGTTCAGCTTCAGCGTGTCCCCGGATCGGAGCGTGATCGGCACGTTCCACTCCCCCTCCAACGGCGGGATGTCCAACTCCATCTGACCCGCCGCCTCCCGCCAGAGGTTCTGCGCATCATTGGTCCGGTGCAGGAGGACCGCCCAGACGAACGAGATCAGAATCCCTAACGCCGAGAAGAAGGTCACGACGACGATCAAGATGTGCGGCTCGTTCAGAAGGTCCGCGAGGACCACGACCAGTCCAGTGATCAGCACCGTCCCGATCGCCGCGTAGTACGTCGTACGCGCCGAGGCGAGCTGGGCTTCCTCCGCGGAGAGCCGCTCGAACTTGTCGTGCAGCCAGCGGCGGTCCTCCGGGGCGAGGCGAGAGGTCGGTTCCGGCACGGCTCCGCAACGCGGGGGGGGGATTTGAGTTGCGGGCCCGACGCCGACCTGTCCGCTTCGAGGGAAAGATTAACGCATCGAATCCGATGCCCCGACGACCGTGGTCGGCGGATCAACGACGGAGCAGCCTGGGTGGGTGGGGCGAAGCCGACCTCGCCAGTTCGTACAGTTCCTGCTCGCGGGGGACGTGGTGCTCGTCGCCGTGGGCGCCATCGCATTCTACCTCCTAGTCGGACCATCCGTCGAACTCGCCTCCGGAGTGATGCTGCCGCCAGCGGCTTGGGCCGCCCTGGGTGCGATGTTCATGCTGGCGAGCTGCCTGAGTTCGGCGTGGTGGATGACGGGAAGGGTGTTTCTCGAGCCGACCCGCATTCGCGTGACCGACGAGGGGGTGGACCTCGAAGTCGGGCTCTTCCCTCAGTTGGCGACGCCGGTGAACCTCCTCTGGTCGCAGCTCCAATCTCCTCCGCGGACCGGGCGGCCGGGGTATGTTCTCACCAGATTCACCGATCGAATGGGGAATCCTCGCTCCCAAGTGGTCTTGTCCGTGGAGCAATTCCGCGCCATCTGGGCTCATCCGGGACACCCCGAATCGTGGACGTATCCAGAGCGGATCCAGCTCGCCGGAGCTCCACTTTCCCCGGGGAATCCGTAGGCCTATTATGCGTCGCACAAACCTGCGTCAGGAGGCGGGACGAGAATCTCCGACGGCACGGGCCGGCGTCGACCGAGGCTCGACCCGCCGATCGCGGGAGTGCTGCGGCCCCGAGAAGTTACCGGACAGTATCGCGGTGAGCGCGCGGCGGGAAAAGGTTGTCCGACGGGATCGACCGATCCTTACGGAAGGACAGTGATCTTCCCGGATCGTCCGAGAGAGACCTGGGGCTTGCCCTTGAAGTCCTTCACCCAGCCGTCGGTGACTTGGATCTTCATCCCGACCTGATACTTCGGAATGTCGTCTCCCCACAGCGTCAGGGTCGTAGTGCCGGTGTCGTCCTGGAGCGTGGCGTCCGCCACGGAGGAGGTCCCCCGGGAGGTCGTCACTTCACGGGGAGCGGAGACGGCCGTGATCGTTGCCGAGAATGTCGCGTTCTGGTTGGCACGGATACTTGCGATGTCGCCCATAGCAGGTCGCTCAGTCCAGCGGGGGGTTAAGCTCTTTGCGGTTGCCTGAGAGGAGCCTGCTAGGCCACTGTACGGCCCCGACGACGCCGCAAGAATCGCTCGGATGCCGGAATATTTCCGTCCTGGCGGAGATCGAGTCGCGATCACCGGGTCGACCCGCTGGACCCAGGGGGATCTATAGGAAGCTCTCGCGGACACGCAGGTAGGCTTCGAGATCGGCCCGGAAAGTTCGTCGGGTCAAGCAGATCCGAACGCCCCGCGGATCCCCGAAGAAGGAGCCCGAGGCCACGAGCACGTCCTTCTCCAAGGCCGCCAGCTGCAGCCGATCTCCGTCGAGGCCGCCGACCCCCCGGTCGAACCAAACTGGAGCGGCGAGCGGAGGAACTTCTCGGATCGATCGATGCAGGGTTCGGGCATTCTCCCGGAAGATCGACCGGGCTTCGGAGAGTATGGCGTTCCGGTGGTGCAGGATGGCTCGAGCGCCGGCGACGGACATCAACGGGACCTTGTTCAGCATCAAGCCGTGAACGGTGGCGAACGATTCCTCCTGACCCGCCGGGCAGATCGCGAACCCGACGCGTAGAGAGTCTGCGCCGTACGCCTTCGTGAAACTGCTCGTGAGCCAGGCGCTTGCCGGTCCGCGACGGGTGATCGGGAGATCAGTGGTGAACTCGCGGAAGATCTGGTCCACCAAGACCGGTCTTCCGTTCCGCGCGAGCCGTTCGATCTCTTCCGTCTCCACTCGGGTGCCGAGCGGATTCGCCGGACTCGAGAGGGCGACCACGTCGGCGCCGGTAGGCCGGTCCTGGACCCGAAATCCCAACGCGCGGCCAGCGTCCCGCAGCGGCGGATACTCCACCGGGCGGACGTAGAGCCGGGGAACGCGCACCCGCCGATGCGTGGCCTCCCGGTGCAAGAACAGTTGGACGACTCCGTTCGCCTCGGAGGTTCCGTGGGTGAGGAACACCCGGTCATCGGCGACCGAGTAGAGCTTCGCGATCTCCGACCGGAGGATCTGGTCATCCGGATCCCATCGCTCCCGCAGGGCGACCGGAAGCGAGCGAAGAGCGCCGACCATCCCGCTGTGGGCGAGATGATGTCGAACGTGTTCGTGGCCATTCACCCAGTCGCCGAGCGGGAACATCGGCATGCTCGAAGGAGCAACTCTCCCGGCGGAAAGGCTGCGCGGGTCGACCGCGGGAACCCCGCACCATTCCGAGTCCTCCGACGGTTCGAATGAAAGACTGAAATAACATCCAAGGCAAAGAATCGTTGGAGGGCGGTTCTTGCGAACCGCGATAGAATGGCGGGCGCCGGTTCGGCCCATTCGCCCCCGACGACCCAGAGGGTCCTCGCGCGAAGAAAATGGGCGGCGACGTGGCTCTCGATCGGGGCCCCGCTCTTCGTGGCAGTGGTGGTGTGTCTCGGCGCCCCGTCGTATTCGCCGACGTCTGGCGCGGTCGGCGGCTCGAGTCACCTCTCCCCCGCGCTCTCGATGTTCAATGCGGCGTCGAACGTGACGTTCTCGGTGAAACCGAACTCCACGTTCCGCGGGACGCCTTACTCGTTCTGGGGCGTCAATGGAGATGCCTTCGAGGCCCTCAACAACTCCACCGGTCGGACGCTCCACTCGACGTCGTTGAACTTCGTCCTCTGGCCCGGAGGCCGGGCGAATGACATGTACGACCCGATCACGAACACGATCAACGAGGGAAACGGGGTGGTCCGGACGGCCCCCACCTCCGAGGCCGCGTTCGTCCGGTGGTGCCGGACGTTCGACTGCCATGCGATCCAAGGGCTGCCCGGGGAGATCGACAATCCGACGCTCGCCGGCCAGATCGTCTCATACATCGAGAGGACGCTCGGATTCCACCCGTCGTACTGGGAGATCGGGAACGAACCGGCCCTCTGGGAGAGTTTCGGGATCCCCTGGACGAACTGGACGAGCACGCAGAGCTCGAACGTCACCCCGGATCAGTACGCCCAGATGGTCCACAGCTACATCTCCGCCATCCGGGCTGTCGATCCGACCGCCCGGATCCTCGGACTGCCCGGCGTTGGGACGGGGGCGTGGCACGAGACCGATTGGATTCAGGCGACGGTGGCGTTGAACGGGCCGAACCTCTCCGGCGTCGGCATCCACGTCTACCCGGCCGGCCACACGACCGCGCAGAACGGGTCCCTGTCGCAGTTCTACGGTTCCCTGACGAGTTCCAGCTCGCTCGCGGTCCGAGTGCCGGCCGACCTGCTCGCGATCTCCTCGGCCTGTCCGACGTGCTACAAGCTCCGCCTGTTCGTCACGGAGATCGGCTCCGGTTCCGTGGGACCCACCAACACAGGAAACTACGGGGCGTACATGGCCGGATTCCCCCAGGTCCCGTACATCGCCACCGAAGCGATCCAGGGCCTCAATCAGAAGGGCGTCTCCAATCTCGACTTTTACGATCTGGAGGGGGCGTATCCAGGCGCGCTGTTGACCAATAACGGAACGGCCCGGCCCCTCGACACCCTCTTCTCCGAACTTCTGAATCAGCTCGGGCCGGTGATCCTGCCGTCGACCGCGACGTGGGCTGCCGGTGGGTTCTACGCGGTCGCGACGGCGAATCGGAGCTCCGGTGTTGAGACGTTGCTGTTCACGAACGTGAACGCCATGGACGAGGTCCACCTGGACCTGGTCGGGTCCGGCATCGGCCGCTCCGGCACGTGTATGAGCTGGGCCTGGTCGAACAAGACCATGGAACCGACGTCGACGACGTGGACCCGGTATGTCCCGGCGAACTGGACGCTTCCCGCCGTCAGCGTCCTCCTCCTCGTGATCCACCCCGGGTCCACGACATCCGGGCCGTCGGTACCCCCGGGAGGGACGTTCCTCACCACCGGATCGCCAGGCGATGTGTCCGTCGGCGCACGGATCACGATCACCAACAACTGGATGCTGATCAGCGGTCGCCCCAACCGTTGGTTCTGATCGCGAGACGGGGTGACCCTCTCGCCTCCGCACCCACCTTCGCGTCGGCGCCCTCGGCGGGCGCGTACGAGTGAGAGTGAACTCCAATGGGGATCGGGATCTTCCCGGGGGGCAAGCCAGCGCGCGATCCGATCCGGCCTGGTCTCACCCGGCAACCGCCGTCCCTTCGATCCGAACTGGAACCCAGTACAGGCGGAACGTCACCAGAAATCGACGTGGTACGGGACGGCGAGACCTCCCCACGGTGGGCATAGGTCAGACCCGACACGTGCCGAGATCTGACCCGCGATGGCGAACGGGTCCTCCAGTCCAACGGAGAACCAACTCTGTACGACGGGGCTTTACCAGCCCCAGCCGCCCCATCCGCGACCATGGCCCCCACCGCTTCCGCCCCGCGATTGGCCGAAGCACGTGATCGACGTGATGTCCGAGATCTTCTGTGTCTGCGAGGCGAACAGCGTCGTGCTGCCCGTGCTATTGAACGCCGCGATCCCCTGATTCAATCCCCCGGCGACGAATCCGTCCCCGGCGAAGTTCCGCAGGTCGGACGAAGTGAACGCCTCGAGCGCGCCCGAGGAGTAGTTGGCCACGAACAGCACCTCATGGTGGCTGCCGAAGCTGCACGAGGAGCTGCCGCATCCGCCCCCGCCCGAGGTCGGCGGGAACGCCACGGCGTTCGACTTCGACCAGTTCGAGACGTTGCTGACGCTCCCGGAGGGAGTGACCGCCACGACTTCGCCCATCCGCTTCTCGGCGATGAGCACGTCCCCGCCGTACGTCCCGAAGTTCAACGGAGCGACGGCCGGGCCCCCGATGTAGGTGAAGAGCTGGGTCAGGAGGGTGGTGTTCGCCGTGGTGATGTTGTACAGCCAGACCTTGCCGCCGGCACTGCTGGTGATGATGAGGTCGTGGTCAAAGAGACCGACCTGGTCGTACGTGAGTCCCAGGTTCTCCGACGTGTTATGGGAGACGTAGAACTTCGCGACCTGCGTCACATTGGCCCCGCCGTTCGTGATCTCGAACAGCTCGCCCGCGACGACGTCGTAGAGGATGTCCTGGCTGGAGGTCGTTTGACTGCCGCAGGGGCGGCAGCTGTTGCCGTTCCCGCCCTTGCCCCAGTCGCCACTCCACGACTGACCCCAGCCGCCCGTGGTCTGGTTCTCGGTGCAGTTCGTAGGGAGCGGCGTCAGAGCGAGCGCGCCCTCGTCGCAGGCGCTGTTGTTGACCGGGACCGTCGCGTAGACGGAGACGTTCCCCGAGGCGGTGACGCCCCAGATCTGCGAGCAGTTCGTGACGCCCTGAGCGAAGACTTCGGTGGAGTTGGCCGCGATGGCGTCGATCAACGGGATCGTCGCGAGGGTGTAGTTGACCGGTGACGTCGTGATCGGGGTGCAGGCCCCGGCGACTCCGGATCCAAGAAGCAAGATGGCCACCAAGGCGACCGCACCGAGCGGGGCGAACCAGCGCGCGGCGAGTCCGGTCAGTCGGTGGTGCGAGATACCTGCAGTTCCACGAGTGTCACTCATCACGCGGCATTCCACGAGGTGGTGTATAACCTCATCCCACAAATCCGGCCTTGTAACAAGTAAATGGCGAAACTGCGAGGTCCCTCCGTGGACTCGACGAACTTCGGACGGGGCCGAGGAGAATCTTCTCGAGGGCGCCGCGCGATCTCGACGGATTTTCGATCGAGACCGGTTGGCAACCTAGATATCCCCGGCCATCCTGTTGACGGCTGCGGCGGGTAGCACCCCGTTCGGAAATAAGGTGAAATCAATGGCAACTGGCGCACAACTGGTCACCCTGATCCCGATCAAGAAGATGGACCGCGCGCTCACCTTCTACACGAACGTTCTCGGCGGGAAGCTCCAATTCCGGGGAGACGGGGCGATGAAGAACTTCTGGGCCTCCATGAAGGTCGGGGGGGCCGAGGTCTGGCTGGTAGCTCCCGGCAAGCTGGAGAAGCGGAAGCTCGCCTACCAAACCTTCGTCGTGAAGGACATTAAGAAGTACGTGGCCGACCTCAAGCGAAAGGGAGTCAAGTTCCAGAAGGCCGAGGCGATGAACAAGGACACCAAGGTCGTCGGCCCGATCGCCTTCGAGAAGTTCGGGGCGGCCGCCTTCTTCAAGGACCCCGAAGGGAACCTGCTGATGGCTTGGCAGAACTTCCCCCCGATGTAACCGGCAGGACGAAGCGCCCCAGCCCGCCATTCTCCGCGGGGTCGCCCTGGAGGATCCACGCTCCCACTCCCTGCGTCGAGGGAGCGTCGCGCTCCTCCCTCCCTCCGGACGCCTTGCGGGTCGCCTTCTTAGGCGTGAGAGTCCATCGGTAGGGCTGGTCGAACGTCATGGAGGAACAGGTAGCGCGCCGACCAGCATCCGCCGCAGGGGCGGTGGATCCCCTCGATTCCTTCCTAAAGGCGTATGTCGCCGCGAACTCCGGGCGTCGGCTCGGGGACATCGTCCAGGCGGGGCAACGGGAGTACCGGGTCTCTCGCCGCACCATTGCCCGGCGCCTCTCCCGACTGGTGCGATTTGGCGAGGTCACCATCTTGCCCAATCATACCTACGCCGAAACGGAGGCGACTGCGTCGGCGACGAGGGCCTTGGTGGAGCTTCGTTGGTTTGACGCGATCTTTGTCATCCAACCCGACGGCGGCGCGCGGGTCTTCCATCATGAGGAGTTTCGGGTGGTGAGCGGACAGCTCGATCATGTCGAGTTCAACCAGCCGAGACGGCCGCAACAGTTCATCTGGTGGTTCAGCTCGGCGGGCCACGCCTCGATGATCCCCGCCCACCGTTCGCTCTCCAACGTCATGAGCCACCACGTCGAGTTCGTGACGCCTCTTTCCGCCCGAAAACCAACTTGGCAACGACTCTCCGTGAACCGGAGCTTCTCGGCCGGCTATCGGATGGCCCACACGCCACGGTCGGGTCGTCGGGATCCGAGAGGCTGGGACGAAGCGGCCACGGAATCCGAGTCGCTCCAGGTCCAAAGCCAGGGTCGCCGGTTTGGCCAGCGCCTCACCTCGGACGCGCATCTCCGGATGCAGGTCGTTCTGCCCGAGCGCTACCCCATCGGGCCAGTGCGGTGCCGGGTCCGCTTCGTCACCGAACCGGGCCGGGTCGATTCGGCGGAGGAGACCCGATTGAGCAAACTTCAGAGCGATGATGCACGGCAGGATGGACTCCGTCGGTTCGGCTCGACACTGACATTGTCCGTGCCCCACCCCTTGGTGGATCGCCACTACCAGATCGAATGGACGCTCCCGACGGTGGCCCAGCGGAACCGGTGGCTCGCGGCTCGGCGCCGCCGCCGGACCGGCTGAACTGCCGCTCGACGGCGTCGAGGCTGCGTGGGTGGGGGTCCGCGAGATCACGGACCCCACCCACCCCCTCCCAGAAAGTGTCCCATGTCTCGGTGTGGTCCGGCACAGTATCTGTCACAGTGACAGGGTCGCAGGCTTCAAGAGCCGGGGCCCGACTGCTGCCACGATTTCCCATGATAGGTGAGAATGCAGCACAGGCACCGCACGGTCTGAACCTTCGAATTGGATCGCGATGGGGCCCCACCCTCGCTCGCGGGAAGATCGGAAACCGAATGACTGTCTCGTTCCTTCTGGTGATCTTGGTCACCTCGCCACTCTTGGTACTGGCCGGTGGGGCCGCCGGACAAGCCGCCCACGCGTCGATCTCCCTCCCCACCCCGCCGCCACCTACGGCGCAGACGCTGCTGCTCTCACCGACGTTCGCGCCGGACAATAGCAACATCTCGGCGAGCGGGACCGGATTCACTCCGTATGCAAACATCACGTTCTCGTTTGGGGGATTGCCCGTCGCCTCGAACTGCACCACCGACGGGAGCGGGGACTTCCCGGGCACCTCCGGCACCCCCTGTACATTCATGGTTCCCATCGTCTCCTCGGGCGCTACCACGGTCGTGGCGACGAGCCAGTTCGTCTCCACGAGTGTCCGGGTCGGAGGCGCCCCGGAGCAGCTCGTCTATGATTCCGGCACCGCGCAGGTCTTCGTCGCCAGCGAGTTTGGGAGCAACGTCAGCGTCATCGATGGGTCGAACAATACCATCGTCAACTCCACTCCGATCAACGGCCAGAATGGGCTCGTGGAGGGGGTCGCCTACGACTCCAACAAAGGCGAGATCTTCGCCTCGGACCTGTACGACGACAATGTCAGCGTCATCAATGACACGAACGATTCCGTGGTCGCGATCGCCAACCCTGACGCCGCGGGGGCGCTCTGCAACCCCGGCTGGGAGACGTTCGATCCCGCCAAGGGCGAAGTGTTCGTCGCGGACGATTGCTACAATTCGGCGGTGACGGTGATCTCGGATTCGAACAACTCGGTCGCCACCACCGTCAACCTGCCGAACGCGAGCGGGCTGTTGGGGATCGCCTTCGACAATCAAACGGGCCAGGTGTTCGTCTCCAACGCGGGCTACAACGTCGAGGACGTCATCTCCGACTCGACGAACCAGACGGTCGCGGCCATCCCGGTCGCGGAGGGACCCGAGGGGGTCGCCTACGATTACGGCACCGGGCAGATCTTCGTCGCGTGCGGATCAGGGAATGTCAGTGTGATCAATCAATCGACGGACGCCGTGGTCGCGACCATCCTGGTGTGGGGCTCCGCCCAAGGCGCCGCCTACGACCCGAACGCCGGCTTGGTCTTTGTCGCGAACACTGGTCAGAATGGGAGTGGCATTGGCTACGTCAGCGCGATCTCCGATGTGACCGACCAGGTGGTCTACACGTTTGGGGCCGGGGAGGGCTCGTGGGACGACGTCTACGATTCCCAGGCCAATGAGGTGTTCACGACGAACAACAACGCCCACGGCGTGAGCATCACGAATGTGACGACCTACTCGGCGTCGTCCGCGTTCACGGTGACGCCCACGGTGGGGACTCCGACGTTGACGGTCGCCCCGACGGCCGGAATCGTGGGCAGCACCATCTACGCGACCGGCAAGGACTTCGCGGCCAGCGCCCCGATCTCCTTCACCTTCGCCGGGAATCCGATCGCTTCGTCGTGCGCCACGGACCCGAGCGGGAGCTTCCCCGGCATCACCGGGACGCCCTGCACACTCCTCGTACCGGCCATGACCAACGGAGGGGAGACGATCGAGGCGACGGACGGGACGAACACGTCCAATGCCTCGTTCCAAGTCCAGACCTCTCTGACCATCTCCCCGACCACGGGGAGCGTCGGGGGCACGATCACGGCGACGGGGACAGCGTTCGCGGCCGACGCCACCATCAGCTTCACGTTCGCCGGCACGTCGGTAGCCTCCACCTGCTCCTCCGATGGGACCGGGACGTTCCCCGGCACGTCCGGTACGCCGTGTACGTTCACGACCCCGACGGCCCCGAAGGGTACCCAGACCGTCCAAGCCTCGGACGGGACGAGCACGGCGAATGCGTCCTTCGAGCTGGGCGCGGCCCTCGCCCTCGCGC
>JAKIVR010000021.1 GCA_022750455.1 Thermoplasmata archaeon | reverse complement strand
GGTGATCCGGATCTTGGAAAAGGTCCGTCTCAAGATTCCGGTCCTGATCGAAGGCTTGCCCGGCGTGGGCAATGTCGGCAAGCTCGCATGCGACTACCTGAAGGACAAACTGCAGGCGACCCATTTCGCGACGATCTTCTCGAAGTTCTTCCCCCCTCAGGTGTACGTCAACGAGGATGGGACCATTCGTCTCGTCTCCCAGGACCTGTACTACTTCCGCGCCACGGCGAAGGATCAGAGGGACCTGATCCTCCTCGGCGGCGACTATCAGGGGATCGGGCCCGAGGGGCAGTACGAGCTCACCGAACGCATCCTCGCCCTCGCCTCCGAGATGGGCGTGGAAGAAGTGTACACCTTGGCCGGGTTCGCCCAGGGCCACCTCGTCGAAGCCCCCCGAGTCCTCGGAGCGGCGACCTCGTTGGCCCGGGTCGAGGCGATGAAGAAGCACGGGGTCGTCTTCTCCCGCACGGATCCCGGCGGCGGTCTCATCGGCGCGAGCGGCCTCTTTTTGGGGCTCGGCCGACTGTACAAGATGGAAGGGGTCTGCCTGATGGGAGAGACCAGCGGGTACTTCGTGGACCCGCGGGGCGCGGAGGCCCTCTTGCGAGTGCTCACCAAGGCGCTTCACATCGACATCGATTTCACCGATCTCGTGGAGAAGGCGAAGGAGATCGACCGGATCGCCCAGAAGATCCACGAGGCCGAGCAGCGGTCGAGCGGACCGGCGCCGACGGCCTCGCGCGAGGACCTCGGCTACATCGGGTGATCCCACGCCCGCGGCGCCGCCCCGGAGCGAAGGGATCGACGCGCGGATGGTCGCCGCGATCCGCGCGCGCGCCGATCCCGACGGGTTCATCCCGTTCGATCGGTTCGTGGAGGCGGCCCTTTACGCCCCGGACATCGGATACTATGAGCGTTCGGAGGCGCCCATCGGGGTGCGGGGCGACTACCTCACGGCGGCCCACGGCTCTCGGCTCTTCGCCGGAGCGTTCGCCGCGCGGCTTCTCTCGGGATGGCGCACGCGCGGGCGCCCGGAGCCGCTCCGACTGGCGGAGGTGGGAGCCGGGGATGGGACGCTCGGAGCGAACCTGGTCGAAGCGATCCGTCGCTCGTCGGAGCCCCCGGCCGCGATCGAATACCACGTGATCGAACGGAGCTCCGCGCGGCGGGAGGAGGGGCGACGACGGATCGAGGCCGCCGGGGCCGAGGCGCAGATCGCCCACCGGTTCGGCGAGCTGGCGCCGTTCGATGGATCGCTCATCGCCCACGAGCTGTTGGACGCCTTGCCGTTCCGGCGACTCGTCCGCCACGGGCCCGCCTGGCGGGAGATGGGGGTTCGATGGCAGGAGCCCGAGTTCGTGGACTCCCAGGCGTCGGAGAGCGTTCCCGTACCGGGACTCGAGCTCCCCGGCGACGCCCCGGAGGGGACGGTCCTCGAGATCTCCCCGAGGGCGGAAGCGTTCCTCCGCGAGGTCGCGGACACGATCGCGCGGGGTGAGGCGCTCTTTGTCGACTACGGCGCGCCGACCTCCTACTGGTTGGGAGGAGCGCACGCCGGGACCCTGCAGGCGCTCCGGGCGCACCACAGCGTTCCCGTGTTGGAGCGACCCGGCATGGCCGACATCACGGCGTGGGTGAATTTTGATCGGATCCGTGCGGCGGTCCGCTCCGCCCGCCTGCGCGAGATCGCGTTCCAGCCCCAGCGGGAGGCGCTCGTGCAGTGGGGGCTTCCGCAGCTCCTCGCGACGGCCCAACGCGAAGCCCCCACCGAGGTCGATCGGGTCCGGCTGTTGATGGAATCGAAGAGCCTGTTGCTCGGGTTCGGAAACTTCCACGTGCTCGAGGTAGGGCCCGCGGACGCGTGATCAAGGCGGGGGCCACGACCGGACCCGCTCGGTCCACACCACGAACGCGGCGAGCCACTTGGTCAAGGCGTGCCGGGTCTCGTCGTCGGTGAGCTCGCCTTGGCTGTCGAACTTCTTCGGGGCGAAGCTCACGAACAGCTCCGGTCGCGGCATCGGGTACGCCTCGAGGCTCTGCATCACCCGGCGGAGATCGTACTGCGCGCGGGCGGAGCCCAACGGCCCGGTCGAGGCGCCGAGGATGCCGACCGGTTTGCCTCGGAACGCCGGACCTTTCGCCACCTCCGCGCGGGAGACCCAATCGATGGTGTTCTTCAGTACACCGGGGATAGAGAAGTTGTACTCCGGGGTCACGAGAAGGACGGCGTCCGCCCCGCGGATCTTGGCGGCGAGTTCGGTGACGGGGGTGGGAGGGTTCTCCTCGAAGTCCGCATTGTACCCGGGGATCGATCCGATCTCGGCGCTCTCGACCCGAACCCCGGCAGGTACGGCTCCGGAGGCCGCCCGAAGAAGTCCTCGATTGTACGAGGTGGAACGCAGGCTCCCGGCGATCCCGAGGACGTGAAGCTCCGGCATCGGCCCATCGCACCGTACGTCCGTATTTGATTCGGTCCCCCACGCTGCAGGTACTCCGGGAGATGGGGCGCCCCGGCCTACGCGGGGGACGACGTCTCGATCCGCTCCGCGAACTTTCCGTCCACGAGCGCCCGGGCGATATCCAGGGGGAGCTGGAGCACGTCCTGTACCCGGAGTTCGACGGTCTCCGAGCCGATGGCGATCGGTGGACCCGATCGCAGGATCCGCACGTACGCGAGTCTCTCGCTCGCCGCGGCCGCCCGCGCCGGCGGCTCCGGCGGCGCGGACGGTCGTGCGTGCGTGGACGCGGCCGGGCTCGCGCCCGTGCGCGATTCCGGGGCGGTCGACGAAACAGCGGTGGGCCCGCCCTCGGGCTCGAGGAACGGGGCGGCGACCCGGCGGAACTGGCGGAGAGAGGCCAAGAGCTCCTCGTGAAGTCGGCGCTCCTCGGGCGTCGCGTTCGGGAGCTCCCGCGAGCCTCCGATCGTCGCCTGGTACGCCGCCGAGAGGATCTTGTTCGCGCGAGCGTCGAAGAGGTCCCGGGCCGACTGCATCGATTTCTGATGGGTCTGTCGGGCCAGATCGCTCCGGCGTCCGGCCGGGTTGTCCTTCACCTCGGTCTCCAGCGTGTGCCTCGTCTCGACGATGTACGACGCGATCTGCGCGTACGCGTCGTTCGGGATCTTCCCCAATCCGCGCGTGGCGGCTTCCGCACGCCGCCATTCGAGAAGTCGGGTGTACAGTTCGGCCATCGGAGTCCGCGCCTACTCCGGACAGAGGCTTTAGATGTTTGCTGGTCCCGGAGGACCGTCGATGGGTACGCGCGGCTCCCGTTCCGGCAGTTCCCGTCCGCGCGCAGTCGCCTCGGACCCGCCGGCTTGGGAGGCGTTCGACCGCGCGTGGTCGGAGCTGCGCCGAGCCCTCGCCGAACCGGGCGCGGTCCTCCTGGTCGAGGGGGAGAACGACCGGAGGTCCGTCCAGGCGCTCGGGATCCCCGGTCGGGTCCACCTGGTCCACCACGGGGATCGGATGCCGGAGGTCGCTGAGCGGGTCTCCCGGTCGGCGTCTCGGGTCATCGTCCTCACCGACTGGGACGCCGCCGGTGGTCGACTCGCCCGGCGGCTGGCCGATCTGCTTCGGGACGGCCGCGTCGACGTCGATCTCGAACATCGTCGGCGGCTCGGCGTCTCGTTGCGAGGGGAGCTCGTCCACGTCGAGGGGCTGCTCGCGTGGGTCGAGCGACGGCTCGCCGAAACGAACCGTACTGTCGACGAGTGGCGGCGCGAGGCCGACGGCGCCCCGGCTCTCCCGGAGTCGCCCGGGCGGTCGTCCCCTCGTTAGGGGATGACCTTGTACTGGGTGCGGCGCTCGTCCCGACGGTTGCGTTTGCGGGACGGTCGCATCCGCTCGGCCCCCTTGCCCTTCCAGCGGAGACCACGACCCATGGTGCCCGCGCTCGTGAGCCCGCGGAACACCCGTCCTTTGTGGACCGGCGCGACGATCCAATTGATCTTGGGGTCGCTGACGATCTCGGGGTGGACGGGGTCGATCATGATGACCTCGAAGAACTTCTGCTTCCCGTCCTCGCCGACCCAGTAGGAGTTCAAGATCTCGAGGTTCGGATAGTGCTTCTGCGCCCGCTCTTCGGCGATGCGCTGGATGCTCTTGGCGAGGGTCATCCGGAGAATTCCCTTGTGCTTCGGGCGACGGCCCGCGATGATCGCCCGCTTGCGTTGACCGCCCCGCCGGACGCGCACGCGGACGAGCAGATACCCACCCTTCGCCTTCCATCCGACGGAGCGGGCCCGGTCGAGGCGCGTCGGGCGCTCGATCCGAGTGACGGTCTCCTCGCGGCGCCAGTTCAACAGGCGCTCGTGACGCCGGTCGGCACCTTCGGGGCCTTGGGTCTGGCGGAACGAATCCGCCACGTAGCGGTACATCGAGGAGGTCATGGGCGCGCGCGGCCATCCAAGGGGGCGGTTATAACGGTGGCGAACCGCTCGAAGTCGTCGGCCGGACCCACGGAAGTTCTCCACTTTCCGGCGCAACGACCTTCGCGGTCCCGTGACTTTCGGTCCGCACCGTGCGTTCGAGCTGCAACCGCATCTCCCGGACGAACCGATCCACGCCCCCGCGTTCGGCAGGGACGATCTCGATGGGCGCCTCCCAGCGGAGGAGGGCGCCTCCTCCGGTCGGGCGAAGTCGGAACGACAGGTGATGCATGGAGCCGGGCAGCGCCGGGTTCGGTCGACGCAGCTGGGCCGTGATCACGGTCCCCTCCTCGCCCCGATCTTCGGTCGTGAAATCGAACCCGGCGTCCTTCAGGAAGTCCTGGAGCGCGATCGCGAACCGCTCCCGACCGATCCCCTGGCTCCGGAGCCACTCCCCCGCCACGCTACTTCACTCCTCGGCGTCCGGCGAGCTTGGCCCGTGTCGCCCTCATCAATCCCAACATCATGCGGTACTCCGATTCCGTGGGCGTGGAACGCCCGAGGACGCGGCGGAAGAGCAAGGCGAGCCCCCGTCGCTTGTGGGCCTTATAGCCGGTCAAGCGCATCAACTCTTCGAGTCGCTCCAAGAACAGCTCCTTCTCCCGTCCGTTGAGCTCGATCGACTCCGGCGCCGGCGTGGACTCCCCGTCGAACGGGCCCCGGGCCCGGTGGATCGCATAGAACAAGATCGCCGCCGCGTGGGAGAGGTTCAGCGTCGGGGACTCCCGACGGGCCGGGATGTGCACGAGGAGGTCGCACCGGGCGAGCTCCTCCCGCCCCAGACCGTTGTCCTCGGGGCCGAAGACGAGCGCCACCGTGCCCTCGAGGGTCCGGAGCATCTCCCCGAGCCGCTCGGGCGAGACCGAACGACGGAGGTACGAGGCGGAGCGCCCGGTCGACAGGTCGGTCGTGCCGACGACAAGGTCGGCGTCGTGGGTCGCCGCGTCGAGATCGGCGCAGACGGTCGCGCTCTTCAAGAGAGGCGCGCCGGCCATCGAACGACGACGGGCCTCGGGGCCCAGCGAGGCGCGGGGGGCGACGATGGCGAGGTGAGCGATTCCGAAGTTCCGGGCGGAGCGGGCGACGGCGCCCACATTGCCGTCCTCCTTCGGACGGACCAGGACGGCGACCAGTCGGGGGCTCATGCGGTCGGCGGCTCCACGAACAGGCGGCGCATCATCCACTCCGGGTCGAACGGCCGCAGGTCCTCGTACCCCTGGCCGACGCCGATGAACAAGATCGGGCGACCGGTCACGAACGTCGCGGAGAGCGCCGCCCCGCCCTTCGCGTCGGCGTCGAGCTTGGTCATGACGAGCCCGTCGACCCCGAGGGACTCCTGGAACTGTCGGGCCTGCTCGACGACGTCGTTCCCCGACAGCGCATCGCCGACGAAGAGGGTCAGCTGGGGTTTCACGACCCGCCGGATCTTCTTCGCCTCTTCGACGAGGTTCTCGTTCGTGTGCTGCCGGCCGGCCGTGTCCACCAGCACGACGTCCAGATGTCGGGCCTTGGCGTGCTCCACCGCATCGAAGGCGACGGCGGCGGGATCGGAGCCTTCCTGCTGACGGATGACACGAATGCCAAGACGTTCGCCGTGCACGAGGAGCTGCTCGATCGCCCCGGCGCGGAAGGTGTCGCCGGCGGCGATGGCGACTCCGAAGCCTTGGGAGCGGAGCCAGTGGGCGAGCTTGGCAACGGTCGTCGTCTTCCCGGTGCCGTTCACACCGACGAGCAGGATCGTGTACGGTTTCGGATCCCGTGCGCGGATCGCACCGACAAGGTCGAACGGCGGACGGTTCAGGATCTGCCGTACGGTGTTCTCGAAGCTGATCTTGATCGCCTGTTCGGCGTCGGCGCCCCATCGCAGACGCCGTCCCTGGAGCTCTTTCTTGAGGTCGGAGCGGAGCCGGTCGATCACGGGGAGCGCCACGTCCGATTCCATCAGCGCGATCTCGACCGTGTCCATCACCTCGTCCACGGTCGCTTCGCGGATGCCGCGACCCAATCGCGACTCGGTGAACGGGCTGTTCGGGGGAGGGCCTTCTCCCGGCAATCTCGCCGGATCGCCCGACGGAGTTCCCGGCGATGCAGGGTTCGTCGCCGGGGAGCTCTCGTCCGCCTGCCGTCCCAGCAAGCGGGCCTTAATCGAGGCCCACATCGTCCCGCCCGCCGGCCGATGGCCCGCTGCGCGCGGAGAGCGACTCGATCCGTTGGGAGATGCCGCGGATGCGCACCTCCAGTTGCCGTATCTGGCCCTCGAGGTCTCGTCCGGCCTCGTCGATCTGCTTCAGCCGCTGTTGGAGCGTCTCCCTTGCCTGACCTCGATCGATCTCCGCCACGAGGCCCGAGCCCACGGCCAGGAACACCTTACCGGTCCGGTCCGGGTTCCCCCGGATGAACGCCTCGCCGCCGATCGGGATGAGGACGTCCGAGGGCGGGGTCGCGACGTCGAGCCCGTCCAACGCGTCCCGGGCCCGTTGGTGGTCGGCCCGCGACGCGGTGAGCATCTGGTACTGTTGGTAGACGGCGGAGAGCTGCCCGCGGTACGCCTCGAGGCGCATCAGGTCCTCCTGGACCTGGTCCTCGACGCGAGCGGAGGCGCTCACGCGGAGAACTCCTCCACACTGACGATTCGGATCCGAGTACGCGGGACGCCGTGGCACCCGCCGATGTGGGAGAGCGCCCGCTCCCGGGCCGCCTCTGGGCCGCTCGCCTCGACCCGCTTGGCAAAGACCTGCCAGTCTCCCCGACGAGCGAAGAACGAACCCGACACGGAGTACAGCTTCATGGCCGTCACGTCGGCGGGACCACCCGGACCCCCACTTAACTCTTTGGCCGAGGGCCCCGAGAGAAACTCGTCGGGACGCCCGCTCTAGCCGGTCGATTTCGTGTCGGTCGTCTCCTCGGCCGGAGCGGCGGGAGCGGTGGGGGCGGGCCGGACCCAACGCTCCCGTTTGGTGAACCACGTCGCCTGCCGATCCTCCAGGCGTCGGGTCGACGACGCGAGGTCCAGCGGCTTCGCCGATTCGAACGACGGGTCGAACGGGTGCGCCGGAGGGGCGGCGGGAGGCGCCGGTCGGGGCGGGGGCTCCTCGGGGCCGGGCTCGTCTAGGCGGCGTGTCGGGCGATCTCGCGCCAGCGGGACTCCACCTCCTCATCGGTCAGGCCCACGGTCGGCGAGAAGAGGACGCGGTCGCCCCAGCGCTGGCGAGCGGCCGGGTATTGGTCGACGGTGAGTGCGAGTACGATGGCGTCGGCCCGGCTCGCGTCGGCCAGGGCCCCGACCGCCGTCTCCGCATCGCCCGGCGCGTCGACGACGCGGGACTCGGGAGAGTACCGGCGGAGCACCTTCTCCACCAGCGGAGCACCGGCCCCGGTCGTGACGAGCGCGACCCGGCAGCCACGCTTCATCATCAGATAGGCGCCGAGCGCGCCTCGCGGCCCGTCCACCAGCGCCGTGACCGGACCCGCCACGCCCGGCGGCAGGCCACCCGGACCGGCGGTCCGCTCTAGGTACAGATAGGTCACCGGGCCGCGCACCTCCACCGTCAACTCGACATCCGGACGGGTGAGATCGACGTGCAGCCCTCGGTCGGGCCACCGCTCGAGGATCGCGGCGCCGAGGTCCCGCGCGAGCTCCTGACTCGAGAACGAATGGTTCCCGACCCGGCGGGCCCGGACCGCGAACGAGACGCCGGGCCTCAACGCGGGGTCCGCGAGGGGCCACAGGGCCGTGGCGATCGTCGCCGGGTCGCTGGTCGTCTCCGTGACCTCGCTCACCGAGGTGATCCCGAAGATCGTCTGGAGCTCGCGCATCGCCGGTTCCGCCCGGTCGACCATCACATAGAGGTGCCCGTGGTCGGCCCGCAATCGGCACGGCAGGCCCGCCGCCCCGATCCGTTTGAGGATGGTCCCGCCGAGGACGTGCTCGAACTCCCGGCGCACGGGCGCCGATTTCAGAGCGAGCTCGCCGTAGCGGACCAGGATTGTCGCCGACACGCGCCACCGTTATGGTGCGGGCCCCGCTTGAGCGTTGCCACCATCGAGATGACCGGACACTCCCACGACCCATGGAAGCCGGTGCAGGACGCCGTGCTCGCGGAGGCCGCCGCGGCGCTTCGCGCCGAAGGGGTCGACGTCGACGCGACCGCATTGGCGAACGAGCTGGTCGTTCCGACCGCCGTCGCGGCCGACCTCGCCCTCCCGATGCACCGATTCGCGAAGGCGACCGGCCGTGACCCCACGGCCCTCGCCGAGGCGGTCGCCGCGCGCTTCCGTCCCTCGTCGGAGATCGAGCGGGTCGAGGGACTCTCGGGGTACGTGAACGTCCACGCCGCCTTCCCGGATCTTGCCCGTCGGACCCTGCAGCTCGTCTTCGAGGGGAAGGAGCGGTACGGGAACGGGCCGGGACGGACCGAGTCGGTCTGCGTCGAGCACACCAGCGCGAATCCGACGGGCCCCCTCCATATCGGCCGGGTGCGGGGGGCGGTCCTCGGGGATACGCTCGCCCGCATTCTCCGGGCCGCCGGCTACCCTACCGTCACCCAGTACTACGTGGACGATGTCGGACGAGCCGCCGCCTTGATCAGCTGGATGTGGTCGAAGCCGCTCCCCAGTTGGCCACCAGAGCTCCGATCGACGCTCCCGCCCGACGGGGCGCAGCCCCCGGGAGAGAAGGTCGACCAGTATCTCGGTCGACCGTACCCGGCCGCCAATGCGTACGTGAAGACCCACCCCGAGGCCTCGGCGGAGGTGCAGCAGATCTCGCGCGATCTGGAGCGGGGCGTTCCTCCACCGCTCCACGAGACGATCTTGCAACAGGTCTTGGACGGCATGTTGCTCTCGCTCGGCCGTCTCGGCATCCGCTTCGACGAGTTCGCCTGGGAATCGACATTCCTAGGCGACGGATCGGTCGACGCGGTCCGCGAGCGGCTCCTCCGGACCCCCCACGCCATGACCGAGGAGAACGGAGCGCATGCGATCGACGCATCGAGCTACGGGCTCCCGTCGGAGAGCGCCCGCATCATCGTCAGTCGGGGGGACGGCACCTCCTTGTACGTCACCCGGGACGTCGCTTACCATTTGCAGAAGTTTAGCCGGTTCGACCGGGTGATCGATGTCCTGGGGTCGGACCACGTACTTCACGCCCGCACCCTGGAGGCGTTGTTCACTGAGATGGACGAGGCGCGACGCCCGGAGTTCCTTCTGTACCAGTTCATCACTATCGCCGGCGGCGGAAAGATGTCCACCCGGGCCGGGACCGCCGTCTCGCTGGACAGTCTCTTGGACGAAGCCGTCCGACGCGCGCGAGTCGAGGTGAGCCAGCGCCGCGACGACCTGCCGGCCGAGGAGATCGACCGGATCGCCGAGAAGGTCGGTACCGGCGCGATCCGCTACGTCATCGCCCGAGTCGCCCCCGAAAAGGGCGTCAAGTTCCAGTGGGAGGAGGCGTTGAGCTTCGAGGGTCGGACCGGCCCGTTCCTGCAGTATGCGTTCGCCCGGGCGGCCGCCGTCCTCCGCAAGGCCGGCCTCTCGCCCCACGCGCCGTTCCCGTTCGATCCGACCGGATTCCACGAGCCGGGCGAGCGCCGGTTGCTCCGCGAGATCGCCCGGTGGCCCGGGACGATCGATCACGCGGCGAGCTCGGGCCAGGTCCAGGGCGTCGGGACGTACGCCCACGAACTCGCGGAGGCGTTCAACAGCTTCTACCAGTCCGTGCCCGTCCTCTCGTCCGAGCCGGAGCTTCGGACCAATCGACTCGCGCTCGTCGCGGCCGCCCGTCAAACGATGGGGAACGCCCTACGGATCCTCGGGATCGAACCGCTCGAGACGATGTGAACGCCCCGGCGGCCTCGGCGGTTCCACTCGATACCGAACGTCTTTAGAACCCACTATCTTCGCCGGACCGACGACCATGGGCGCCCTCACGGACTTCAAGACGTTCATCGCCCAGGGAAATGTCGTGCAGCTCGCCGTGGCGTTCGTCATCGGCATGGCGTTCACGGCCGTGGTCATGGCCGTCGTCACCGGCCTCGTCCTCCCGTTGATCTCCATCCCGGGCAACGTCAACTTCGCCACGTGGACCATCGCCATCGGGCACGGGATCTTCCTCGTGGGGTCCGTGCTCATCGCCCTCCTCACCTTCCTCGTCGTGGCGCTCGTCGTCTTCTTTGGCGTCGTGCGCCCAGTCGCTCACCTCGCGGAACGCCAGGCGGCGAAGGCGGCCCAGGTCGCGGCGACGACCCGCCCGTGCCCCGAATGTCTCAGCACGATTCCGATCGCCGCGAAGCGCTGCTCCTTCTGCACCTCGCCGGTGCTCTAGAGCGCCGGGTCGACGCGGCCGGCGGCCCGGAATCCCTTCGCCCGAAGGCGGCAGGCGTCGCATGTTCCGCACGGCCGCCGCCCCCCAGCGTAGCAGCTCCACGTCAATTTCCAGGGGACCCCCCATCTCTCTCCTCGTCGGACGATCTGCTCCTTGCTGAGCCGCAGCAGTGGGGCCCGGATCCGGAACCGCGCTCCTCCCTCGGCACCGGCGCGGGTCCCCCGCTGGGCCATCCGCTCGAACGCCTGTAGGAACGCCGGACGACAATCGGGGTAGCCCGAGTAGTCGATGGCGTTCGCGCCGATGTAGATCTCCCGAGCGCCATCCGTCTCGGCCGCGGCGAGGGCCAAGGCGAGCAACACGGTGTTCCGCGCGGGGACATAGGTGCTGGGGATCCGGCCGCCGCGGGAACCTCCCGACGGGAGCGCCCGTCCGGCATCGGTGAGGGAGGAACGGACCAGCTGGCTCAGTGGGAGCGCAAGGATCGTGTGACGCGGCACGCGAAAGTGGCGGACCAGCGCGCGAGCGCTCGCGATCTCCCGGGCATGCCGTTGCCCGTACACAACGGTGAGGGCGTGGACGTGCCGTCCGGTCCCGACGGCCTCGGCCAGACAGGTGGCCGAATCCATCCCGCCGGACAGCAGGACCACGGCCCGGCGGAGGGCGGTCACGAGAGCCACCCGCTCGCCAGCAGGAGGAACGCGGCCGCGAATGCGATGCTCGACAGCATCCCCAAGAAGTTCGTGCTGCCCTTGGTCAGATACCCACGGTTCTCGAGCACTTCGCCGAGGACGCTATCGATCTGGCACCCCGCAAACCCGGCGACGATCACCCCGACCAGGAACCCCGCCGAGGAGTGGACCGGTGCATGAAAGAGGAGGAAGAGGCCGAAGCCGACCACGGCCGTCACGGCCGCCCCGATGATCGCCCAGAACTCGCCGAGCAGCGAGACGCCCCCGTTGGTCCCGGCCGTCACCGGCCGCCCGGTGAGGATGCTCCTCGCCCGGCCCGAGAGGACGCCGAACTCGCTGGCGAAAGTGTCCGCCGCCCCGAACGCCAGGGCCGAGGTGTAGAGAAAGGCGGTCTCCGACCCGCTCAGCCACGTTGGAGCGGCGGACGCGATCACCACCAGAGCCGTCGGGAGCACGACGTGGGCCACCACATTGGAGACGCCGCGCTCCCCGGCGGTGCCCTCTTGGACGTTCCGCCGCCTCTTCTCTTCGAGGCCGTACCGGGTCGCGAGGACGCCCGCGAGGACGAACAAGGCCATGAGGGCGAGGTACGGGAACCCGCCGAGGGAAACGATCACGATCCCGAACGCCGCGGCGAGCAACCCGGCCCGGAGCGTGAGCGCCCCGGAGCCGATCGCCACCCCGCTGAGAGCGGCCGTGGCCGCGATGCCGATGAGGACCGTGACCGGGTCGATCGACATGAGCCTTCGCGGCGTCAGTCGAGGAGCGGCTTAGAGTCTTCCGAACTGGGGAAATCGGACGGGATCCGCGATTCAGCCTCGATACAGAAGCCGGGTCACCGCCCCCAGGTAGCTCTCGGCCACGATGTCTGGCACCAGCCGTTCGGCGTCGAGCTCGGCGCGCGCCGACGTCTCGCGCCCGCGCTCGGGGATATGGCAAGTGACCAGACCGAGCTCGCGGCCGACCGCGACGTCCAACGCCCGGTCCCCGAGGATCGCCCCCCCGGCGAACTCGAGTCCCATCTCGCGCGCCGCTTGGAGGAACATGCCGGGCTTCGGTTTGCGGCAGTCGCAGCTATCCGACGGCTGGTGAGGGCAGTAGTAGAACGCGTCGATCTTCGTTCCGCCCCGGGCCAGTCGCCGCTGGATCTCGTCGTGGATCGCCCGCACCGTCTCGTGCGTGTAGATCCCCCGGGCGATCCCCGATTGGTTCGTCACGCAGACCACCGCGTACCCGTGCTCGCGAAGGAGCGAGATCCCGCGGGTGACCCCGGGCAAGATCTCGATCCGGTCGGGGTCCCGGAGATAGTGGAAATCGGGGTTCAGCGTACCGTCGCGATCGGTGAACGCCACCTTGCGCAGTGGGCGAACGTCAAGGGAATCGCTCTCCAAGAACCCCGCCTCCGGCGGTTGGGGCCCCAGACGGGCAACAGCCCATAACGTTGCGTCGCGGTGCCCGGACGGAGGGTTGGCGCGGGAGATGGCGACCGGGAGCGGTTCCGAGCTCTCGGGGGCGGCCCGGGAGATCGCGGAGCGGTTGCGGCGCGCCACCCGAGACGCGGTGGGCGCCGCCCGTCCCGTCACCCTCCTCTTCTCGGGGGGACTCGACTCGTCACTCATCGCGTGGTTCGCCCGGGACCTCCCCGGGGTCGAACTCTTGACGGTCGGACGGCCGGACTCTCCGGACCTCCAGTCCGGGGCGTCGGCGGCGGTCCTCCTCGGAGCTCCGTGGCGAGGTCGGACGATCGACGACGAGATGTTCCGCACGGCGGTCGATCGATGGGAGAGCTCTCTGGGACCGCTCCCCGAACCTCGACGCAGCGTCCTCTGGGCCCTTGGGTTCGCCTTCCTCGCGTGCGGCTCGTCCCGGGCGCTCCTGGGCCAAGGGGCCGACGAGCTGTTCGGGGGGTATTCGCATTTCGAAGGCCTCCGCCCTTCGGCGGCGGTCGAGCGGTCGGAGAGCGATTGGCGCCGACTTATCGAAATGGATTGGCCGAGCACCCAAGGGCTGGCGGGGGAAGTGGGCCTCACCGTGAGCTCTCCGTACCTCGACGGACGGGTCTCGGGATTCGTCCGCTCCCTGCCCGTCGCATCCCGCGGCTTCGGCGGGGCCCGGAAGGCGCTGTTGCAGGAGGTGGCCCGTGTCTCCGGACTCCCCGCCGCTCTCGTCGAGCGGCCGAAACGCGCGATGCAGTACGGGACGCGGATCGCCCGGGATCTGAAGCGGTTCAGCGCTTCCGCGCGGGCGCCTTCGCCCCGTGGATCCGGGTCCCGGCGTCCCCGCGAAGGGCCCGACTGAGGGACGGGGCGTCGGTGATCACGACGCGCCGGCCTCCCTGATCCAGGAACCGAAGGGCCGCCTCCACCTTCGGGGCCATGCTGCCCTCGCCGAACTCCCCCTTCTCGAGGAATCCGCGCATCTCCGTGGAGCTCACGTCCCCCAGCCACCGTTCCCACGGACGACCGAAACCGACGGCGACGGCGGAGACGTCGGTGACGATGGCCAACGTCTGGGCGTCGACGGTCGTCGCGATGAGGGCGGCGGTCAGGTCCTTGTCGATCACGGCCTCCACCCCGATGAAGACGCCCCGGCCCCGCGAGATGACGGGGATGCCGCCGCCCCCTCCCACCACGAGGAGCGCACGCTGCGCCAGACCCGTTCGGATCAGTCGCCGGACCGCGTCCCCTTCGACCCAGCGGAGCGGTTGCGGCGACGGGACGAGCCGGCGCCAGCCACCCCGGGCAGGATCGTGCGCCATCGTCCAACCGCGGCTCTTGCGGAGGAGCCGGGCCTCGGAGTCCGGATAGTACTGTCCGATGGGCTTCGTCGGGTGGGCGAACGAGGGGTCCTTCGCATTGACGACGATGCGGCCGAGCAGCACCAGCACGGATCGGTCGATGTGGAGGCGGTGCATCGCGGCGCCCAGCTCCTGGGCGATGAGGTACCCGATCTGCCCTTCGCTCTCGGCCCCGAGGACATCGAGCGGCAAGCGAGGGACCTCGCGTTCGGCGATCTCGTTCTGTCGGAGGAGACGTCCGACTTGCGGACCGTTCCCGTGGGTGAGGATGATCTCCTCTCCGGCCGCGGCGAGCTCCGCGAGGACGCGGGCGGTCGCGCGCATCTGCTCGACCTCCTCGGTCCAGTTCCCCGCGCCGTGGGCTCGGCTGAGAGCGTTCCCTCCGAGCGCGATTACGGTCCGCCCCATGCGCCGCCTCCGCAACTCCGCCTCGAGTCCGAGACGCATAACGCCATCGTGCGTCCCGACCGGGGGCGAGGGAGAATCCGCCCGCGCGGCCTATATATCGCGCGACGGGTCCCGTCGCTGTGGCGGAGAGCGGAGAACTGTTCTGCCCGTTGGAGTTCCGGTACGGTCGGGAGCCGGTCCGGCATCTCTTTGACCGCTCGGAACGACTGAAGCGCGCGCTCCAGGTCGAGGCGGCCCTCGCGCTGAGCGAGGCGGAGCTCGGCATGGTCCCGAAGGACGCCGCCGCGGCGATCCAGGCGACGGCGACGGGAGGACGGGTCACGATCGAACGGGTCGAGGCGCTCGAGCAGGAGCTGCGCCACGACGTGATGGCGATCACCCGCGCTCTCAGCGAGGCCGCCGGACCGGCCGGGGCGTGGGTGCATTACGGGGCCACGAGCGCCGACATCACGGATACCGCGCTCGCGCTCGAGCTGAAAGCGGCGGTCGCCGTATTGCGGGACGATCTCACCGCGCTCATCCGGGCGTTGGCGGCCCAGGCCCGAACCCACCGGGCGACCCCCGAGGTCGGGCGCACCCACGCGCAGCACGCCGTGCCGATGAGCTTCGGCTACAAGATGGCGGGAGCGGCCGCGGAGATCACGCGCCAACGCGTGCGTCTCGACGAGCTCGCGCCCCGGCTACTGGTGGGGAAGATGGCCGGGGCGGTGGGCACGGGCGCAGGGTTCGGCGCGCACGCCGAGGCGGTCGAACGTCGGGTGATGGAACATCTCGGGATCGGCGCGGACGAGGCGCCAACGCAGATCGTCGGCCGGGACCGCATCGCGGAGTTCACCAACTGGCTCGCGCTCGTGGCGAGCTCGGCGGAGAGGATCGCGACGGAGATCCGGAACCTGCAACGGACCGAGATCGGGGAGGTCCAGGAGCCATTCGACGAACGCCGGCAAGTCGGAAGCTCGACGATGGCGCAGAAGCGCAACCCGATCGTGGCAGAGAACGTCTGCTCCCTCGCCCGCATCGTGCGCGCCTTCGCCCTCCCCCCGCTCGAGAACATGGTGCTCTGGCACGAGCGCGACCTCGCCAACTCGGCGAACGAACGGATCGTGCTGCCGCACTCGATCGTCCTGACCGATGACCTGCTCACTAAGTTGACCGGCGTGGTCGCCGGACTTCGGGTCGATGCGGCCCGGATGCAGGCGAACCTCGGACTCTCCGGCGGGCTCCCGATGACGGAGAGCCTGATCCTGGCCCTCACGTCAAAGGGAGTCCCCCGGGCCGAGGCCCACGAGCTGCTCCGCACGCTGACGCACGCCTCCGCCGCTGGCTCGCTCGCGGAGCGGGCCCACGGCAACCCGGCGATCCGGGAGCGATTGACCGCCGCCGAGATCGACGCCCTCCTCGACCCGGCGGCGTATGTGCGCGCCGCGGCGGAGAAGACCGACCGCGTGCTCCTCTACGTGGACCGAGAGCTCGCCCGATGACCGAGTCCGGTCCGTGGACGGCCGTCATCGCGGTGGAGCGAAGCGCGGACGGCGCCGAGCGATTGGCCCGAACTTTGTCTCCGGAGGCGACCCGGGAGGTGCCTCGGGCCCGATGCGAGATCGTCCGGACCCGTCCGGGGCTGTTGGAACTTCGTATCGAAGCCCGGGACACGGGCGCGATGCGCGCCGCGCTGAACACGTACCTCGGTTGGATCTCGCTCACCGACCGGACCGAGACGATCGGTCATTCGGTCGGGTGACCGTCCGTTCGCTCGCGAAGCGCTTATCATGGGCCGGACGAGTGCTCCGCTCGTGGCGCTACCGGCAAAGCTGCAGAACGACATCAAGCAGTACCAGCGGATCGAGCAGGACCTCGGGTCCCTCAGCCAGCAACGAATGCAACTCGACATGAAACTGCGGGAGACCGTTCACACGCTGGAGGAGCTCAAGACGCTCCCGACCGACGCGACCATCTACCGCCCGATCGGGGCCCTTCTCGTCAAGGCAAGCGACCGGAAGCAGGTCGAGGATCTGCTCACCGAGGAGAAGGAGACGCTCGAGGTCCGCGTGAAGGCGGCGGAGCGCCAGGAGAGCGGTTTGCGCGAGAAGTTCACTCAGATGCAGCGCGACATCACCGAGCAGCTGAAGGCCGGCGGCATGGTCTCCGGCGGCGATGCGAGCAGCGCGGCCGATTCGGAATAGCGACCTAGGTCGCCCGGTGGACCAGTCGGTCCCCGATCTCTCGGAGGAGTTCCCGGTCCGCGGCGGTGAAGCCGGAGGCGGCTCCGATGCGATCGTACGCTCGCCGCGCGTAGAGGCTGATGCGCCGTTCGGAGTACGCCAAACTGCCGGTCGAGCGGATCACGTCCTGAGCCCGTTCGACGTCGAGCGCCGAGGCGTGGGGCTTCCCGAGCACGCGCTCGAGAGCCGCGCGTCCCTTCCGGTCGGCCTGACGCCAGGCGATGACGACCAAGAGGGTGCGCTTTCCCTCGACCAGGTCGTTCGCACTCTTCCCGGCTAGTTCCGAGCCGAACCCCGTGCCGAGAACATCATCGCGCATCTGGAAGGCGACGCCCAGGTCCGTGCCGATCGCTTCGAGGTCGTCGAGCAGGCGTGCGGAGCCACCCCCGAGCAGCGCTCCGATCCGCAGCGGACCCGACACCGTGTACGCGGCGGTCTTCAGGCGATGGATCATCATGACGTCCGCAGGTCGGACCTGACCGACCGGTACTGCACCCAAGTGCACGTCGAGCAGTTGCCCGAAGGCGGTGGAGCGGGTCATCCGGGCGTACTCTTCGAGGGCGTCGATTCGACGTTCCGCGCTCACAGAGACGTTCAGGAACGCCTCGACCGTCAGCGGCTCCTGTAGGTCCCCGAGCGTGATCCCCATGCCGACGCCGTACTCGTCCGAGCTCCCGAGGTGGCGATGGGATCGGTGGGAGGCGGTGAGCGCCCGATGCACTGCCGGACCCCCGCGCCGGGTCTCGGCGTGGTCGATGATGTCGTCATGGACGAGCATCCAGCTCTGGAAGTGCTCCATCGCGGCGGCGGCGGGCAGCACCGGTCGGGGAGATCGGTGGGTGGCGAGTTGCCAACCGGCGAGGATCAGGAGCGCGCGGAACCTCTTGCCCCCGCGCAAGGTGAACCCGCTCAACGTGCCCAAGAAGGGACGGAACCGGGGCGCCGCGTCTCCGGCGTCCGTGTAGCCGCGGGTGATCTCCCGCTCGATAGAGGGAATCCACTTCGCCAGCTCCCCGAACGACATCCATCCTCGGCTTCCCCGAGGAGTGAGTCTATTTAATCGTGGGTCGGCCATCGTCGTATCGTGCCGTCCCCCGCGTTCGCCGAGATGGTCAGCCGACTCGTCGAGGAGTTCGGCCTCTCCCTCGGCGCCGTCCGGCAAGGCGACGAAGGGATCCGGCTCGCCACCCTGGACGGGTTCCTGTACGAGTTCGTGGAGGATCCCGCCGCCTGGCCCGCCAGCGTCGCCGAGAAGGTCATTCACGAGACCCCCCACGGAGCCCGGCATCTCGTCGTCTTCTCCCCACTGCCCCTTTCCCCGTCGACCTCGAGCTCCCTCACGAATTCGGGAGCGACCGTGATCGAGGGCGCCCGGTTTGGCGAGCTGGCCCGCTCCCTGGGGCTCGGAAGCTACCTCGGCGAATCCCCGCCGGCCGAGGTGGTGCCGGACCGAGCGCCGCGCCTCCCGTCCGCCGAGCTGTTGGACACGATCCTGAGCCGAGCCCGTGTCTGGACCCAGCGCGGGGTTCCGGCGCTCGCGCTCCGGTTCTACCGACAGGCCGTCGAGCTGAAGCCCGAGTTCCTCCCCGCTCGCAACGGTTCGGCGGGGGCGCTGCTCGGATTGGGGCTCGTTCCCGAGGCCCGAAGCTCCTTCGAAGAGGTGCTGCGGCTCGACCCGGAGAATCTGGAGGCGAGGCTGGGCCTTGCGGCCGTCAAGTCCGCCGAAGGCGACATCGATGCGGAGCTCGCCGACTACGAGCGACTGCTGCTCGAGGATCCGGATCGGACCGTCGTCCGCGCGTCGCTGGTCGCCGCCCTCCTCGAGTATCGGCGGTGGGATCACGCCCGGCGGGAGATCCACGAGATGCTCCGCCGGGTGCCGGATGATGCCCAGCTCCGGTTCCTGTCCGGGATCGCGCTGACGCGGATGGGGGACAAGCGCGCCGGGGAGGCCGAGCGTTCCGCCGCCCGACGGTTGGGCCTGCCGTTCGAGCGCGAGCGGGTCTTGTGCGAACAATTTGGACTTCCGGCTCCCCAGCCACCGGCCATCGTACCGCCGGCGCGAGCGATTCCCAAGAAGCGCGCCTCGGGACGGCGCCCGCGCTCAACGCCCCGGACAACCAAACCCCCCAGCCGGAAGGCTCCGCCTCGTCGGCCGACCCGGCCCACGCCTCGCCGCCCCCGCAAAGGACAATAGGCCCCTCTCGGGTCAAGCTACGTCCTCGCAGGGGCCAGTCGTGCGCGTAGTCTCTCTTCTGCCGAGCGCCACCGAGATCGTCGCGTGGTTGGGTCACGAGCCCGCGCTCGTGGGCCGGAGCGCGGAGTGCGACTATCCCGTGGAGATCCGGAACCGACCCGTGGTCATGCGGGCCCGGTTTCCTCACTCCGACAGTTCGTCCGTCTCCATCGATCAAAGCGTCCGGGAGATCCGAGGTCGTGGCGAGAGCCTGTACGATCTGGATACAGACCTTCTCCGGGAGCTTCGTCCGGATGCACTGTTCACGCAGGACCTGTGTGGCGTCTGCTCGGTCACTCCCGAGGAGGTCGCGGAGGCGTGCCGCGTCGCCGGGATCGCCCCCCAGATCGTCACGCTGACCCCCCGCTCGCTCACGGACATCCTCTCTAATGTCCGCACCGTCGCCCAGGCTCTCGACGATCCCCGGGCCGGTCAGCGTCGCAGCGCGGAGCTCGCCGCCGCGTTCCGCGACCGCCGGGCCCCGGACGACGGTCGTCCGTCCGTCGCCGTCGTGGAGTGGCTCGATCCTCCGATCCTGGCGGGATTGTGGACCCCCGAGATGATCCAGGCGGCCGGCGGAGTTCCGGTCGGAGGGGTCGTTCCCGGCATGCCCGGTCGACGGACGACGTGGGAGGAGCTCGCTGAGAGTCGGCCGTCGATCGTGGTCGTCAGTCCGTGCAGTTTCTCCGTCGAACGCACGATCTCCGAGCTCGACCAACCGTCGGTCCGCGCCGGCCTCTCGTGGTTGACGGACGCGCGGTTGATCATCGCGGACGAAGCGCACTTCTCGCGCCCGGGCCCCCGGCTGGCGGCTGGGCTCGAGCTGTTGCGCTCCCTCGTAGAACGGGACGTCCCTCGTTCCCCGTTCCCGGTCCGCTCCCTGGAGCTCCGGACCCAGGGGGCGGCCTCATGACGGGATGGAGCCCCACGCAGGGGACGATCCCGTACGTCGTGATGGCACGCCCCCCTAGCCGACGGTTCGTCATCCACGCGAAGGAGATCGCGGCCCTCAGCATCGCCGCGGGGGTTCTGACGGTGGACATCGCGTTCCTCACCCTGCGGAACTGCCTGCCCGGTACTGGATACTCGTGCGCGTTCGGGTGGTTCCCGTTCGTTCAGCTGTTCGCCTTCGCCGCGACGGTCGTCATCACCGCGTTCGTCTTCCACGAGATGGCCCACAAGGCGGTCGCCCAACGGTTTGGCCACTGGGCGGAGTTCCAACTGTCGCCGCTCGGGCTGTTCGTCTCGTTCGTCACCGCGTACTTGGGATTCTTGTTCGCGCTCCCCGGGGCGACCGTCGTCGCCGAGATGGGCGATGAGAAGGAGTTCGGGCAGACCGCGCTCGCCGGGCCGGGGTCGAATCTCGCGTTCAGTACGGCGTTCTTCGCCGCGGCCGGGGTCGTGACGGTCCTCCACGGCGTGGGCTGGCTTCCGGTGGTGCTCGAGTTCCTGGCCTTCTACAACGGCTACTTCGCGGCGTTCAACCTGATCCCCTTCGGACCGCTCGACGGTCGTAAGGTCTGGCGTTGGGACCACCGGATCTGGATCCTCGCGTTCGCGTTCGCCGTGGGCTATGCCCTCCTCGGCTTCTTCTTCATCGCGAACCAGGCGCTGGTCGTCTAGGTTGCGGGGTCGCGCGCGGAGGAGGGTCGGTGCCGGTCCAGGAGCTGGGTCACGGACGGTTCCTCCTCGACCTGGATTATCGCGACACGGAAGGGATCATCGCGAGCTACCTCCTGCCGACCCCTGACGGGTACACGATCGTCGAGACGGGACCCACGTCGACGCTCCCCCATCTCGTCTCCGCGCTCGGCGAAGCGGGCGTCGACGTCGGGGAGATCCGAAGGATCTTCGTCACCCACATCCACCTGGACCACGCCGGGGCGCTCGGAGCCGCCGCGGCGAAGTTCCCCCACGCGACCTTGTACGTGCATCGGGAGGGGTACGCGCACATGGTGGATCCCTCCCGACTGGTCGCCAGCGCCCGCCGGGCGTGGGGCTCGGCCTCGGACACCCTCTGGGGCCCGATCGTTCCCGTGCCCGCCGGACGTTTGGTCCCGCTGGAGGGGGGGGAGCGGTTTCCGCTCCAGGGAGGCGAGCTCCACGTCCTGGCCACCCCCGGCCACGCCCGACACCACCTGGCGTTCTCTGATACGGCCTGCCACGCCCTCTTGACGGGTGATGCGGCGGGAGTTCGCTTGGCCGGAATGTCCTCGGCGCGGCCGGCCGTGCCACCGCCCGACCTCGACCTGGAGCAGCTGTTCGAAAGTCTGGCGAAGATGGAACGGGAGCGGTTCACGGAGCTGTGGTACTCCCACTTCGGGCCGGTCTCCGGGGGAGCTAGCGACCTCGAGATCTATCGTCGGTCGGTCGAGAAGTGGCGGGATGTGGCCCTCCAGGCCGCTCGCTCCGACCCGACTGTTCCCTCGATCACCCGGGCGTTGATGGGGCTGGATGCCGCGGAAAACTCTGAGCTGGACCCGTCCAACGCCCCGCGTCAAGAGATGATCTCGGGCTATGCGCTCGCCGCGCAAGGCCTCCTTCGCTATCTCCGGGGCCGCGGCGACATCCCCTCCGCCCCGAGCTGAACGGGTTCGGGCGTTCTCAGATTCGCGCGATCCGACGGCACCTACGAACGGATCGCCGGTCGCCGTGCTACGCTCCAGTGCGGACCCGCCGAATTCGAAGCTCCCATCACGCGCTTTCCCGGCGCCCGAGAGCCAAGCGCCGTTCGCGCCATTCACTTTTCATCGGTGTAATATAGAAGTACATGGGGCCTAGTTTAAGCTCGCTGCCCTCGACCAGTCCTCCCTCAACCGGTGCCGCTTGATGTGCGAGTCGAGCGCCATTCTGGTCAAGGACGTGTTGATCGCGCGATAGAGCTCCGGCCCTCCCTTTCCCAGACCCAAGTAGCCAAGGAGTGCGCGGAGGATGTCCCGCGCGGTTCCTCGGAAGACCCGAGCCCACTTCAACGCCGGATACCGAGGTCGGAGCTCCGGCGGTTGTATGCGCCGCACCAGGTTGTGGATCTGCCGACTCGCCACCAGGGTCAGCAACGCCGACCAAATCAGCGCCTCCACCACGATCGCCTTCGTCGTACGGAACTTGTCGAGCGCGTAATGGGACTTCAACTCCTTGAAAGTCAATTCGATTTCCCAGCGGAGCGAGTATAGTTGGGCCACTTCCTCGGCGGTGAGCCGCTCGATCGGGATGTTCGTGAGGTAGGTGTGGTACTCGCCGTGCCTCTCGTCCCAGACCGCCACCAATCGGCAGCGGAAGGTGTCGAGAGAGCGGTGGCCCGCGTAGACCGGCCGCTGGAATGTGAGCTCCACCTCTGCGTCGAGCACCTCGCGCTGGAGCTTGGGGAGCACCTCGGAGAGTCGCTTCCCTTCGAGGTCGATTGCTCGACCGCGATGCACCTTGAGCGAGCCGACGAAGAGCGGGTACGCGCTCTTCTTCCATCGGCTCACGAAGTAGCCCCCATGCTCCTCGATCTTCGCGAAGAGCCGGTGAGAGTAGTAGCCGAGGTCGGCGAGGAGGATCCGGTCCTTCACCCAGCCCCCGAGACGGAGCAGCTTCACGTCATGGGTCCGCTCGCCGACCAGGGCGACACTCTTCGGCCCATTCGCACAGACACTCACCAAGAGGTCGACCTTCACCCCGGCGGCGACCTTCCGCGAGCGGGTGGCCGGCCACTTCGTGGCAAGGCTCGCATGCAGGCGCACCACCGAGGAGTCCTTGATCACCACGTCCTGGACGAACGCCCTCAGCCGAGGGTCGAGCTCGCGCCCCGGCTCTCGGGGCAACTGGGCGATGGCCTGCTGGAGGCAGAGGCGGAGGAACTCGCAGAGCTCGGCGTTGAACCGCAGGTAGTAGGAAGGGTAGGCGAGGTCCTCAAGCTCGGAGGACTTGACGTAGGCGTATCGAAGTTCCTCGAGGAACCGATGGAGCTCGACCCCGAAGTCGAGCACGAGGGTCCAGAGGAAGACGACGGGGTCGATGGTGCGCTCGCGCACCACGAAGCGGCTCTCGCGAGCGAACTGGCGGATCGTGTCGGCGGGTAAGAGCTGGTCGAGACTCTCCTGGACGGCGGTGCGCCCCAAGGGCGTGGGGAGGGGATGGGTTCGATGGTATCGCAGTTCGGACTCTGGCTTGCGTCGCGTCATCCCGTGGAGGTGGGTGCGGGCGGATGAACGCCAACGGTTCCACTGGAAAGGGGTTGGGAATAGAGTAGGGGTCTGCGGGCGCTAAACTAGAGCCCTATGTATAGAAGTACATCCGCTTCGGCCGTGATGGCCTTGGATTCATCCACCCCAACTCTCTCGGCCCCGCGAACGGACCCGGCGCCACTCTCCACCTCAAGGCGGCGCGGGGTCCCATTGGCCACGGTGTCTCTGGTCGTCCTCGTGCTTCTTGCATCGTCCGCAGGGGTGGTTTTGGGCCCCCTCCTGGCTCCTTCTCGGTCCGCTGGGAACCGCGCCCCATCGGCCGTCAGCGGGGCGGCCGACTCCGGTGCCGCGCGGCCAACCAACCGCGGGATCTCACCGTCGCTCCCCGCGAAGTTCGGTCCTAGTCCGTCGGTCGTGGCGACCCCGAGTTCCGGGCCCGTTGGGACGAACGTCACCTTCTCAGGGACCGGATTTGCGGCGACGACCCCGCTGACGACTCTCGCGTGGTCCTGGACCGACTTTGGGACGCCAAACTGTCCAGCCGGCACGGACGGATCCGGATCGTTCGTTTGCAGCGGCTTCGTCTTTCCGAGTACGACGGCGGGGTGGTTCAACCTCACGGCCGCGGATTCGGACGGAAACACCGCCCAGGGTGGTTTCCACCTGACACCGAACCTCACGGTGACGCCGACGAACGTCACGGTGGGAGCTTCGGTCTCCCTCCAGGGGAGTGGCTTCGGCGCCTCCGTAGCGGTCCAGGTCGACTCGCCGTGGGGAACCGCCTGCGTCTCAGTCTCAAGCCCTCTCGGGTCGTTCACGTGCCCGTACCGGGTCCCCGACGCGCCCTTCGGGAGCTACATATTCTACGCCACCGAGGGAAACTGGAGCGCGAACGTCTCCCTCTCCATCCACTCCAACCTCACGCTCTCTCCGTCCTCGGGGACCGACGGATCCGAAGTTCTGATCGAGGGGACCGGTTTCGGCGCGGATCTCCTGACGACCGGAAGCACATTGGATGGGGTCGTTGGACCGGCATGCCAGGGAACGACGGATACGAACGGATCCTTCGACTGCGCGTTTGTCGTCCCATGGAACGCCAGCTTCGACGGATTCCAAGTCCGCGCCTCGGACACCTCCGGCCACCTCGCCCAAGCGTTCTTCCAGGCCCTCCCGAGCTTGGTGCTCACCCCCTCCCGGGGACCTGGGGGAACCGTCCTGAGCGTCAACGGGTATGGCTGGCTCCCCGCGACCCCGGTGCCGAACGTCGCGAGCGTCAGCCTCGGCGGCGAGACCGTGTGCGCGGAGGCCCCGAGCGATACGGGCAGCTTCGTCTGCCCGAGCGTGGTGATCCCGATCGGAGCCGCGGGCTTCGTCCCCGTCACGGCGAGCTCCTCGGTCTCGGGCCGAGGGACGCCCACGTACGAGCTCACCGCAGAGACCGAGTTCGACCGTACCAGCAACCTCACTCTCATCGCTTCAGCATTGCCTGTGGCGGGCGAGGCGGGGATCCCGGTCCAGTTCGTCGCCCACGCATCCCTCGGCACGGGCCCGTACACCTATCTCTGGAACTTTGGGGACGGAGGGGCGAGCTCGGCCGCGGATCCCGATCACGCCTTCGCGCTGCCCGGGAACTACACTGTATCCGTGACGGCAATGGACAATCTGGGCTCGATCGTCCTCGACTGGTTGAACGTGACCATTCGGCCGGCGCTCGTGGTAATCGATCTGACGGCGACGCCGGACCCGATCGAGGCCGGCCAGTTCGTCGACCTCTCGTTGATCACGCTGGGTGGCGTGGGACCGTACGCCTACAATTGGAGCGGGCTGCCCGACTGTGCGGGAATCACGGTCGTGCCCGTCTACGGATGCACCCAAGTGAAGCCGGGGCCGTATCTGGCGGAGGTCACCGTCGTCGACGCCGATGGGGCGATCGGAATCGCGACCACGACCCTTTCTGTGCTTCCACCCCTCGGGGTTCCGGTCCTGTACGTGAGCCAACCGGTGTTGGATGTCGGTCAGACGGTCACCTTCGGAGCCACGGTGTTCGGTGGAGCGGCTCCGTATACGTACTATTGGAGCCTCTTGCCGGGAGACTGCTCTCTGGGCAATGTGCCCGAGATCAGTTGCGTCACGACTGCGGCCGGGGTGTTCAAGATCTACGTGTCGGTCCTAGATGCGTTGGGAAATGAATTGGGCTCACTGCCGATCTCCTTGACGGTAGCCCCGGCGCTGGCCGTGACGATCGCGGGGGCGACGACGCAAGCGTTGGTCGGCCAGACCAGCTTGTTCACGGCCCTGGCCTCCGGCGGTTCGGGGAACCTGACGTACGCTTGGGCCGTGAATGGTTTCGCTCAATCCGTGGTCAAAGGAGAGATCCTCAATCTGACCACCGACTATCCGGGAACGTACTTGGTCACGGTTGACGTGAGTGACGCTACCGGCCTGGTCGTCGCGAGCGAGCCGGTCACTTTGACCGTGATCTATCCCGCCCCCACGGTAGCAGCTTCGAGCGGGACAGGACCCACGCCCTTGGAATGGGCGTTCTTGGCGATGGGGGTCGCGCTCGTGGTGATCGTGGCCTTTGTGGTGGGACAAGGTTGGCGGCGCCCTGCCGCGCCCTCGAACGTCGCGGCCACTCCCGCGGAGCCCAAGACTCCGGGGAGTGCCGGTCCCACGACGTCCTCCGCAGTGATCGAGTATCCGGTACCTCGCAAGGGACCGGAGGCGCCAAGCGCGGGCTCGATTTCGGCCAAGGCCCCGCCGACCCCTCCGGAGTACGCGGAGCGCTGAGTCGTCGGCACCAGCCGGTTGGCAGGGATGGATTTATTGTAGGGCCAATCGCTCGGACGCGGCGCAGCCCCGTGGTGTAGTGGCCAATCATGCTGGCCTTTGGAGCCGGCGACAGCGGTTCGAATCCGCTCGGGGCTATCCAACCTTTGAAGGGAGTGGATTTTGCTCGCGGGGGCAAGCTCTGGGACCTGCGGTCTTGCGACCGCTGTCGCGGGGGGTTTGGCACACACAAATTCGTCCCCGGGGTCCCTCTCGTCCACCGAGGATTTCATCGCAAACCGGGTGGCCGCCGAAGCTCCCGAGGACTCTGGCACTCGCGCCAGTCGGCCGGCTGGCAAGCGCCGAGGTGCGTCGGTGTTTGACCATCGGCTTGCTCGTAACCTCTCTTATTTCCTCCCGAGCTTGGCAAGACCGGTGACCGACCCGAAACCTCGGCTTACTCCCTACCTACTGTTCGTCCGAGAGCAATCTGGACGGACCGAAGAAGCGGTTCGTTTCTACACGTCGATCTTTCCAAACTCGAAGATCCTATCCCTCGAGGACCACCCTTCGGAGGGCTCGGACCAGGCGCGGCCCCTCAAGAACGCCCGATTTACGATTGATGGGGAGGAAGTTCGGGCGTTCGACGGAGGTCGTACTCACGGCTTCGGATTTACTCCGGCGATTTCCCTATGGTACGAGTGCCGAGACGAGACGCAGCAGTCCGCCCTGTTCAGTGCTCTCCTGCAGGGCGGGAGGGAATTGATGCCCCTTTCAAACTATGGATTCAGCAAGCGATACGGATGGGTTCAAGACAAGTTTGGGGTAACTTGGCAGTTGAACCTCGCGTGAGGGGGTGCGCGCAGCTCCGCCTCGGACTGGGGGTAGCACGAGTATTTTACTCAGGTTGAGATTTCAGGCACCACGTGGGCGCGTTTCGCAGCGGCCTCATCGGCCGTGGCGCCGTGCGAGGTTGCCTTCCAAGCGGCTGACAGACTCCAGTGAGAGCGGTCCCCAAGCCCCCCTCCCTGCCCGCGCCCCGGACCCATTCCGGAGGGGGGGATTTGTTACCAGCCAGCGGTCTGGATCAAACGGCCAAGTTCACCCTGTGAATCTTGACATCCCCTACGGTCAGTAGTGTATCCTAATTGTTGGCAGCCGCCAGCGAATGCCCTCGGGGCCATGCGACCTGAGGCGGTATCCGTCGCGCCAAGAACCCGTGCCCCCATTCTTGAGCGATCAGGAACGGCGACCGAGCCTCCGAGGGGCCCGGGCCGGATGGCGTCCGACGGGTATTGCACGGCCCGGCTCCCCAAACGATGGGGGAAACTCTCGCCATCCACCCCCCAGCCGTTGCCCGCGAGCGCCGAGGACCGGAGGGTTAGGAACGACTCTGAAAAGGTCACCGTCTCAAATCTGACATCCGCGATGCACCGACACCGGCTCAAGCGGGTGCCGGCCCCGGCACGACCTCGTACCGGAGCGCGGTCACGCCCGACTGGAACATCCGGCTCTCCTTCAAGGCCAACGGCTGTCGGAGTTCGGACTCCGCAAACAGGGGCCGCCCCTTGCCGACGACGACCGGCTGAATCCGCACGTTCACTTCGTCCACGAGGTGCTCTTTCCAGAGGGGCGCCAGGATCGTCGAACTTCCGAGGAGCAGGATGGAACCACCGGTCCCTTGCTTCTGGTCCCGAATGATGTCCGGGATGGAACCACGAACAAACTTTGTGTTCTTCCAGGCCGAGGAGTCCAGAGTGCGTGAGAACACGATCTTGGGTAGCTCCGTCATGTGCTCGGCAATGTAGGGTTCCTGTTC
>JAKIVR010000020.1 GCA_022750455.1 Thermoplasmata archaeon | reverse complement strand
CTGGAGCGACTGCTCACGATCTATCGGACGTGCCGGAAACGATCCATTCAGTTTGTGAAAGTCATCATAGACGCACTGGCAGGTTCAGGGTACCTCGAGTTTGGCGCCCCGTCAGCGCCGTCATAAAGCTGAGCTGCTACGAGGGATCTGGCTCATCGGTTTACGTCATTTCTCATAGCTCCATCACAATATCGACCACTGTTACGGTCGGCAGCAGCCCGTACTCCATCGTCTACAATCCGGATAGCGGACAGATGCTGGTAAGCAATTTTGGCGGAACGACCGTTAGTGCGATTTCAAGCAGCACCAATCATGTCATTACAACCAGCAATGTTGGCAGCTCCCCCGCAATGCTCTCTTATGATCCAATCTCGGGGAATGTATATGTGACGAACGAAGCCTCATCCAATCTCTCTATAATTTCCCCCACTGGCGGCTATGTAGTGGATACGGACTCGCTCTCCGCAAACCCGGACGCAATCGTTTACGATACAGCGCACGGCACTATGGATGTGGGCTCCTACAACGCCGCGACCGCCTGGGTGGTGCCCACGGCCAAAAGCATCACTGTTGGAACAGAGCCGATTGCCATGGCGAATTCTACCAATGATGGCGACGTCTACGTAGCAAATTATGGGGCGGGGACCGTCACAGTTGTCTCCCCCACCAACTCGGTGCTTTCGACCTTGAAAGTCGGCACATCCCCCGATGCGGTATCCTACGATCCCGCGCAGTCTGCAATAGTTGTCAGCAATTCCGGCTCGAAGAATGTTTCTGTAATCGCAACCGGAAGTGGAAATGCGATTACGACCATCGGGCTTGGGACTGGATCTGACCCAGGAGCCATCGCTTGGGATTCATCGGACTCATACGCGTACGTCCTCGAAACTGGCTTGGGCTGTGTCGCAGTCCTTAACTTGGCGAGTGGAACTCCGCTGGTCGCCACTGTTGGGGTAGGGTCTACACCGTCAGCTGTCGCTTTCGACCCAAACAACGGATACGTCTACGTCGTTAACTCTGGTTCGTCGAACGTATCCGTAATCAGTGGGACAGCCGTCACTGCAACAGTTACGCTTTCGGGTACTCTCGGTGTCATCGCGTCGTCATTGACTGGATACGAAGGGGTCCTGAGCAGTCATGGTGGAGGGACTCTCTACATAATTCACGGAACGACCACCACTGGAACCGTCACACTTGGCAATACCCCTAAGGGAGTGGCGTACGTTGCAGCCTCGGCTCGCTTTGCGGTCCCGATTCAGGGTACTCCCGGAGCCCTCATTCTAGTCGAAGTTTCCAACAACGTGGATACGGTTTCGTTCCCGACTGGCTACGACAATCCCACCTCAGTCTCGTGGGACCCAGGTACCGGCAATGTCTACGTGACCCTGTCCGGTACCGTTCTCGCGATGAATACCTCGCTCGACTGGCTCCCTGCCGTTTCGGTTGGTAGCAATACGGAGGCCGCTACGTATGACAACGTTAATGGTGAAACATACGTGGCGAACTATGGGAGTGGCACGATCTCTGACGTCTAATCGTGAAGCTCGCCGCTCGGTGTAGGTTGCGAGGTTCGCCGGAGGCTCGCATTACTTCCGTCCGCGTGGCCGCTCTCAGGTAACACCGCTTTGATGGCGGCCAGGACGGCAAAGGACATTTACCACCGCGGCGGTTAGTGGCGTGGGAGTGCCGCGAGCACGGTAGGACCATGGGGCCATCAAGGATCATCACTCCCGTCATTCTTGGATTAATTGTCGCGGTTCTCCCCTTTGCGGCTCTTACGATATCTCCTCACTCCGCGCCCTTGAGCAGTGCATCGTCCGGCACTCTCGCGCGACAGACCTGGTATCCGAGCTCAAATGGTCCCCCACTCAACTCTCCACTCCCCACGCCTACGGGGGGATTGGATTTGAGCCTGGAGTCGTCAATGCCGGAGATCTGCCCCGATGATTCAGTGAACTGCGCAGTTGCAGAGGGGAGTACCCTCATAACACTGCACGCTGAGGCCAATTCGAGCGATTTTGTGGCTTGGCCCGCCGTCACGGTTGTGTTTGTGCTGGAGACTACACCTTACGATGGAGTGTACGATCCCACCGCAATGCAACCCGGGGACGACCACTGCGGCCTTCAGGATGTTGGGACTTCGACCTTGTGCCAAGAGTCTAATGCGGTGGCATTATTCACGGCAAATGCGGGTGAGATCGCCGAATCGATTGCGGCACAACACCCTAATACAGTTTTCGACTTCGGGCTCGTAGATTACTACGCGAGCCACGATCGATGGGACAACGAGTATGGATCCACATACCATGTCGATGTGGGCAATCCTATGGTGGCATCCCAATTTGGACCAGCTGTGAATGCAACATTCCAACAATCTGTACTCCAAGGATCCTGGTACGTCCCTGGATCAGATCTTGATGACAACATCATTGAATCTCCGTCGATAACTGCCCTTTATGGAACTTTGACAGGCGTTGGCATAAATTGGCCTTCCACCACCCACCACGTCGTCATTTGGATCGGATCCACAGCCCCGGAGGATCCGAGTTACCCGGTGAACTACTGCTACACCCCGTCCGTATACGTCCCCCTTAACCAAACCTGCTCAACTGCAAATGAAGCCAATTTTACAGGTCCTACGTGCGAACCCTCGTTCGATTTTAGTAGCCAAGGACCAGAATCACCCAATTGTGAGGCTTGGATCGAAGGTCCGAACGGTTCGATCGCGAGCATGGCCCATTCGTCTCCCAGCTGTTCGAATTCACTCGGGGGGCAATGCACCATTGATGCGATTGACCTTTATAACGGAATGACGGATCCCTATTCCAGTGCATGGCCGAGCCACGGGAACGAATCTGGCCCCGGGTCTGCTGGGGTCCAGGACGACGTGGTCTCCATTCTAACAGCCGGTTGTGCGATAGCGAACGCCACAGGAGGCAGCTGGGCCGGGCCTGAATTTTGGTCAGGGGCATGTGGTGCTGGGAGTCTCAGTTACGACCCCATCGGGAGCTTCAATGCGCCCAATACAACTAACCCGACTTTGATGGCAGCTCTTGCAGAAGTCGGTCTCGGGACGCCAACATCTCATCTTTCGGCGAGTGGAGGGCCACAGCCGATGTTCACATTTGCGACAGCTGGAAACGTTGTCATCAATCCGGGACTGGGGCCGGTTGCTTCCTGCAGGACAGTAGGAGCCGAGGGAAACCTGTGCCAACAGGCCCCCACCGTCCTCCGATCAGGAGCTCAGGAAGTCCTCCAATGGAATTGGAGCACGGTTCCCGACTCGAATGTGATGGAACCCGGTGACATTTGGACAGCAATCGTCAGTCTCGTCGCGGTTGGACCGCCTTACAATGTTCCCGTTTGGGTCGATGCGTCCGGGTCCAGTACGACCCCAGGATCTGTGCCTCCCCCAACGGGCGGATATCTGACGGCGGCTGACTACAACCTCCCGGATACGAATCAGCCCGAAGATCACCCCTTCCCGGAGGCCACCCTAACCGTGTTGAACTCGAGTGGAACGCCACCTGCGAACTCGGCGCCCCCGGCTCCCTCGGTACCGCCCGCGCACATCCCCCCTTTGCCCGTCGTAATTCCCCCAGTCAGTACCCCTGTGCTGCAATCGCCGATACCGGGGAACCTTGTGACCGTAGGCGTAGGGATTTCAGCTCAAGCTTGTGCGGTCGGTGTGCTCGGTGCCATACTCGTACAACGTGTGCGAAATAGGCCCCAATCGATTGCTCTTCGAGTCGCAGCAAATGGCCGCCTCTCGAAATCTTCATTTGACCAGGAGGAGCGTGCCACGTCCGAAAGGAAGTGGAGGTTCGAGTGAGTTCCTGGCTCCTCGGAACGACTGGGTCGCCTTTCCGTTGAACCGCCGTAGCTGCTCACGTTTGTGACCGTCACTTGGCCTCTGGTTCCTGAGGACCGCAAGTACTTTCTCTAGGTAGCTCTTCCCTTCGTGTTGAGGGGACAGTGCTCTCGACGCACGCGGCCTTCCAGTTCGCTCCGACCGAGGACGATGAGCCCCTCGCGATCTACCCCCCGAGCGCAAGAAGCTCCGGGAGCGGCTCGAACGGACCGAGCGACTCGAGCAAGAGAACCGGGAGCTGAAGGAGAAGAATCGCCGCCTCCACGAGGCGCTCCGGCGTTACAAGGCGTGTGCTCCGATGCTCGCCGCCTCCGATCGAACCGCCGAGGCCGGGAGCACCCCCTCCAGCCGAGTTTTCTATCGGCGACCGGTTCCGGTGCGACCCCAAACCTAGGGGAGGCCAGCCGGGTCACAAGGGGCGCTCTCGCGAGCGCCCCGTTCCCAACTCTCCTCCGCTGAAGCTGACCTTGGACCGGTGCACCGAGTGTGGCACCCATCTCGGGGACCCCGTGACGGTCCGTCGTCGGACCTTCACCGACCTCCCTCCTCCCCAACCTCGGGCCTTCGAAGTGGAGATCGCCCGATACAACTGCCCGGGGTGCCACAAGCGGGTCGAGCCCGGGAGCCCGTATCCGCCGAACCAGCAGTACGGGTTCTCTCTCATCGCACGCGTGGTTCAGTTGCGACTCCTCGGGCTGAGCACCCCCAAGATCATGGACTACTTCGAAGGAGCCCACGGAGTCCACCTGACCACCGCCGCCGTGCTGAAGATGGAGCGGTTGGCCGCGGAGTCCGTCGATCCGCTCTACGAGACACTCAAGGCCCAGCTCCCCCAGCAACCCGTGATCCATGCCGACGAGACCAAGTTCCGGATCGGAGGGGAGAACGGGTGGTTGTGGACCTTCTCCTCCCCCGAGACGGTCGTCTACGGCATCGCTCCCAGTCGAGGACAAGATGTGGTCCTCGAGTTCCTGGAGGGTGCTCGAGGGACCCTCGTCCATGACGGCTGGGTGCCCTACGACATCATCGGGACTGCGAAGCACCAGCTCGATCTCCTCCACGTGAACCGGTGGCTGGAACAGGAAGAGATCCTCCATCGGCTCGAGCCCCGTCCCCTGGTACGGGAGGTTCCTCCCCAGCTCGTGAGCGTGGGTCGCCCTCCCGAGGAGTTCCTGAGGTTCGCGGACGACTCCCGGTGGCTGTTGCGGCACGCCATCCCGTGGTCGGAGGGACACCCGAACGCCACGGCGAAAGAACGTCGCGAGTTCTATCGGTCGATGCGGTGGCTGATGACGAACCATCTGCGGAAGGGATGGCGCGAGCCCGCGGCGGCCCGCATTGCCGACCAGCTGGACCGACGACGAGGGACGCGGTTCACGTTCCTCATCGAGCCCGGGGTCGCGTGGCATAACAACGACGCCGAGTCCCAGATCCGCCAAGGAGTGCTCTATCGCAAGATCTCCGGAGGGCGGAGATCGTGGGCCGGAGCGTGGGCCCTGGAGCGGTTGCTGACGATCTATCGGACGTGCCGGAAGCGTTCCGTTCAGTTTGTGAAGGGGATCACCGATGCGCTGGCAGGTTGGGGATATCCCGAGTTGGGCGCTCCGTCAGCCCCGTCACAAACGTGACAAGCTACGGTCCCAAGTCGTCTTGAGGAGGCAGGAATCCTAACCGGGAAACGTGAGCATGTGACCGGTAATGCCGTTAGGGTCAAGATTTATCGCCTCACCCCTTTGGGCGAGTCCATCGCCCGCGACTTGAGTCGACGTGGAGTAGGGAGCGCTCCAGAATCATCTCGAATTCCTTGGCTTGATGAAAGCAAAGACGGACATGTGCCGCGCAAGACTCCTGGCCATCCCATTCGTCCAGAATTCCGACCGAGATGATGTAACGCCAGTAACCCTCTACCAAACGCGGCCCCAGTAGTCTCTCCACCGTGAAAAAGTGGCGCCGGATTGGGTCGGCTCTCTGGACTCGGAAGAATACAGGACGGATTCGGCGAAGACGCCTACCGCGCTGTGTTCTGCACCGTGTTCTCGGGCAGGACCTCAGCTTTAGGTGCACCGAGCCCTTTTCGGGCAAAGCCGCGTCACGAGAAGCGGGTAAATACCCCGTTGACCCCGGCGGACCGGTTGGCCGAACGATGCCTCGCGCGAGGGTACTTTGGGCTCTCGCTGGGACTTTGGTCTTGGCGGTGCTCCTTTCGATCCCCACGCTGAACGTGGGGGGAGGGGAGCCGTTCGCCTCCGGATCGGCCACGGCGGGCCACTCGCACAAGGGTGGCGGTCTCAATCTCAGCATCCCGGTCCCTGCCATCCTCAACATCAGCCCTACAGGTACCCCGCTTTCGTCCGAATTGTGGGGGACCACCGTCTCGCCCCGGGCGCCTCTTCTGGCCGACGAAGGCGCGTTGGTGAACTCCACTCCGACACAAGTGATCGTCTGGCCGGGGGCGGATGCCGGCGATGACTACGACCCCGTGACCAACATCATGTACAATCCGACCAGCGCGCCGGCCGCGTCGACTCCCCCGACGAGCGAGGCCGAGTTCGTCTCGTGGTGCGACTCCATCCACTGCAAAGCCATCTTCCAAGTTCCCGGGGAGATCAATGACCCCGCCATCGCGCAGAAGATCGTCGAGTACACGGAAGATCCGTCCCCGGAAGGGCTCGACTTCCGGCCCGTGGCGTGGGAGATCGGGAATGAGCCCGAACACTGGGGGCTGTGGAACGAGCCGTGGAGCGCGTGGCCGTACAAGGGTCCAACCATCCCGGGACCTACCCCGACGCAGTACGCCTACGAGGTGCAGAATTACACCGCCGCGATGCAAGCCGTCGCCCCTCCCAACACGACCATCCCTATCATCGGATTGCCGGGGACGGGCCGCCCCAATGTCGCGGCGAATGTCACGTACGATCTGACCGATTGGGTGGAGAAGACCGTGGAAGTGAACCACGGTCCGAACCTCGTCGGCGTGGCGTTCCACGAGTACCCCGCCCCGGGAGGCGCTTCGGCGGGAAATCTCTCGATGTTCTACTCGATGATCGAGAGCACGTCGGGACTTCCGGCGAGGGTGAACAGTGCGGCCAGCGCCATCGATAGTGCGTGCCCGAACTGCGCCAATCCGATCGCCGTGTACATCACGGAGCTGGGATCCGCTCTCTCTCACGGGGGTTATCTGACCGACAGTGCCGGCTTTCCCGGGGCCCTGGACCTGGCAGCTCAGAGCATCCAAGCGATCGATCTCAATGTGACCGAAAACCTGACCAACGTCGACCTCTACGGGACGGTGGCCAACACCTCGAACTCGTGGTTCGGGCTCTCGGGAACCCCTCGACCCGACTACACGATGTACAGCGACATTCTGTCGAGGTTGGGAAACGTCGCCTATCTCGCGAACCTTACCACCAGTTACTCCTGCACCGAGCCGTATGTGACCCTCCAGTGCGAACTATTCGCCGTGGTCACGACCGATCCGTCCCACGACGGCCGCGTCGACCTCCTCGCGCTCAATCTCAATCTGACTACGCCGGTTACGTTCGACAAGTCGGCGCTCCTCCTGCCCAAGACGCTCGGGATCACCGCGACGACTCCGTTCGACCAGCGGCAATGGACCGGCCAGGTAGTGGACCCCACGGGGGGAGATCTCGAGACCGCCGTCCCTGCCACTCCGACGCCGCTGTCAACGTTCTACCCGGGCGGCCTTCCAGGGAACGTGACTCTGCCGCCGCAGTCCGTGACGTTGCTCGAGGCGTACCCCTTGAGCCCCTCGGGGGCGGGACCGGTCGACTTTGAGGAGGCCGGGTTGAACTTGACGAACTCCAGCCGCTGGTTCCTCAGCGTGAACGGCTCCGAGCAGACAGCGAACGGTTCGAATCAGATCCAATACTTCCTGCCGGCGGGCCGTGACAACGTGACGGCCCCGGCCGTATTCCTGAGCAACGCGATCGCCGAGCAGAATCCCCGGGAACGATTCCTCCCCGCCCCGCCCGTCTCGATCGAAGTCAACGACACGAACCAGACGTTCCTGGTGCCGTTCGCTCAGCAGTGGGGGATCAACATCAGCGCCAATCCGGAGTATGGAGGCATCGTCCTCCCGTCCCCCGGTTGGGGCAACGTCAGCCAACAGTTCGTACTAGACCCGGTGCCCGCCGCGGGCTACACTTTCAATCGGTGGAGCGGATCCGGACCGGGAAGCCTCAACGGCACGGAATCCCCGGGTGTCATCTGGACGAACGGCTCCATCATCGAGAAGGCGCTCTTTTCCAACGGGTACCCGGTCGACTTCGATGAGACCGGCCTTCCGATGGGCGTCCCATGGATCATCACGGTTCGAGGGGCGGAATTCGCCTCCGATTCCCCTTCGTTGAACCTGACCGAAGCGAACGGCACATTCGGATATTCCGTTGGCGAGATTGGGGGATTCCGATCGATGCCAACGAACTCCTCGTTCACGGTGGCCGGCGGTGCGGTCACCGTTGTGATCGCATTCATCCGACTGACGCCGCCGGCACCCCGGTATCTTGTCACGTTCGCAGAGTCCGGGCTTCCGAACGGGACCCCGTGGGCAGTGACCGTCAGGAATGTGACGGAGTACAGTACGACGACGATGGCCGACCTGACCGAATCGAACGGCACATACGGGCTCCTGACGTTTCCCATCCCAGGCTACCGGCTCAGCCCCCCCGTGTACACGTACTACGTCAATGGCAGTTCCGAGAGGGTCGCCCTGACGTTCGCGCCGGTCCTCTACGCGGTGCACTGGGAGGAGTCCGGGCTCGGATCTGGGTTGAACTGGTCGGTCCTGGTGAATGGAATTTCTACAGCCTCGGAAGGGAGCTGGACGACCGCACTGCTGGCGAACGGCACGTACCCGTACTCCCTGCCGAATTCGGCGGCGTTCGTTCCCGTTCCGCGGGGAGGGGCGGTCGTGGTGAACGGCTCGTCAATCGTCATCCCGGTGGTCTTCACCCGCCCGACGTTCCCGGTGACCTTCGAAGCGACCGGCCTCCCCCGGGGCACCTCGTGGTCCGTCACTGTTCGGGGGGAGATTGAAAGCTCATCGACAGGGAACGTGACATTTCAAGAAATGAACGGTAGCTACGGCTACCAAGCACACCCGGTCCCCGGATACCGACCGCAGCTCACCGACGCGGTGTTCCAGGTGAACGGAAGCCCGCTTCGGATCCCAGTCGAGTTCGCCCCCGTGCTGTACGCCGTGAACTGGGAAGAATCCGGGCTCTCGAAGAATACGAACTGGTCCGTCGTGGTGAACGGCATCTCGACGCCGTCGAATGGTTCGTCGACCACTACCGATCTTGCGAACGGATCGTACAGTTTCGTGGTCCCGCGCGTGGGGGAGTTTGTCGACAGCCCGTTCACCGGCACCCTCCTGGTGGACGGCGCCTCGATCGTGGTCCCGGTGCAGTTCACCCACATCACGGTCCGGGTCGTCTTCGAGGAGACGGGCCTCTCGACGGACACCAATTGGTCGGTGACCGTAACGAACGTCACGGAGAGCTCCACGACGAACTCCCTGACGTTCCTCAAGGCCGAAGGAACGTTCGGCTTCTCCGTCGGTGCCGTGCCAGGATTCCGATCGGACCCGACCCACTCGTCGTTCCGGGTCGTGGGGGGTTCGGTGGTGGTCTCGGTCACATTCGTCGCGCTCACCCCCCCAGCCGTGCGCTACCCGGTCATCTTCACCGAGACCGGGCTCCCGGTCGGGACCGAATGGTCGATCACGGTCCGGACCTCCACCGTTTTCTCGGCGATGAACAACCTGAGCTTCGTGGAGCCCGAGGGCAAGTTCGGGTACTCGGTGAGCCCGGTGGCGGGATTCCAATCCGCGCCGACGAATGATTCATTCGTGGTCGACGGCCCGACGGGGGTGGCGATCACGTTCCACCGGCTTCCCCCGGCTCCGACGCAGTACCAGGTGACGTTCGTGGAAGGAGGACTTCCGACCGGCACGGCGTGGGAGATCACCATTCGAAATGAGACGCGGAGCTCCTCGACCACCACGCTCACCCTCTCCGAGGCGAATCAGACGTTCGGCTATTCTGTCAGCGAGGTGCCCGCGTTCCGCTCCGACCCGACCCGTTCGTCGTTCGTGGTCGACGGAGTGCCGGTCGTCGTCCCGATCGCATTCGTCCGGCTCACGCCTCGGGCGCCGGAGTATCTGGTCACGTTCCAGGAATCGGGACTGCCGAACGGGACCCGCTGGGGGATCACTTTCTTGAATGTCACCGAGACGGCACCGACCCCGACGGTGAACTTCTCGGCGGCGAATGGGAGCCACGGGTACCACGCGCTCCCGGTCCCGGGCTTCCGAGCCCATCCGGCCGCCTCCGAGTTCGAGGTGCTCGGCGCGAACGTGGTGGTCCCGGTCGTGTTCTCACCGGTTCTGTTCTCGGTCGTGTGGGAGGAGACGGGCCTCGGCGCCAACCTGAGCTGGTCGGTCTCCGCCCAGGGGACCACCACGCCGGCCCGTGGGTCGTGGACCACCGTGGACGTCCCGAACGGGACGTATCCATACAAGGTACTGCGGGCCGCCGACTACGTCGCGGAGCCCCGTGCGGGTACCGTGGTGGTGAACGGCTCGAACCTGGTGATCCCCGTCCAGTACTCGCGGGCAACGTTCCCAGTGATGTTCACCACGACCGGCTCGGGGTCGCAGGCGACGTGGCGGGTGCGGCTCTCGGACGTGCTGCAGAACGTGACGACCTCGACGGCCGGATTCCACGAGCCGAATGGCACGTACTCCTTCAACGTCGTCGCGCCGACCGGAATGCACGCCACACCATCCCACGGTCTCATCACGGTGAACGCGACACCGATCGTGATCCTCATCGGGGTGCAGCCCAACGGGCCGGGGCCGCTCCCTTCGTTGACGAGCCTGGGCCGTCCCGCGCTCACCGCCGTCGCGATCATGGGACTGGCCGGATGGGGCGCGTTCGCGATCCTCCGCTCCACCCACCGGCGCACGAAGGCGGGTACTCCTTAGGCCGTCGCTTCGCGGCCCGACGGACGCAGGTGGCGTCCGCAGGCTCGGGGAGGCGGGTGAGTCCTCCCCGCCGCGCTGATTCGTCCGTTCTCTTCGCGATCTCGCGAGCCAGCCACCCCGGCCTGAAAACCGGTCCGGACCAGCCGGATCCAGGAGTCGGATCCCCGTTCGATACGAGAATCGACGCGCGAGGTTCGCGCCCATTCGGGGTCGGCATGAGCCCATTCGGCTACGGCCCGAGAGTATCGTGGGCCGACGAGAGTACCGAGCTCAGGTCTAGCCCGGAACACGTCGCGGCGCGATCGGAGGGGAGTGGGTAGATATACCCATGCGCACGCATGGACAGCTTGGCCCCGCCCATGCTTCACAGTAGAGTAGTACTAGTCGCCGTAGGAGCTCTGTTCCTCGCGGCGCTGTTTGTCATGCCGTCCCTCAATGTGGGAGGGGCCGAGCCGTCGGGGGCCGACGACGTATTGTTGGGCGGCGGGGGCGCGAACCTGACAGTGCCCGTCACATTCCAAGTGAATAACACGACGCATCCGAACTACTTGTCCGGGGAATTCTGGGGGACCACCGTCACCTCGCGGGCCGCGTTGATCGCGAACGAAGGTCCTCTGGTGAACTCGACCCCCACCCAGGTCGTGGTGTGGCCCGGGGGAAGTGCCGGGGACGACTATGATCCGTTGCCGGGGGCCAACAATCAGACGTTCCATGCCCAGGGTTCGGGGATCTCGAACAACGCCACCACCACCGAGGCCCAGTTCGTGACGTGGTGCCGCGCGATCAACTGCTCGGCCATCCTGCAGGTTCCCGGCGAGATCGACGACCCCGCGATCGCGGCCGAGATCGTGAACTACACGGAGAACACGCTCCACTTCAAACCGATCGAGTGGTTCATCGGGAACGAACCGGAGGAGTGGTATCTCTGGGGGGACCCGTGGAGCCAGTGGGCCACGGACCTCGCGCGGGGGACGTACAGTTACGTCGACCCGTCCCAGTACGCGTGGGAGGTGTACAACTACAGTGCGGCGATGCGCAAGGTCGATCCGAAACTCAGCATACTGGGTCTCTCGGGGACCGGAGCCGCCAACGGCATCACCACACACTCGGCCTGGGTCCAAGACACCATCGACGTGAACGGAAAGAACATCTCCGGGGTGGCGTTCCACGAGTATCCGGCCGAGGGGCAGGTCGGAAGCAACCTCGTGACCTTCTACTCGACCTTGCAGAGTTCCACGGGTCTCCTCCAGCGAACGGAGAACATGCGGTACAATGTGAACCGGACCGTCGCGGCGTGCGTCGCGAAGGGGTATACCTGGTGTGGTACGACGGCGAGCATCCCCGTGATCGTGACCGAGATCGGCTCGGCCTTGTCTCACACGAGCTACGGTCCGTTCAGCGTCGGGTTCCCCGGGGCGCTCAGCCTCGCCGCCCAGATCTCAGACGCGATGGCGCTGAACATCACCAACGTCGACCTGTTCAGCGCGGTCTTCGGGACGACCAACTCCTGGTTCAACCTCACCGGCAGCCCACGCCCGGACTATTCCCTCTACAGCGACGTCCTCGCCCGCCTCGGTCCCGTGGCGTTCCCGACGAACCTGCTCCCCCCGAGCAGCAACTCCACCGACCAGCACGCGTACTACGGCCTCGACAAGACCAAACTCTCCTCGAACCTCTACGCGGTGGAGACCACGGATCCGGCCAACGACCATCGGGCCGATCTGATGGCGGTGAACCTGAACCTCTCGTACAACGTCTCGTTCAAGCCCGTCCTGGAGGGCGTGGGAGCCGGCAATTCGACCGAAGTGGTGGAGTGGTCAGGGGTCCGGGCGAGTTCGAGTTGGAACGCGACGGAGCTCCCCGCCACCACCGCCCCAACCATCCGCTACTTCACGCTGACACCGAACGGCACGTTCACGCTCCCCCCGCAGACCGTGGTGCTGTTCCAATCGTACCCCTCACCGACCGGGGCGGCGGGCGGGACGGCGGTCGTCTTTAACGAGTCGGGCGTCCCCCAAGGAAAGCCTCTGGGCGGTCGTTGGTTCCTGACCGTCGACGGGCACACGGAGACCTCGAACGGAACGGGCAACCTCACGTTCTATCTCGCGCCGGGCCTCCACACCGTGCACGGACCGGCCCTCTCCATCGCGTACGATAACACGACCATGGTCCGCGTGCTCAATGACGAACGGCTCTACCCGTTCCCGGCCTCGCCGGTCGACGCGACGGGCACCTCGGTGACCCTGCCCGCTCCGTTCCTCAAGCAGTGGGCGATCAACATCTCGGAGAATCCGAACGGGACCGGTCGGGTCTCGCCGGACCCTAAGTGGGGCAACGCCACGGAACCGATCTCGCTCAACGCCTCGGCGACCGGAGGCTTCCTCTTCGACCGGTGGACCGGCTCCGGTCCGGGCAGCTCGAACTCGACGAACTCCACGACCGTGATCTGGGCGAACGGCTCGATCCTTGAGAAGGCGCACTTCATTCGGGGCTACAACGTGGAGATGCGGGAGACCGGCCTTCCGGCCGGCGTCCCCTGGTACGTGACGGTCCGGGGAGCGATCTTCGGCTCGAGCACGAACTCGACCAATCTGACGGAGGGGAACGGGACGTTCGGCTTCTCCGTCGGGACCGTTGCCGGGTACGGGTCCGTCCCGACCAACTCCTCGTTCACCGTCATCGGGGCCCCGAGCGTCGTGCTGATCGACTTTATCGCGCTCACCCCGCCCCCCCCTCGCTACCCGGTATCACTGATCGAATCCGGATTGCCGGTGGGAACGAACTGGACCGTCACGGTCCGCGGGATCCCGCTCACCTCGAGCACCAACACGACCAACGTCTCCGAACCGGATGGGATCTACGGGTACTCAGTCACGCCCGTCCCCGGATTCCGATCCCAGCCGACGAACTCGTCGTTCGACGTCCAGGGGATGCCCCTCGATGTCTCGGTCCAGTTCCTTCGCCTAACCCCGCCGCCCACCCCGTACTCGGTCACGATCAACGAGACCGGTCTGCCCTCCGGCACCCCGTGGTCGATCACGATCCGGGGAACGCTGTTCGGGACCAACGACACTCGGCTCAACATCACCGAACCGAACGGCACGTTCGGCTTCTCCGTCGGTCCAATCCCCGGCTTCCGGACCGAACCCACCAACTCGACGTTCACGGTCGCGGGTGCCCCGCTGCGGGTCCAGATTTCGTTCATCCGCCTCACCCCACCGCCGCCTCGCTACGAGGTCACGTTCAATGAGACCGGTCTTCCCACGGGTACGGCGTGGTCGGTCGTGGTTCGAAACGTGACGCTGAACGGCTCGACGAGCGAGATCCAGCTCACCGAGCCGAACGGCACCTACGGGTTCCAGGTCGGCGCCGTCCCGGGGTTCCATCCCCTGGCGAGCGGTTCCCCATTTCACGTGGCGGGCGGGCCGGTCTCGGTGACGATCGAGTTCCTCCCCAATGCCCCGCCGCCCGTCCAGTTCCCGGTCGTGCTGGAGGAGTCGGGATTGCCGACCGGTACCAGCTGGACCGTGATCGTGCGGGGAACGTCATTCACGCAGAGCACCAACTCGACCATCCTTCTCGAGAAGAACGGCACGTTCGGATTCGTCGTGGTCCAGGTGCCCGGGTTTGCCTCACGACCGGTGAACTCCTCCTTCACCGTGGCCGGTGACGGAACGGTGGTCTCCGTCCAGTTCTATCCGGGTACGGCCCCTCCGCCCCCCTCCGAGTACACCGTCCTCTTCGAGGAAGTCGGTCTGCCGGCGGGAACGAACTGGTCGATCGAGGTCCGGGGGGTCGCGGGGTACTCCACGACCACGAACCTGACGTTCGAGGAGATCAACGGGACGTTCGGCTACCACGCGATCCCCCTCGAGGGGTTCCGGGCCCACCCGCCCGGCTCGAGCTTTGACGTCCTCGGAGCTCCGCTCGACCTCGTCGTGCAGTTCTCTCCCTTCCGCTACACCGTCGACTGGGAGGAGACCAACCTCGGCGCGAACCTCAGCTGGTCGGTGAATGTAACCGGCGCCGACCAACTGGCGAACGGGTCGTGGACGAGCGAGATGCTTCCGAACGGCTCGTACCATTTCGTGATCCCGCGGGTCCAGGACTTCGTCGCGGAGCCTCACGTCGGCACTGTCGTCGTCGGGGGATCGTCGGTGGTCGTCCCCATCGTCTTCGTCCGGGCCAAGTTCCTGGTGGAGTTCCACGCAACGATCGACGGGCAGCCGACGGTCTGGCAGGTCCGACTTTCCGATGTCCGACTGAACGCCACGGCCCCGAGCGTCGGGTTCGACGAACCGAATGGCACTTACAGCTACGATGTCTTGCCCCCGACCGGAATGCACGCTACACCGTCCCACGGCGTGATCGCGGTCCAAGCGGCGCCGGTCACGGTCGAGATCTCCCTCGCGTCGAACGGCCCGGGGCCGCTCCCGGCGTTGTGGAACCTCGCCCGCCCTGCCGTCACCGCGGTCGCCATCATGGGACTGGCCGGTTGGGGCGCCTTTGCCCTCGTCCGCGCCGTCCGGCGGCGCAAGTAGGGGGCCCCTTCCCTGGCGAACCTCGACGTTGATCGGCTGACGGCGATGGGGTGGGCCCTCCACGGCTCCGCGTGGACCTCGTGGACCGGTCCCTGGGTCCAGGAGCTCCGGCAGCTCGACATCCCGCTCGGCGCGGTCCCGATCGGCATCGGGCTGGGCGTGCTGCTGTACTTTGTCCTGCTGTCGCTGGCCGAGCGGCCGTTCTCCATCGGGGCCGGCACCGTGCGGATGGTCGTCCTCGAGGAGATCGGCCCCACCTCCCCGGAGTGGATGGAGTCGGCCGGAGTGACCTCCGACGTGCCGAAGGTCCAGGTCTACTCGACGGAGGGAGACCGAACGGTCCGGATGATCGGGGCCGGAGCGTCTCCGTCGGTCCCGCTCCCGCGCGCGTCGCGGTTCGTGTACATCCTCCTCCTTGCGTTCGTCGCCATGGCGGTCGTCCTTCTCTACTTCTACCGGACGCTGTTCGGGGGGTACGACCACCTGGTCGGCCTCGTCGGCGCGTTCGTCTACTGGCCGATCCCGTGGCCCGGCGTGTACGCGATCGGCCCGAACTCCCTCATCGTGCCGGATTACGTCTTCCCGATGTACCTCGCGGGGATGGTCGCGTTCGCCCTCGCCAGCGGATTGATCACGAACCGACCGGCGCTCGGCCGCCACCGCCGGCTCCTCGCTCTCTCCATCGTGCTGATCTACGTCGGGCTCCAGCTGGTGATCGACTCGCTCTTCTTCACCGTCTACGGCGCCGACCTGCGGGACTTCGCCCTGATCATCCGGGCGTTCACGGGGGGTCTCTTCCTCGCGCTCCTCACGTTCTGCACCTTCTATCTTCCCGAGCCCCAGCAGCTCGCCGCACGGGTCCCCCGGAATCAGGGCGCCATCGTGACGTTCCTCGGGCTCGGCGTGCTGGCGATCATCGTCTCGGCCCTCGGGCTCCTCGTCGCGGTCGAACTGCTCCGCGTGCAGGGGATCGCGCTCGACTTCACGCTCCTCCTGCTGCTCCCCGTCCTCACGTTACCCGTCTTCTGCGCGATGGCCCGTCCCATCTACCATCGGGCTCAGCGCCGGCGACCCCTCCCTCCCCTCTCGCAGTACCACCCCTCGGTCTCGATCATCATCCCGGCGTACAACGAAGCCGAGTGGATCGGCGAGGCGATCCGTTCCGCCGACCACGCCGCCGGAATGTACCCCGGGCCTGTGGAGATCATCGTCGGCAACGACGGCTCCACGGACCGCACCGTCGAGTTCGCGCGCAAGGCGATCGGAGAACTCCAGCACACGAGGGGGATGGTCGTGGATCTCCCCCACGGGGGGAAGTCGAACGCCCTCAACGGCGCGCTCGCGATGGCGACCGGCGAGATCGTGCTGCGGTTGGACGGGGACACCGTGATCTCCGAGAAGGTCGGCTTCGGCGAGATGATCCGGCACTTCGCCGACCCGACCGTCGGCGGGGTCCAAGGGGCCATCCACCCCCGGCAGCGCAACGGGTGGACCCGAAAGCTGCGGGCGCTGGAGATCGCCTGGATGCACTACATGCTGCGCCCCGCCACGATGGGGACCAGCTCGGCGGAGGTGATCGACGGGCTCTTCTCGGCGTTCCGGCGCAAGGACCTCGTCGAGCTCGGTGGATACGTCCCGTGGAACGGAGAGGATTCGGAGATGTCGATCCGCATCCAACGTCTCGGGTATCAGATCCGGATCGAGTTCGGGGCCCTCGCCTACGAGGACGTCCCGGGGAACTACCAGTCGCTCCGCCGCCAGCGGGTCCGATGGGCGCGCGGCATTCTGATGGCGAACGGCCAGCATTACACCGCGCTGCTCGGGCCGACCCCCGAGTACGGCGGCCTCGCCATCCTCTTCTGGTTCCTCCTCGTGGTCCGCTCGGGCGTGCGGAGCCTCGTCTTCGTGTTCCTCGGGCTGCTGATCCTGATCCTGGGGGTGCCGGCCCTGGAGTACGCGGCCGTCCTGGTCGGGATCGCGATCCTGATCCGAGGAATCCCGTTAAGCTACTTCCTCGTGAAGATGAAGCGGAGCGACGTGCTCCCGTGGATCGTCTTCTTCCCGTTCGGGAACCTCATCAAGCAGAGCTTCCGGTTCGAGGCGTTCGGCACGCTCGGTCCGGGTGCGAGCCGCGAGTACGTCTGAGGACCTCGGCCCCGGCAGGAGGCCGCTACGGCGGGTCGTCGTCCGGGGGAGGTGAGGCCGGGCGCCGCGGAGGAGTCTTCGCTTCCTTCTGGGTCCAGTAGACGGTCAACGCGACGACGACGACGATGAACAGGACCGCTCCTACGATGATGTAGGGGTCGGCGTTCGAGGCCGGCGCGCCCGATTGGTTGGCTCCGCCCGTGGAGGGCGCCGGGACGGTGAAGTTGACCATGCGAGTGACGTTCGCACCCGAGACGGTCACCGATCCGATCTCGGGGGTCGAATCGTACCCCGGGACCGGAGTGATCGAGAACGCGTAGGTCCCGTTGGTCACGCGGAAGCTGAGGATGGTCCCCGTGCCGGATTGGAGGTCCGGTTGGGAGAGGAGGAGCGTCGTCTCCCACGTCGTCCCCGCCGGTAGGCCACTCTCGATGAACCGGATCTGGTAGGTCCACGCCGGCCGCAAGCTCCAGGAGATCGGAACCTGCTGGGGCTCCCCATTCACGGGGAGGGTACCGGCGGCCGGGGAGGCGACGTAGTTCGGGTTCGCGGAGGTGACCTGGTACGCGTACTCGGTCCCGTTCGGGACAAGGTAGACGATGGAGTCCGCGGTGGAGCTGTTCTGGGTGCCGTTGAACGTGACGCCCCAGACGGTACCGGAGGGCAATCCGGACTCCGTGAACGTGACACTGTACACGGCGATGAAGACGATGGATACGATCTGCGCGTGGCCCGAGATCCCGACGACGCCGCGCGACGGGTGCGCGGTGTAGCCCGGGACGGGGACGACCGTGTAGGTGTCACCGCTCTCGTTCGCAAAGGCGAAGCCGATCGAGCTGGTCGTCGATCCGTTGGCGGTGCCGTTGAAATCGACCGCCCACGAGATCGGGGCCTCGATCCCCTGTTCGATGAACGTCACCTGGAAGGTCAGTTCGAAATCGATGGTTACGGTGACTTTCGCGCCGTCGACCGAGACGAACCCGCTCGAGGGGATCGCGTCGTAGCCCGCGACCGAACCGACCGTGAAGCTGTATCCGGTGCCGAGGGGGGCGAAGAACCCGATCGTCGAGGTGTTGGAGCTGTTGCCGTGGCCGACGAACGTCACGGACCACTCTTGGAGTGGCGGGAGCCCGAATTCCGCGAATGTGACCGCGAACGACGCGCTGAAGGCGAGGGCAACGTGGACCGCCGCCCGGTCCACCGTGACCGTTCCGCTGGGGGGCTGCGAGACGTACCCCGACGGAGCCACCACCGAGTATGCCGCGACCGTCCCGTTCGGCAGGTACAGGGAGAACGCCGACGAGTTGGTGGTCCAGAAGACGCCGCTCACGTTCACGGACCAGTTGGTACCCGCGGGCAGGCCGGACTCCGAGAATTGTACGGGGAAGGACATCGGCGCCAGCGAGAGAGCGCCTCCGTCGTAGTCCGTGATGGCGATCGCACCATCGGCCGGGTCATACTGGACGGCCGTCGGGACCTTCCCGACCGAGAGGGTCTCTTCGAGCGAGAAGTTGGTGTCGTTGATCACGGAGACGTCGTCCGAGTCCTGGTTGGCGAAGTAGATCGCCCCATCCATCGGGTCGTAGTCGGCGCCGAGGGGGCTTCCGACCCGGCCGATCGAGATGTTCCCGAACGGGGTGAGATTGGACCCGCCGATGACCGTCACGTTGTCCGTTCCGGCATTCTGCACAAAGATGTCTCCGCTCGGATCCTCGGCGGAGAGAGTAATCGGCCCGACGTAATCATACGGCCCGATCGAGACGTTGGCGACGTCCTGATTGGTGTTCGCGTCGATCACCGTCACATTGGAGCCGATGAAATCTGCCACATCGATCGTCTGCTCCGTCGGGTCGAACGCGATCCCCAGCGGTTCGTCGCCGACCGGGAGGGACGCGACGGTCGTGCCAGAGACCGCATCGATGACCGTGACGTTGTTGGAGAGTGCGTTCGTGACGTACAGGTCCCCCGTCGTCGGATCGCAGGTGATCCCCCACGGATAATCCCCGGCTCCGAGCCATCCAAGGAGAGCTCCCGTCGTCGCATTGAGGACGGAGAGATTCTGCCCGTCGAAGTTCGTCTCGTAGAGATCGTCGGTCACGGGGTCGTAGACGACGTCGATCGCCCCGGAGCCGTTCGGGATCGTGCCGACGACCCGGTCCGTGGAACCGTTGACCACGACGAGGCCGTTGGAGAGCCGGTCGTAGACGTACAGGTCGTGGTTCCGGGTGTCGTAGGTGAGGGACGTAGGGTGGACTCCCAACAGCACGGTGGCCACAAGGGCGTTCGTCGAGGTGCTGTAGGCGGTGACGTTGTTCCAGACGTAATCGGTGGTGTACAGGTCCCGGTTCACCGGGTCATAGGCGAACCCGTCTGGACCCCGGTCATCGGAGAAGGTCGCGGTGAGCGCTCCGGTCGCTGCGTCGATGACCGTGATGTTGTTCCGGAACGTCCCGACGTAGACGTTGCCGTTCGCGGCGTAGGTCATGATCCCGGGCGTATTCGGCCCGTTGATCTGCCCCGAGACCAGGTCGCTCGAACCGTTGATCACCGTGATGTTGTTCCCCGACGAGTTGGCGACGTAGAAACTGTCGATGGAGGGGACGTACAGGGCGCCCGCGGGATTGAATGTCAGGGAGATGTTGCCGACCAGCTTCTCCTCGCTCGCGTTCACGACCGTCAGATTTCCTCGGCTCCCCTGCGGGAGTCCGGCAAGGATAGTGGGCACGTAGAAGTTCCCGTTCGCCGGGTCGTACGTCGGCGTCATCGGGAACCGCCCCGCCCCGAGCGAGAAGGACGTGAGAACGGTCCCACTGGTCCCGCTCAGCACCGTCACATTGCACTGGAAGGTCTGGTTTTGCCCGACCACGAACAGGTTTCCCGAGACGGGGTCCGCGGCGAGGTAGAACGGCTCGAGTCCGACCGAGTCGTTCCCGACCACGTGGAGCGTTGCTCCGTCGATGACCTCGATGGAATCGTAGGTTTGGAGCCCGACGTACAGATCCCCGTTGACCGGATCGTACGCGATGGAGTCCGGATAGATCGGTGCGGGCACGGTGCCGACCACTTCGTTGGAGACCGTGCTCACGACGTCGATGATATTCGTGTAGAAATCCGTGATGAAGATCTCGTTGGTCTGCGGGTCGAAGACGTCGTACGACGGTTGGAACCCGGGCACCGTGGCGATGTTTCCGGTCAGCAGCGAGTTGTTGAAGAGGGCTAAGGTCGACTCCCCGGCCAGCGAGACAGCCGCCGGCGCCGGGGTCTTCGATGGGGGAGCCGAGGGGACCGGAGCTGATCGGGGCGTCGGGAGGGTCTCGGACGGGGGGAGGAGGGCGACCCCCGCGTCGGGGGGCGGGAGGGAGGCCGACCCGCGCGAGGACGACGAAAGCGTGAGCCCCCCGGCCAGTGTCGGGACCACCAGAAGGAGTACGACCGCGCAGCACCACCCAGAGGATCGTCCGCGGGCGACTGGCGACATACGTTCGTTATCGGGATGAGGCCCATTTACGCCTTGCTATTCTGACCGAGTGCCCGAGAGCCGGAGCCTGGGACCGTCGCTCGTCTTGAGAGAGCCGGCGCCGTACGGCCGGGGGCTCCCGCTCCTCTCGACAGCGAAGTGCTTTTGCCCCACCCCACCTCCGACCTCTCATGGACGTGGCCGAGTACGATCTCCCGTTCTTCCACCAGGGCGGATTCCACCGCCGGAGCTGCACCTCGTGCGGCGAGGCGTTCTGGACCACCGGAGACCACACCCGGTGCCAGGAGGCCCCGTGCACTCCGTACCTCTTTCTCGGTCGTCCCGGATTCACCCGGCCCCGTACCCTCGACGAGATGCGGGAGACGTACCTCCGCTTCTTCGAGACGCGAGGACACACCCGGGTCCGTCGGTACCCGACGGTCGCCCGCTGGCGCACGGACGTGTTCTTTGTCCAGGCGTCGATCTACGGATTTCAACCGTGGGTGACGAACGGCGTCATCGAGCCTCCCGCGAATCCGTTGACGATCGCCCAGCCGTGCCTCCGCTTCAATGACCTAGCGGAGGTCGGACGCAGCGGGCGCCACTTCTCCGAGTTCGAGATGATGGCCCACCACGCGTTCAACCGCCCTGGTCACGAGGTCTACTTCAAGGACCGGACGGTGGAGCTGTGCCATGAGCTCCTGACCTCGGAGCTCGGGGCCGATCCCCGGGCGATCACCTACAAGGAGGAGGTCTGGGAAGGGGGCGGCAACCTCGGCCCGTCGCTGAGCGTGGGGCTCCTCGGCGTCGAACTGGCGACGCTCGTCTTCATGGAGTACGTCCGCCGCGGCGACGCGCTCGAGCCGATGCCGCTCACCGTCGTCGACACGGGGTACGGTCTCGAACGGTTCACCTGGGTCTCCCAAGCGACCTCCACCGCCTACGAGGCGGTGTTCGGGCCGGCGCTCCGGGACCTCACGGCGGTGTCCACCCCCGAGCTCGCCGCGATGCTCATCGACCACGCCCGCACCACGAACTTCCTGATCACGGATGGTGTGGTGCCGTCGAACACCCAGGAAGGGTACTACGCGCGGCTTCTCCTCCGTCGGATGCTCCGCGCCTTGGCCCGGTTTCCCGACGCCCCTCGTCTTCCGGCCCTTCTCGACCGCGTCGCCCACGATCTCACGCACCAGTACCCCGAGATCGGGGAGCATCGCGACGATCTCCAGCGGGTCGTCGCCGCGGAGACGGAGCGGTTCGAGGAGACGGTCGCCCGCGCCCGCGTTCAGATCCGTCGAACCGGGGAGCGGCGGCAGCACGAGGGTCGAAAGATCACCCTCGAGGACCTGGTCGAGTGGTACGACTCGTTGGGCGTGACGCCCGACGTCGCCGTCGAGGAGCTGCCCGATCCCCCGGTCGTTCCCGACGACTTCTTCGCTCTGGTGGCCGCGCGTCACGAGGCGGCGACCCCGGCGGGCGGTCCCGAGCCGGCCGCGCCGATCGTCCCGGCCGTACCCGCCTATATTCCCCCGACGGAGGTCGGCTACTACCTCGACCCGTACACCGTCGAGTTCCGCAGCAGCGTGCTCTTCACCGCCGGACCCTGGGTCGTCCTGCACAAGACGTTCTTCTACCCCACCGGCGGAGGCCAGTTGACCGACACCGGCCACCTCGACGACCTCCCCGTGACCGAGGTCGTCCGCGCCGGACCCCACGTGCTCCACCGGCTCGACCGCGACGCGCTGTTCCCCCCGGGGCACCTCGTGACGGGCCGCATCGACGCACCCCGCCGCCGCCAACTGATGCAGCATCACACGGCGACCCACCTGCTGAACGGGGCGCTTCGGGAGGTCCTCGGACCGCATGTCTGGCAGGCCGGCGCCTACAAGGGGCCCGATCTGGCGCGGATCGACGTCACGCATTTCCGGGCGCTCACCGACGCCGAGCTGCGCGCCGTCGACCTCCGCGTGAACCGGATCATCCGGGAGAATCGGGAGGTGCGGAGCTACTTCGAGTCGCGCGCCGTCGCCGAGCAGCGGTTCGGGTTCACGCTCTACCAAGGAGGGGCCGTTCCCGGGGCCGAGCTGCGGATCGTCGAGGTGCCCGGCTTCGACGTGGAGGCGTGCGGCGGCACCCACTGCACTCGGACGGGCGAGGTCGGTTTCGTCTCGATCCTGGCGAGCGAGAGGATCCAAGACGGCGTCGTGCGCCTCGTCTACGCCGCCGGCGACCGTTCCCTCGAACTCCAGTACGAGCACGAGAGCGCCCTGCGGGCGGCGGCCCAGCAGTTGGGCGTGGCGCCCGAGCACGTCCCCCAGGCGGTCGTCCGGCTCTTCGCCCAGCTCGAGGAGGCGCGAAAGCTGGTCCGCTCCGGCCGGTCGACGGATCTCGCCTCCGTCGCCGAACGCCTCAGCGCCTCCCCCGACCTCGTTCGAACCGTCGGTCCGGTCACGATCATCTCCGCGGCGGTCGAGGTCGATGCGGCCGGGATGCAGGAGCTCTGTCGCCGGCTGACGGCCTCGCCCGGCCGGGTGGCGATCCTGACGATCGAATCCGAAGGACGCGGCCGGCTCATCGTCGGCTCGAGCGCCCCCTCGGTCCCGGCGCGGACGGTGCTCGATGCGATGTCGCCGATCTTCCACGGAAAGGGCGGGGGACACGCCGGGGTCGCCACCGCGAGTGGCGAGCCGGGGAGCCCGCTCCAGGAGGCCCTCCGTGCCGGAACGGCCCGGGCGACCGAGCTGGCCACCGCCGGCGCGGCAGCCCCGCCGGCCCCGTAATACGTCGTGGGTCCGTTACACGAAACCTTTACCTTCCCCCGAACTCCTCTTGAGGTAGGTCGACCCGACGGCGCCGTTCTGCGCCCCAGGGCCGGTCGCGAGGTCGGACGGGATGGCGGCAGGAGCGGGGAATCGCATCGGCGGCGTTCCTCCCGAAGTCATCGAATTCCTCTCGGGCCGCGGCGGTCGCTCGGTCATCGTCAAGGGGGGGGCGGGTACCGGCAAGACGACGTTCGGCCTCGAACTCCTGGAGAAGGTCGGCAAGCCCGCCCAGTCGTTCTACCTCTCCACGCGCGTCGGCGACGAAGCGCTGTACCGCCAGTTCCCCTGGCTGAAGGCGACGGAGATCCGCGCCCGAGTGCTCGACGCGGGGAAGCTGTTCCTCGAGACGATCAAGGCCCCCGGGATGGGCAGCGGCAGCAGCGATCTCCCCGACTCGGAGCAGAAGAAGATCCAGGCCGCCCGGGAGGTCATGCGGTCGTTCACGGAGGACCGCGGTCCCCCGACCCGCGTGTCGCGCACCCATCTGACCGCGCTGCTCCAGCGTACTCCGATGCCGGAGATCGAGAACATCTACAACCGGATCGAGCGGACGCTGCCGGAGCGCTCTCTGCTCGTCATCGATTCCCTCGAAGGTGTGACCCACAAGTACGGACTCGAAATGGAAGAGTTCGTCATGACGCTCCAGAAGGACCTCGTGGAGAACTCCAACACGAGCGTCGTCATGATCCTCGAAAAGCCCGAGGCCGGCGGGATCGAGTATCTCGTCGACGGGCTGTTGTCGTTCGTGCGGGAGGAGCTCGACGAACGGCGCGTCCGCCACATGCGACTCGAAAAGCTCCGGGCCACCGCGATCGGCCGACCGCGCTACGCCATCACCCTCGCCGGCGGCCGGTTCGAAGCGCTCGGTATCACGCCCCCCGAGGCCGCCGCCCAGGCGCCGCAGATGTGGCAGCCGCTCCCCGACCCCGAGCGATACTATTCGACCGGGATCGGCGACTTCGACCAGCTGCTCGGCGGCGGGTATCACCGCGGCAGCTTCAACGCGTTCGAGATCGACGTCAACGTCGGCGTCGACGACTACTACCAGCTGTTCATCCCGACGTTCCTGAACTTCCTCGCCCACGGCCGCGGGATGCTCGCCATCTTGGCGGCCGGCGAATCCCACGACAAGCTCCGGGCAACGATCACCCGCAGCACGCCGCCACATCTGTTCGATCAACGGGTCCGGATCGCCGACTACTCGGCGACCGACGCCGAAGAGCCGTACATCGTGCCTCTCGGGCGGGGCGGACGGGACGAGGCGACCCGGTCGATCTCGGTCGCCGAGAAGGTCGCCCGCGGCCCCGAGCAGCGCCCGATCCTCGAGTACACCGCGTTCGACACGCTCGAAAGCCTCATGGGCGACCAGGCGGCGATCCGGATGTACTTCCACGGGGTCCAACGGGCCCGTCACGCGGGGCACTTGGGCATTGGGCTGCTGAAGCCGGGTCTCCTCATGTCGAGCGAGGTGCTCAACATGATGGACACGTACTTCCGCATCGTCAACATCGACAACGCGACCTGCTTCTACGGCATCCGGCCCCGGACGCGGATCTACGCGATCTCGGCCGACGCCGACCGCGGCGGCGTTCCGACGCGCTTGACCCCCATCATGTGAAGGGGCGGGCCACGGGCCCGAACAGAGCGGGGGCGAGCCACGCCGCGCCCCAGAGAACCACCCCCGGGGCGAGGGTCATCACGAGGTCGTCGTCGACCCAGGGTAGCTTCGGTCGCTCGACCGCCACCGCCACGAGAGCGGCGAGCGCCGCGAGGGCGAGAAGCTCGGGCAGGGCGAGGGACGTGCCCAACGCCAGGACCCCCACGACCAGGAGAAATCCGACCGAGACCCCCGCCGCCGGTCCGTACGCGGCCCACCGGGGGGAGGCCCGGAACTCCCCGAGCAGCGGATCGACGACCGCACAGACCAAGATCACCGCGGTGGCGATGACCTCGGGGAAGAGCAGGAGAGAGGCGACCAAGGCGATCGCGAAGTAGGAGAAGCTCGCCGGACGACCTTCTTCGAACGGCCGCATGCTGGGAAACTCGATCTGCCCGGCGAGGCGCAGCGCGTCCAAGGCGAGGACGGCGACGAGGACGATCAGCAGCACCTCCTCGGTGGTGAGCACCACGAAGAAATTCTGGGGGAGCACGAGGTACAGCAGCGAAACGGCCCCCGCGACGTGGAGGATCCGACGCCACGCCCGGTCCCCGAGCTCGGCATCGCCGCCGAGGCGCTTTCCGAGCCAGGCCCGCCAGCGTCCCTTCCGGTGGAGACGCCAGCCCATCGGTGGTGCCATCGCTCCCGGCGTATGGCGTTGTCACCGGGAACCCCCCAACGCTTTTCTTCCCGGGACCCCGTCCGGATCCGATGCAAGTCTGTGTGCTGGTCGGCAGCCGTTCGGACCTCCCGCTCGCCGAGAAAGTGCAAGCGCGCCTCGTCGAATTTGGGGTCCCGTGCCAAGTCCACGTCGCCTCGGCCCATCGGACGCCGGAGCGGGTCGATCAGTTGACCCACGACCCGGCCACTGACATTTTCATCGCCATGGCCGGCCTCTCGGCGGCGTTGCCCGGAGCCGTTGCGGCGCGGACGCTGAAGCCGGTGATCGGGGTCCCTCTCCTCGGGAGGGGCCTCGGGCTCGACTCCGTCCTCTCGGTGGTCCAGATGCCCCCGGGCGTCCCGGTGGCGGCGGTCGGGCTCGATGCGACCGAGAACGCGGCCCTCCTGGCCGTCCACATCCTCGCCCTCAGCCACCCCGAGCTCGTGGTCGCCCTCCAGAAGTACCGTCAGCGCTGGCGGGAGGAGCCCCCCGCGGCCCCGACCGGAGCGGCCCCGGCGTGAACGATATCGGGGCGTTCCGCACCGAGGCGGTCGCCCGCCTGCGGGCGAGCGTTCCGGGGTCGGCGATCGTCGCGGCGAGCGGGGGGATCGACTCGTCCGTGGCGGCGATGCTGAGCCAAGAGGCGCTGGGGGAGCGCTCCCACGCGCTGTTCGTCGACACGGGACTTCTCCGCGAAGGGGAGGTCGAGAAGGTCCGGGCGACGTACGCCCGCAGCGGGCTGAAGTTCGAGATCGTGGAGGCGGAGGCGCGGTTCCTCGCGGCGTTGCAGGACGTCCGCGATCCGGAAGAGAAGCGCCGACGCATCGGGACCGCGTTCGTCCGGCTGTTCGAAGAGGAAGCCGACCGACGGGGGGCCACCGTGCTCATCCAGGGCACCATCGCCCCGGACTGGATCGAGAGCGGAGGGCAGCTGCGGGACACCATCAAGACGCATCACAACGTCGGCGGGATCCCGAAGGACTCCCGGCTCACGATTGTCGAGCCGCTGCGGGACCTGTACAAGGACGAGGTGCGTGCGCTCGCCCACCACCTTGGCGTCCCCGAACCCGACCGCCAGCCGTTCCCCGGGCCCGGGCTCGCCGTCCGGGTCGGCGGCCCCATCACGAAGGATCGCCTCCGGATCTGTCGACGGGCCAATGCGGCGGTCGAGGAGATCGTGGATGCCGCGGTCCGCGCGGGGACGATGGAGCGACCGTGGCAGTACTTCGCGGTCCTGCTCCCCGTGAACACCGTCGGAGTGACGGGGGACAATCGAACGTTCGGAGCGGCGGTGAGCGTCCGCATCGTCGAGTCGATCGACGCGATGACCGCGACGGCCCAGGCCGTGCCGTGGGAGGTGCTGCGGTCGATCGCGGAACGGATCACCCGAGAGAACGCAAAGGACGTGACCCGGGTCCTCTATGATGTGACTGATAAACCCCCGGCGACCATTGAATGGGAGTAGGAGCAACGATGTCCGAGCAGGTCGAAGTCCACATCCCGGCCCTCGTCGCCCAGAAGATCCAAGAGAGGATCCAGGGCACCGGGTTCGGCACCGTCGATGAGTTCGTGACGTTCGTACTGGCGCGTCTTTTGGAGAGCTCCTCCGACGTGCCGTTCTCGGAAGAGGAAGAGAAGCGACTCAAGGAGCGGCTTCGGTCGCTCGGCTACATCGACTAAGCGACCTCCCGCCTCCCTCCCGGTCCCGGTAGGAGGACTCCCGCGTCGGTGGTCCGGGGAGATTCACCCCCCCCCAAGACGCAGGGCCGGAGAAACTCACCCGCGAGTCGGTAAACGATCCGCCGGGTGGTCCGGATCCTGTCGACGAGTCCAAAGTCGGGGAGGAGCGCTCGGGGATCGATCTCCGGTCCGTGGGAGACG
>JAKIVR010000002.1 GCA_022750455.1 Thermoplasmata archaeon | reverse complement strand
TCCCCCGGCATGAGTGGGGCGGTCGTATGGGCCAACGACAGTCTCGGCCAGTCGGAGCGGTATGAGATCAACATCACGGTCAATCCGGACTTGACAGTTATTGTCGTCGCAATGCCCAACCCGTCCGAAATTGGCTCGCCGGTGAACTTCAGCTCGACCACCTCCGGCGGCACCGGGCCGGATTCTTACTCCTGGCAATTTGGGGACGGGGGCAATTCCGACTTACAGAATCCTTCGTATCTTTACTCGAGTCCGGGGAATTACACTGCACGCCTCTGGGTCAATGACTCGATCGGAGATGCCGTCCTCGGCAGCGTGGTGATCCCGATCAAACCTTCTCTGACTGTAACTTTGACGGGCGTCAGCAGTTTCACCGAGGTAGGTAAATCGATATCGATTGTTACGAACGTCTTGGGGGGGGCGGCCCCGTACACGTACGGTTATCTTGGCTTGCCACCAGGATGTGGTCCGACGACTGCCGCGAGCTTGACCTGCGCTCCTTCCAATCCTGGAAGCTACCTCGTTTCTGCAACGGTTCACGATAGCCTCGGCTTCACGGCGCGCGCGACACTACGTCTGGCAGTGACGCCCGCGTCATCGACCGACTCAGCCGCTGAAACTCCGATCATCCCGGCTACGTTGGGATGCGTTGCCTTGATTGCGGGATTATCCATTTTTCTCCTAATTCGTCGACGGGCCCGAGCGAAAAAGTTCCGTGGATAGGCTAGAGGAAAACTGCAAGGGTTCGGGTGTCCGGTACTAGCTCGAGACCCCACCCCGTGTCGGTTGGGCGACGACTTCCGACAGACCTGGAGGAAAACCCCACTTGAAAGCTGAGAAATTGTATCCCACTTCGCGGGTAATAGCCAGCGAATCCGCGCGGGGCTATCCCCCCGAGGTATGATTGAACGACCCGACCTCCATGTCGTCCCCGACGATCGGCTTTCACAATATTTGAACCGCCGGGCGGTTCAAATCCCTCTCCCCGCACCGACCCACTAGCCCCGTACATGGATGGGCCCGGCCGCGCCGGGCCGGAAGCCCACGACCGGGGGGTTGGGGAAGGATTATTGAACCGCGACCCTCCCCAGAGAAGCCCGACATGCTCGAAGGGATCACGATCCGACGCACCCTGCTGATCGGCTGGCGATACCTCGCCATCGGCACGGCCATGGGGCTCCTGCTGACCGTCATCCTCCTGGAATCCAGCAAGAATCCCAATGTGACCTTCCCCTCCACCTTTCCTCTTGAGGTGCCCATCTTCGCCGTGCTGGGGGCGACCGGGGGGCTGATGACGTTCAGCTCGGACCGCACGAAGGGGGTCCTCGAGTACCTTCTCGCCTACGGAGTGCCCCCCCGTACGCTGTTCACGAACGGGTTGTTGGCGACGGCGGCATTGTCCGGAATCATTCTCGGTCTCATCCTCTCGCTCGGGCTTGTCGTGGCGGTGGCCAAGGGGGTGCCTATGACGGAGGGCCTGTGGAAGTCCATTGCCCTGTATACGATCCCCATGAGCTTCGCGAGCGCCCTGTTCACGTCCACGGTCGGCATGATCTGGTCCTCGATCTCGACCCCCCGAACCGGGATGAACAGCCCGGTGGGGATTGCGCCCATGGTCGGCGTCGGCCCCACTGTACTGGTCCTGATCCTGGCCGAGGGCGTCCCTTCCTCCGAGTACTACGAGGTGACCGTGGGGGCCGCGCTACTTCTCGTGGCGGCGGTCCTCGCCCTCGTCTCCCTGTCGGCTCGCCTGCTGGGACGGGAGCGGTTCCTGTCGCCGCTATGACGGAGGACCTCGCGGCGAACATTCGGCCAAATCTCGGCGCTCGCACTCCCCTCCGGTCTGCCGGAGGCCACCGGATCGAGGTCCAAGGGCTGAGCTCAGGATACCACGGCCAACCCATCCTCCATGACGTCTCGTTCACCATGGAGGAGCCCGCCATCTACGTCATTCTCGGCCCGAACGGGGCGGGGAAGACGACCCTGTTCCGCACGCTTGCCGGCATCCTCCAACCGTACCGTGGCACCATCCGGATCGACGGGATCGAGACAGGACGCGGACGGACGGCGTCCCGCCTGCAGTACTTGTCGCACATCGATGGCTTCCCGGATGGACTGCGCGTGGTCGAGGGGTTGCGGTTCTATGCGGCCGTGGAGGGGGTCCCAGCATCGGAGGCGGACCGGGTCATCCAGCTCCTCGGGATCGAGCCACTCCGCGACCGTTTCTTCTCCGAGTTGAGCGCGGGACAAAAAAAGCGCTGCTCCGTCGCCCGCGTCTTCCTGCAGGAACGGGGCATCTACTTGCTCGACGAGCCGACCAGCAACCTGGATCCGAAGCTCGCCCGGGAGATCCGCGACCTCGTGCTCGGGCTGAGCCGGAACGACCTCGTGCTGTACTCCTCGCACAACCTGTTCGAGGCGAAGGAGATCGGAAAGTACGTCCTGGCCCTCCGAGACGGCAAGGTCGGCTACTTCGGCCTCCTGAGCGAACTGCGACCGGCCCGGTACGTCATCGGCGTCCGGGCGACTGGTGCGGAGGGGATTCTGCCGGCGGATTCCAAGCGGGGAGAGTACTACCTGCAGGAGCTGGCGGGTCCGGAAGAGGTGCCCAAGTTGGTGGCGGAACTGGCGGCGAAGGGCGTGCAGATCCGCGAGGTCAAGGAGATGGAGAACCCGCTCGAAGACCTGTTCACGTAAGCCCGGGTAGATCTCCGGGGCTCCGACCCCTCCTCGGCGAGGAACGATCCGTCGTTGCGCTGTGACAGCGGGCCCACGTACGAGTCTCCGCCGTCGGCTAGCGTTTCCCAGTCGACGTTACCTCGTACGCGTTGACGAGCACGGAATCGTCCACGGGCCACGCCAGGATTCTACGCTGCCGGAAGAAAAAATCAGAAAAGGGTTGGGCCCGGCGGACCGGGAGGCCCGCCGGGGTTCGGTCGGCGCGGGCCTACGCGAACGAGGTGATGAACGACAGCTTCTGTGTCTGCAGCTCAAACGCCGTGTTCGTACCCCCGGCGGTGAAGCTCGCGATCCCCTGGTTCAGGCCTCCCGCGAGGAACCCCTGCCCGGTGAAGTTCGTCATGTCGCTCGCCGGGAACCCCTCGATGGAGCCCGACGTGTAGTTGGCGACGAACAGCACGAGGTGGTTCGGTCCGAAGCCCGAGGCGGTCGGTCCGGGCGGGAAGGTCACCGCGTTCGGCTTCGACCAGTTGGTGATGTTCAGAACGTTGCCCCACGGGTTTACCGCGACGACCTCGCCCAACCGCTTGTCCGCGATGATGACGTCACCGGCGAACTTGCCGAAGGTGAGCGGCGCGATCACGGGGCCGCCGATGTAGGTGTAGAGCTGGGTGAGGAGCGAGACGTTCCCCGTCGTGGTGTTGTACGTCCAGACCTTGCCGCCCTCGCTCGTCGTGACGATCAGGTCGTGCTGGAAGAGCCCGACCTGGTCGTAGGTGAGCCCCAAGTTCTCCTTCACGGTCGGGTTGACGTAGAAGTGGTGGACGAGGGTCACGTTGGCCCCGCCGTCCGAGATCGCGTAGAGGTAGCCGCCGACGATGTCGTAGAGCGTCTCCGAGCCGGTGAGCGCGCCCGCGCATTCGCACGGGCAGGGCGGGACGGCGGGGACGAGGGCGAGCGCGCCCTCATCGCAGACGACGTTCGCGCCGAGCGGGATCGTCGCGTAGACGGACATCGTGCCCGTGGTGTTGACCGCGTAGATCTGCGTGCAGTTCGTGACGCCCTGGGCGAACACGTCAGTGCTGTTCACCGCGATGGCGTCGAGGAGCGGGATTGATCCGAGGGTGTAGCTCGTCTCCGGCGGGGGCGAGGCGGCCGCCACCGACCCGGCTCCCAAGAGCAGGATGGCAGTGATCGCAAGGGCCCCGAACGGCATCACGAACCCCGCGGTGAACCGCTTCGTCGTTGTGCGCTTGGCGTGTGGCTTCGTCGTCTGGTTAATCATCGTTCCATTCCCGAGCGGACCGCAGCCCACTCTAGGGCGACCGACTAAGAGACCCTATAACTAGTTTCTGCCGCGTAACCGATTCTGGAGCAGTAGTTGCTCCGGTTCGTGGCGAGTGAAGGTAGGATCCGGCGTTCGCGGCGGCGTCTCGTGACAGCCTTCGCCAGGGAGAGGTCCTGTCCCTCCGGAAATGATCCGGCCTCGCGTCGCTGAATCAACGGGTCCCCATGTGCCGGGTTCGGTTTTCGTCGGATGCCCCCTTAATATCGCCGCGCCTTCGGGAATCGACCGTGTCCCGACGTCCCCCGACCGGCCCGGCCTCCGCCACGTGCCTGGCGCTGGTGCTCACGCTGGCCCTCCTGATTCCGCTCGGGGAGGTGGCCCGACTCCCGAGCGCAACCGTGGCCGCTCCGGCGCCTACGAACCTTCACCCGGCCTTCGGACACCTCGTCGCCAAGGCACCCCTCGAAAGCGCGGGGCCGAGCGCGTACGGCGGGAACCAGAGCGTGGACGCGAAGCTCTTCCGCACCACGCAGTGGAACTCTTCGGCGGCCGTGGGGTACAACCAGATCGCAATCGACCCGAGCCGTTCGATGGTGTTCTCGGTCAACACCTACGCGGGCACCGTCTCCAGCTTCTCCGCCGTGAGCCTCGCGTCGGGCCCGGGGGTCAACCTCCTCGCCAACGAGTCCCCCAGCACCACCGAATATCTCCCGGTCGATATCGCGCTCGATTCGCTCCACCATCTCCTCGACGTCGCCGAGTACGCCTACCCCGGCAATGGAGGCCGGGTCGTGGAGCTGAACGAATCGACCCTGCTCCCGGTCGGAACCCTTTCGCTGCCTTCGACCTTTACGCCGGCCGTCCTCGCCTTTGATGCCTCCGACGGCCAGATCGTGCTCGCCAATGCAACGGGGTCGATCGTCGTTCTCTCCTCGGACGTGGGCACGATCCTTGGCCAGTTCCCGTCGAGCTGTACGAATCCCCAGACGTGCTACTTGCCGCAACTCGTCCCCCTCGGGGGCCACCACGAGGTCCTCGCCTTCCTCGGATCTCGCGGCGGCATTCAGGCGATCAACACTTCCACCCTGGAGAGTACCGACTTCACCACCGTCTCGGGCGGATTCTCCGCCGGGGCGTACGATCGCGTGCACGACGCGGTGTGGGTGGCTGACCTCGGCGCTAGTCAATTGGATCGGCTCAACCCCCTCAACGGAACCCTGGAGACGAGCGTCCCATTCTCGTCGAGCGGAGATGCGATGGCCGTGGATCCGGTCACAGGCGATCTGCTCGTAGCGTCCACCAACGGATCGTACGGTCAGGAGCTCTGGGAGTACGAGTACACGGGCGGGGAGCTCTACCACTACCTGAACCTCTCGTCGAACATCACGGCCGAGCAGACGGACCCGTCGTTCAGCGAGCTCGAGTGCGGGGAGTTCGGGACGCTCCAGCTCGTGATCACGGCCGGAGGGTTGAACGGGACCACCCAGGAGTTCGAGCTGTTGGGATCCGTGCCGTACGCGGTCCATTACGCCACGCTGGCGTCCCTTCCGTGGAACGTGATCGGCTCCGCGGTCGACCCGACACTCGGCCTCGTGTACCAGTTCACAGACGTGCCGAATGCGCTGACGGCGTACTGGGAGTCGAACGGGTCGATCGCGTGGAGCGACGCGTACACCATCGGGTATCCCCCCGACGATCCGGGGTTCGCACTCGATGCGGTCTCGGGTCGTTTGTACGTGGTCCCTCCCACCAACGAGACCTTGCTGACCCTCGACGCCGGGACGGGGCACGTGCTCGCCACCACGCCGACGATCGAGGGAGGCGACTACCAGCTGGCCGTGGATCCGGTCCACGACTGGATGTACGTCGCAGGCGGTCCCTCCACGGCCGCCGAGATCCAGATCTTTTCCCTCGGCTCGACGGCCCCCACCTCCCTCGGGACGATCGCCCTCCCGGGCGGGGTCCAGAGCATCTGTGAGCTCCTGGCCGACTCGACCCGCGGCGTGGCGTACGCCAGCAACTGCCTCCCCCCCGCCCGGATGTACGAGGTCAGTGGCGCCTCGCTTTCGATCGTGCATACGTTCGACACCGGGGTGTTCGCGGTGGGCCAGGCGCTCGGTCCCAATGGGGACCTGTACTACTCCACCTACCCGGGGTCGAACATCACCGTCCTCGATCCGTCGACGAACCAGACGGTGGCGAGCTTCTCGGTGGGGGTCCGCGACGTCTCCCTGACGTACTGGCCGGCAGCGAACCTTCTCCTCGGAGGCAACTACAACGGAACCGTCACGGTGATCAACGTGACGACCCAGACGTTCGTGGGCAACCTCACCCTCCCCGGGGCGGATGCGTACCCGGCCTTCGACCCGACGACCTCCACGCTCTGGTCACGGAATCTGATCAACAACAACCAGTTCGAGGCGACGTGGATCCCGCCCCCGACGGCGGCGACCGATCTGGTGGCGACGGTCGGGAACAGCTCCGCGTCGCTGACGTGGAACGGCGGTTCGACGACGACCGGCTATCCGATCACCTACGAGGTGCAGGCGCACTCCGCCAACGGACCCAACGTTACGGTCAACGTGACCGGTTCCTCGACCACGCTCCCGGGGCTCGCCGACGGGCAGTCCTACTCCGTGACGCTCACCTCCGGGAGCGCCGCCGGATCCGGCGGAGGGGTCGGACCCGTGAACGTGACGCCGCTGGGAGCCCCGTTCCCGCCAACCCTCGCGACGGCGGTCGCCGGGAACGCGAGCGTGGCGTTCTTCTGGAACCCGCCCGAGAGCGATGACGGCGCGCCGGTCTCGAACTACACGGTCCACTACACTGTCGTGGGCACGGGGATCTGGACGGTCGTGAATGCCGGGACGACTCTCTCCACCACGATCTCCGGGTTGGTCAACGGAATCCCGCTCGTCGTCTACGTGCAGGCGACGAACAGCGTGGGAACCAGCCAGAGCAGCGCCGAGGTGACCGTGACCCCGGAGGCCGGGCCGGCGGCGCCGGCTCCGGCTCCCGCGAACAACAACGGCCCCACGGCCGGACTCTGGGTCACGGACGCCCTGGTCCTCGGGGCGCTCGTCGTCTCGGTCGTCGTCACCTGGTGGGTGGCCCGCCGGGCCCCTCCTCCGCCTCGATCCGCCCTCGCGCCGGCGGCCACACCCCCGGAACCTCCCCCGAGCGGTGGACCCCCGCCGAGCTAGAACTCGTCGAACCCGACCTCCAGGCTCGACAACTCCGCGACGGAACCTGGTACGGACGGTGATCTCGAACGACCCCACCCTTCGGCCCCGTAGGTCCGGAGCATTCGTTCCGGGCTCCGATCGCCGCGACCCGACGCGGGGCGGGGGCGCAAGAGAGCCTCCTTCCTACCCCCAACCATGCCCGGTGTCGCGGGCCGGGTCCGCGGGGCGGAGTTGCATCCTGTCTCGGATCCCGGTCGTAGCTCGGCGTCCCGGACACCGGTGGATCGGGGGGGGCCCAACTCGTGGGATTCGCGCTCCTCGCCGTGCTGCTTCTGCTTCCGCCGGCAACCCCCCTCCGGACGTCTCCCCTCTCGGCGCTGTCGATCCACTCCGAGGAGGCGGGATCGTCTCCGCCTCCGCCCCCCCGATCTTATCGATCTCCAACACGGGGGTCTCAAGCCCGGCCGTCAACCAGAGCCGGAACGTTCCCTCGGATGATGACGGGACGGACGCTCCCGCGGATCCGGACGAGACGGAGCCGCAGAGTTCGGAGCGTTCCGCTCAGGAACCCCTCCGGCCCGAGAGTTGACGCGCAAGCGGTCCAAACCAGTCGCGGGACGCGTCCGTTCGCTCGGGGATCGGGGCGCCCCACTTCACTCTCGGAGAGATGGAAAAGAAAAGGGAGGAAGGGGTTGGTGCGTCGCCCCGAAGGGCCGAACGACGGCCTACTTCGAGCTCCGGCGGGCGACCAGGACCGCGCCCACGAGCGCGACCACGGCCACACCGACCACGACCACCACGACGCCCGAGCTCAGGGGGCTGCTCAAGGAGCTGCTCCCGCTGGCGCAGTTGCCCTGGCCCGCCGTGAGGCAGTTCGAGAGCGCCTGGGCCTGAGCGACCGTCGCAGGCTGCGCCTGGAGCTGCTCCGACGAGGCCGGAGCGGCCGAGGGCGAGGCACCGTTCGCGGTCACGGCGGTCGAGGTCATCGGCTGGCCGGCGACGCTGTTCCCGTCCGGGGACGGGCTGAAGCCGGTCTGCGAGCCGACGAGGCCGAAGTGGGCGCGGAAGTGCGGGACCCAGTCAAGGCGGTCCGTTCCGATGCCCAGGAGGCCCGAGGCGGGGTTCCACAGCTTGTTGTTGTGGAAGAGGTCCGCGCCGGACGGGGTCCACAGGACGCCGTCCCGGGGCTGGATCGGCCCGGTGGTCGTCAGGTTGATCGCCTGGCCCGAGAGCCCGTTCATCAGGGTGACGTTCCCGAGGTCGGTCCCCGAGATCGTCTCTGGGGCGGTGATCGTCGGATTCACCGACAGGCTGCCGTTGCCCGTGACCACGACCCCGTTGAAGTGGGTGCGGGTCCACGCGAACGAGCCCTGGATCGCGCCGATGTGGGCGATCGTGGTGCTGGCGTTCCACGTCTCGCCGACCGACACGTTGACCGGGACGATCCCGAGGGCGGGCGTGAACGTCGTCGAGCCCTGGGAGTCGAGCGTCGCCGTCAGGGTCCCGGACGCCGTGTGGCGGCCGAGGGTGATCGAGGACGACTGCTTCAGGCTCGCCGTCGAGGTGTGGGACTGGTCCACGACCGCGATCGCCGGGACGGCGACCCCACCGACATACACGGTGCCCGTGGTGGTGAAGTTCGCGAACCCGGTGATGTTCTCGACACCCTGGGAGCTCAGCGTCGCCAAGACGCCCGTGGTCGAGAACGTCGCGGTGAGCGCGAAGCCGATCGTGCGCTGCACTTCGAGCTGGAACGTGGTGGCGGAGGTGTTCGTCTGCGTGAACACGACCGCGTAGGCGAGCGAGCCCACCACATCGTACGTGGTGCCGTTGTTCGTGACGTTGAACGTGACGTTCTTCTGCACGTCGTACGCCCACTGCGCGCTCAAGGCGCCGCCGGCCGGGGTCGCGGTGTTGCCCATCGGTGTGGCGGCGATCGTGCCGGCCAACATCAGGAGGGCGACGGCCACGGCCACGGGCGCGGACCAGACTGCTTTCGAGACCCAACTCTTCGACATCTTCGATTCCATCCTGAAGCTCCCTGAGGGGCGCTTCGGCTCGAGAACTCGGCCGGACGGGTCATTAAGGGATGTCTTGCGTCGCGCGCCGGGGTCGGGACCGCGTGCGCCGGCGTGGCAGCCGGGGGCCGTCCGTCGGGAGAGGAGACGCCTGCGCCACCCATCAAATACTGGCGTCCGGTTCCGGAGACATGGCTCGGGCATCGCGCGGGCGAAAGCGGAGCCCGACGGCCGGGACGGACCGCACCGTCCGGACGAAGACGAAGGACGCGCGCCCGCCGCCCTCGGAAGATGCGGCGGCCCCCCTACCGTTCGGTGTCCCGCCGGATCCGGAAGCCGCCATCGCGGCACTGGACCTCGACATCCAGAGCGCCCATGCGGTCTGCCGCCGGTGCGGTCGCATCGCGCCAGCTGCGATCCCCCCCGAGCTCGAGCGGGGACTGCGACTGATGGTCGCCCAGCGCCCCATGGGGTGGAGCGTGGACGGACTGTCGATCACCGTGATGGGACTCTGCCGACGCTGTCGCGAAGGGCCGGTGTACTGACCTCCGGCCGCCATGCTCGCCCACGTCAGCTCTCCCCACATCGTGGTCGGCCCGACCGCGCTCGACGCCTTGGTCGAGGGTCCCGAGGGGCGGGTGGCGATCGTCGCGGACGCGACCGTCGCCCGCGGGGCGGAGTTCGCGCGGGTCGTCGCCGCCTTCGAGCACGTCTCGGCGACCTTGGACCAGGAGCTCACCATCTCGTCGGAACCGGACGTGGCGACGGTCGAACGCCTCGCGGAGCGTTGGCGGACGTTCGGACCTGCCACGATCGTCGCGGTCGGTGGGGGGAGCACCCTCGACGCGGCGAAGGGGGCGTGGGCGCGATACGCGCGGCCGGACGTTCCTCTCGAGACGATCACCCCGCTCGTCGAGCTCGGGCTCCGCGCGAAGGCGCGGTTCATCGCCATCCCGACCACGAGCGGTCGGGGGAGCGAGGCGGCGTGGACGGCCCGGTTCCACCGCGAGGGAGCCCCGCTGCTCGAGATCGCCTCCCGGGAGCTCGTGCCGGATCTCGTCCTCCTCGACCCGGCGTTCCCCGCCACGATGCCCCCCGAGGTCGCCGCCGCGAGCGGGATGGATGCCCTCGCCCACGCGTTCGAGTCGATCGCGTCCGCGTGGGCGAATCCGTTCTCGGATGCGCTCGCCCGGGACGCCATCGCCACGATCGTGACGGCTCTCCCCCGGATCCACCGCCGCCCGGACGACGCGGACGCACGAAGCGCGCTCCACGCCGCGGCCACGATGGCGGGACTCGCCTGCGCCAACGCCCAGCTCGGCGTCGGCCACGCGCTCACCGACGGTCTCGCCTCGACGTTGCGGATCCCCCACGCCCGGGCGATGGCGGTCCTCTTGCCGTACGTTCTCGAATTCAATCAACCGGTGGCGCGCGAGCAGTACGGCACCCTCACCGGCGTCCTCGGGGCCGGACCGTTGCAGAGCCGCTTCGCGTTGGGGAACCGGATCCGCACGCTGCAAGAGGCCGTCGGGGTGCCACGACAGCTCTCCCAGTTGGGGGTGGACGCCACGATCTGGGCCGATGCGATCGACGAGGTCGCCGCCCGCGCCTCGACCTCCTCGGCGATCGTCGCCAACCCGAGGGTCCCCTCCAACGAGGAGCTGCATCGCCTCCTCGAGGCCGCCTACAGCGGCCGACCGATCGACTTCTAGGCCGCCGGCACCGCGTGCCTCAGCGGCCGTTCCACGTGGATCGTGACGCCGTCCCCTTCCACCGCGCGGTTCATCGCGATCTCGGCGAGATCTCCCGCGTACATCGCGCTCCGCTCCAGGCTCTCGAGCACGTAGGCGAGCGCCACGGCCAGGCGGCCGCGCTTCGCGCCGATGGCGTGCAGGATGCGCTCCCGATCGACCGAGAGCGCCGCCGCCTTGTCGAGGACCTTGTTCGCCCGGGCCACGTCCTTCTGGGCGAAGCTCTCCACGGCCTCGTCGAGCACCGCCGCGGAGCCGGCCGCGAGCTTGTCGAGCTCCGTGACGAGCGTCGACGGCAGGCTCTCTCCGTCGAGCATGGCGACGGTCCCGGCGATCCGGACCGCGTGGTCGGCGATACGCTCCAGGACACGGGAGGCGAGGAGGTACGAGGCGCACTCGGGGAGGGTGAGCTCGAGGGCGGCCAGCGTGCGGATGTCCCGCAACGCCGTCGTCACCTGCTTGGTCAGGAACCAGTGGAGGCGGTCGACCTCCCAGTCCCGGTCGATGACGTCCCGCGCGATGGAGGCGTCGCGGGAGCGGAACGCGGTCATGGCGTCGGACTGCATCGCCCGGACCATCTGGTACATCCTCCGCACGACGCTCGGGATCGGCAACGGGTTCGGTCCCACGACATCCTGGAGGATCACCGCGTCGGCGGTCTCCTCGAGGATCTCCGGGCCGATCATCCGCTGGGTGAACGAGCGCACGACCTCCCGGGTCGTCGCGTCCATCCGACCGTGCGTGCGGACCTGGAGGAGCGGGGCGCCGGCGATGTACTCGGCCACGAGGAGGCGAATGATGTGCTCATGCGGGGTGTCGTTGGAGATCTCGACGACGCGGGGAGGCGCGGGGGCGGCGGAGCCCGCGTCGGCGTACACCGAGAGGGAGCCGTCCGAATGGGGCGTGAACTGGAGCACGTCGCCGGCGCGGAGTCCCCTCTCCACGACCCAGCTCTTCGGGAGGGAGACGATGTACGTCGCCCCGCCCGTTTTCTGGATGCGGCGCCCGTGGAAGTTGGAGACGGTCTTCATGGAGATGAACGGGGACCGTCGTAGCACTATATAGATGGCGTTCGGGCTCCTCGAACTTCCCCTCGGAGCGGTCGTCCCGACCTCGGCGGATCGACCGATCCAGGGGAGCGCGGAGGGGGCGCCGGCCCTACATATTCCGGCTCCGTTCCCGTCGCCCATGACCGATCGGAGCTTCCGCCCGCCGTCACGCCCGCGCCCGCCTCCGAGCTCCTGCTCGGAGTACTCCTTCCAGCAGCGGTTCCGCGTCCCCGCGCCGTGGGCGTTCCGTTGGTGTGTCGATTTCGCGCCGGAGGATTGGACGCTCGCCGGCGGAAACGGTGCGCGCCACGTCCACTGGCTCACGCCGCGGACGGCGATCCTCGACGACTCGTTCCCCGGCTCCGGAGCTCGCCGGATCCGGAAACGCAAGCTCGTCCACGTCTATCCCCGCTCTAGGAGCTGGGTCGGGACCCACCTGACCGGACCGAACTTCCACTCACAGTTCCGGTACTCGATCGTGCCGGACGGCCCGGCCGCCTCGGTCCTTCGGTTCGAGGGGCGCGACATCCGTTGGGAGGGAGCGCCCCTCGGGCCGCCCCAGGAGCGCCGGGTGACCGATCGCATCCGGACGGAGGATGCGGCGCTGTGGAAGCGGCTCGCTCGGGTGATGGAACGCGACTACGCCGACCGGTAGCTCCGCGGTCGGTGGCCCCGGCCTAAATACCGACCGCCCGTCCTCACGTTCCGTTCATGGCCGACTCCGCCCGCCGGTACTGGTACCGCGGTCGCCCCCGGGAATCCCGGGGCCCCACGGGGCTCGCGGCCGACGTCGTCCAGGCGGGCGGCCCCATCGTCAGCCGGTCGATACGGTACCACCGTCCTCGGGGCGTCTTCTGCGGGGAAGGGTTCTGCAGCCAGTGCCTCGTCCGGGTGAACGGCCAGCCGAACGTTCGCTCGTGTCGGTACGTCCCCGCGGACGGGGATCGCGTCGACACGGAGAACGCGTGGCCGAGCGTGCGGACCGACGTTCTCGGCGCGTTGGACTTCCTCTTTCCCCGGGGGATCGACACCGTGCGCGGGTTCCGACGCCCGGCGTTCGCTCGCCCGTGGTATCACCGGGTCGTTCGACGGCTCTCGGGGTACGGTCAGCTCGCCAACGCCGCTCCGACCCCCGCGCCCCCTCCGTTGCGACACACCACCGACGTCCTGGTGGTCGGCGCCGGCCCCGCCGGTCGGGCCGTCGCCTCGACGCTGGCGCGCGAAGGGCGCCAGGTCGCGCTGATCGATCGGCGCGCGGTCATCGCCCCGCCGCCCGGCGTGCTCGTGATCGACCGGGCGACGGCGGCGTTCCTCCCGCCGCCCGTGGAGGAGGCCGAACGACCGTTCCGACTGGCTGGGATCGGCGACCGCGGCCGAGGCATCGATCTCAACGCCTCGACCGTCGTTCTCGCGCCCGGTAGCTACGACGCGTCGCTCTGGTGCGCCGGCAGCGACCGGCCGGGCGTCGTCACGGCCGAGGGGGCCTTGAGCCTGCGCACGGCCCGCGGTGAGGTCCCGTTCCATCGAGCGCTCGTGGTCGGCGGGGGCGCTCGGGCCGCCGAGATGCTCGACCGGTTCGGTCCCCGGATCGAGGGGATTCTCGCGCCCGGCCCGATCTCTCCGGAGGTCGTCCGGAGGGCGAACGAGCTGGACGTGCCGATGTTCCCCCGTACGCTCCTGCTCGGGGTCGAGGGGCGGCGGCGCGCCCGGTCGGTCCGATGCCGGGCCCGCGGCGCCGCCTCCCCCCCGTTCTCGCTCGAGGGAGACGCGGTGATCCTCGCGCACCTACGGATCCCCCACGTGCCTCTCTTCTTCCAGGTCGGCGCGCGGATGGAGTGGCGCTCGGAGGGCGGCGCGTACTTTCCCGCCCTGGAGCCGGATCTCGCCACGAGCGTCCCGGGTCTGTGGGCGTGCGGGGAGGCCGCGGGATTTCCGGATCCGATCGGCTCCGAGGCGAGCGGTGAGGCCGTCGCGGAACGCATCCTCGGTCGCTCCGCGAACCTCTCGGCGTTGCCGCCTCGCGTGGGAACTCAGTCCCCGGGCGAGATGGAAGGGTACTACCGGGAGCTGTTCGCCGGTCCCCGACCCGGAGGCAAGTGGATCGCCTGCGCCTGCGAAGACGTGACCGTCGAGGAGCTCCGGACCGCGCACGACCGGGGCTTCTCCGGGATCGAGGTGGTGAAGCGGTACACCGGGCTCGGGACCGGGCTCTGCCAGGGGAGGTACTGCCTCCCCGAGGCGCTCGCGTACCTCTCGATCCTCGAGGGGCGTCCGATCCCCGAGGTCGGCTTCATCACCCAGCGACCGCCGTCGGAGCCGACGCCGTTGTCCGCGTGGGCCTCCCTCTCGGAGGAGGGGACGTGACCGGGTTCGCGCGGCCCGAGTACCGGATCGCCATCGTCGGCGGCGGGGTCATCGGGCTCTGGACCGCGGTCCACCTCGCAAGGGCCGGGGCCGGACCGATCGTCGTCGTCGACCGGGGATTCCCCTCCGGAGGAGCGTCCGGCCGCAACGGCGGCGGGATCCGCCAGCAGTGGGAGACGGCGCTCACCGTACGGCTCGCGCGCGAGTCCGTCGCCGCGTACCGCGGCTTCGGCCGGGAGTTCGGCTACAACATCTGGTTCCGTCAGGGCGGCTACCTGTTCCTGGCGGAGAGCGACGCCGAGATCGCGTCGCTCGATCGCGTCGGCCAGGCGGTGCGCGCGGAGGGGCTGCCGGTCCGTCGCCTCGCTCCCGAGCAAATCTCCGACCTCGTCCCGGCGCTGAACGTGACCGGCGTGCGGGGCGCCGCCTTCCTCCACTCCGACGGGACGGCGTACCCGTTCCCGGTCGTGTGGGGGCTGTACGAGGCCGCGCGTCAGGCCGGGGTCGAGCTGGCGTACGGAACGAACGTCACCGAGATCGGCCGGGCGGCCGGACGCGTCGCGGGGCTCGCGACCTCCCGAGGCCCCCTCGCGGCGTCGATCGTGGTGAACGCCGCCGGCGGATGGTCCGGCGACGTCGCCCGGATGGCCGGAGTTCCCGTACCGAACGTCGCCAGCCGCCACGAGATCCTCGCGACCGAACCGCTGAAGCCGTTCTTGGACCCGATGGTGATCCGGCTCCGGGACGGGCTGTACTTCAGCCAGACGATGCGCGGAGAGATCGTCGGGGGCCTCGGGGTCCATCATCCGCCGGGAACGCGTTCGGGGATGCCGAGCTCGATGGAGTTCCTGACGCGAATGGCCCGGGCGATCACCGGCCTCCTGCCGTCCACGGCCTCGCTCGGCATCCTGCGGGCGTGGTCGGGATTCTACGACGAGACGCCGGACGGGCTCCCGATGCTCGGGGAGGATCCGAGGCTGCCCGGGTTCTTCCACGCGAACGGTCTCGGGGGCCACGGGTTCATGCTCGCGCCCGCGGTCTCCCGCCGCGTCGCCCGTCTCGTGCTCGGGCAACCGATCGAGAGCGCCGCCGAGTTCTCCGTGGCCCGGTTCCTCGGAGCGACGCTCCCGGCGCCCGCCGAGCGCCTCACGTTCGGCTGACCGCCAAACCCTTTCCTCGGTCCCGGGTTCGACCGGTCGTGCCCTCCAAGGAGCCGGCGCCGGTCGATCCGATCTTTCCGTCTCTGCAGCACGCGTACCGGCTGGCGCTCACCGAGGCCGATGCGTACGGCGCCGTCCGGCGCGCGGTGCGCGTGGAGGAAGGGACGCTGCGGATCGGGAACCGGTTCACGCCCATCGGGAAGTACCGGGAGATCGCGTTCGTCGCGGTCGGCGCGGCCGCCGGGTCGATGGCGATGGCCGTGGAGAACTCGCTCGGCCCCCGGATCACCCAGGGACTGCTCGCCGGCCCCAAGGAAGTGGAGACCGTCCCGTTCCACTCCTTCCCGGTCCCGGCCGGACGGTTCGGCTCGCCCGAGAGCAGCCGGGCCGTTCTGGCGATCGACGAGCTCGTCTCCGCGCTCGGCCCCGAGGACCTGTTGATCGTACTGCTCTCGGCGGGATCCCTCGGCGCCTTGACCGGAGCGCCGGCCGGTGTGGACGGCGCCGAGCTGGACGCGTTGGTCCACGAACTGATGGAGGCGAACCTTCCGGGCGCCGAGATCTCACGCGTGCTCCGTTCGGCCGGGGCGGGGCTGGTGGGAGGCGGCTTGGCCACCGCCGCCCGCGCCGGTTCCATCGCCACGCTGGTGGTCGACCGGGGCGACGGGGGCGAGCTCGTCGGCGGAGGCCCGACACTCCCCTTGCGGGAGTCCGAACGACGCGCCGTCCGGGCCGCCCTGGTCGAGCGCGGGGCCTGGGTGCGGCTCGCCCCCGCGTTCCGGCAGCGGATCGATCGCACGTCGTCGGAGAGCCCGTCGGCGCGTCCTGGACTCGACCGTCCGGTCGTCATCGCCGCCCCGGCCGACGCCCTCCGCGGCGCCTCCGATGCGTTGGCGGATCGCCGGTGGACGTGCCGACTGGGCGGTCTCTCGATGCGGGATACCCCGGCGGCGCTCGCCGCCGCGTTGTTGGAGCGCGTCGAGGCGGCGCGCACCGAGCTTGGGAGCGCTCCGCGCACCGGCGAGTACGGCCGGGCCGGCGCCGCGGTGCTGGCCGGAGTGACGTTCGACCTCCCCGAGGGGGTGTCGGAGCGCCACGCGCGGGATGCGTTCTTCGCGGCGATCGCGGAGCGTCGGCATCGGCGAGAGATCGCCGTGGCGTTCCTGCCCACGTCCGGCGGGACGGAGCATGCGAACGGTCCGGGGTGGCTCGTCCTGGGCGACAGTCAAGGCACGTCGGGCTCGCCCGAAGGACGGCCACTCGGCGCTCCCGAGGGAGTCACGGACGTCGGCAGTCTGGCGATCTTGTTCGCACCGAACGAACGAACCGCCCGGACCTAACGGCGCGGCGGCCGTTCCCCGCGCCGGAGATCACGCCGGCGGGCTCGCCGGCGCCTCGGGGGCGGAGAAGTGTTTCTTGAGGGCCATGTACTCTTCGAACGAGATCTGCCGCCGGGCCCGGACCGCGCCTGCCTGGCGCAGCGAATCGATCTGGAACGTGGCGAGGAGCTCCGGGACCGGACGAGCCGGCGGCAACGGGCGGGATCCGGACGAGGTGGGCGGGCTCTCCAGCGGAGCGGCGAGGATCGGCTGGGTCGGGGGAGGCGCCGCAGACGGCTCCGGGACCGTGCGGCCGAGATGGTCGAGAAGGCGACGGTACTCTCCGTCGGTCAGCTCCCGTTCATCGTGCAACAGCTCGACCAGCTCGCGCTGTCGGGGGCGGTACGTGCCGAGCAGCTCGGGGAGGTCGCGATCGGCCCGACCGGCGGACGGCGCGATGCCGGCCGCGCGCAGCGCGTCCTCGAGCTGCGAGGAGAGTTGGCCGATCCTCGCGGCGAGATCGCCCGGTGGCAACGCGCCCGTCGGGGGCGGCTCCAGGCGGACGGTGAGACGCACCCGGGTCGGGCGCGAAGGATCGCTCGAGGGGATCTCCCGCTCGACGGTGAGCTCGATCGGTGGTTCCGTCGTCCCCATGCCGGTCGGTGAACCGCACGACAAGAAGGGTGTTGCGGCGCTCCTGAACGGTCGTGGCGAGGGGTGAGCAGCGGTGGCGTGGGTCAGTTACTTACGGTAACCTTATTAATTAACTGAAGCTAGAGGCGTCAGGAAAGCTATGTCGCCCACTCCCAGCTCCTTGCGTGCTCCTACTCCTGCCGAAGAAGCGCTCTGCCAGGAGGGCAACAGCCTCTGCCCGGTCCTCGCCGCCATCTCCGTGATCGGCACGGAGTGGCGCCTCGCCATCGTCCACCACCTCTTGAACGGGCCGCAACGGTTCAGCGAGCTCCTGCACTCGAACCCCCGGCTCAATGCGAAGACGCTCAGCGCGACGCTGAAGTTCCTCGAGGGCTCCGGCGTGGTGCAGCGGACCGTCGTCTCGACCCGGCCGTTCGTCGTCGTCTACTCGCTCACCGAAATGGGGATCAATCTCGGACCGGCCGCGAAGGAGCTCCGATCGTGGGGCGAGCGCTGGGTCGTCCCGCGCCACCACCGGACCCTGCCCACGCCGACCCGCTCCCGCGTCATCGAGCCGGAGCTCTCCACGCCGGTGTACACGTCCTCGACCGCGTTGCCGTTCGCGGGTACCACCGCGCCCGTACGCTCCCTCGTATCGGCGGGGCGTTCGCCGGTGCGGAACGCCCCTCGGAAGGGCGTTTCACGCTCCCCTCGGGGCGGTTGAAATACCGTCCGGGCTCCTACTGAGTCCCCAACCCCCCCCAACGGTCCCCGCCAACATCGCCAAGGGAGACGGCACCGCGTCTCCGGCGTGCGGCGGGGGCCTACAATCTTCATCGTTCAACCTCTCCGCAACCTTCGACCTCCGCCGCACGTTCTCGGGTTCGCTACGAGATGTCCGATCTGACACCTTGATCGACCCGGGTCCCTGACGGTCTACCCCTCAGCGTCCCATCGATCCGCGTGCCCAGATCCACGGACCACCCGACACCGCCCTACCGGCCGCGACGTCGTCCCGGCCCGGTGGCACCGTAGAGGGTCGTTCTCGCCACGTCGCGTCGGCCGCAGCGGAGACGTCCCGTCCCCGTTCCCCGGCCGCCCTTGAGCGTACACGCTCGAGGTCGCTCGACGAGGCCCCGACCTCACGGACCGCTTCGACTCCCTGGTTCCCGCCCGATCGAATCCTCCCGAACCAGGGGTCTCGGGAGGGGGTCCCGATCGGCTGGGCCCGGACATCTCGCCGCGCGACCCGCCAGAGTTCGCCCCGAGGACCCGCGGGACGGACGGGAGTCCAACGGTGGGAGACACCAAAGTGCGGCCGACCGGCCGCCGAGAGGAACCCCTTCGGAGCAAGACCTCGACGAACGAAACCCCCTCGGGAGCGACCCGCGTCCGGGCCGTCGGATCGGTCCGGGTGCCGGTCACCCTCACGGCTTGCCCGAGGGCCACGCTGCACCAGTACCCGGACGGGCGGCTGGTGTTCTGCGTCGGGCTGTGGGACGTGGAGCGGGTGGCGCGCCGGTGCGTGTCGCCCGCCACGCTCCGCGGCTACGCCCGAGCGAGCGGATTGACCGGCCTCGCGAGAGAGATCGACGAACTCGTCCACGCCGCCGTCGCGGGAGAGGCCGATGGGTGAACGGTCACCCGCCGCCTTCCAGCCCCGACCCGACGCCCCGCCGGTCCTCGTCTTCGACGCCGTGGCCGAGATCCTCCGGATCCTGGCCCATCTCCCTCGAGAGGAAGGCGTGCTGATCGAGGAGCAGCTCGTCCCCCGGTCCGGCGACTGGACGTTGATCGCTCCCGGTGCGGCCGGGGCCGCCGCGCGGTCGGTCGTCGATCGGCATCGGGGACTCGTGGAGGTGGAGGGTACGCCGGCGGCACCGGAGCGTTCGGGAGGGGCGAGCGGCGGGCTCCTCGCCTCCGTCCTCGAGCCGCCGCCGGGCGAAGATCTCCGCGAGGAGGCACGCGGCCGCGCGGCCCGTCCCGTGCCCGGAGTTCCACCGACGATCGACTTCGTCCCGGCGACCGGACCACCGGCCTCCGGGGCCTGGGTCGCCGCCCAATGTCACGCGAGGTCGACGGGGACCGGTCAGCTCCACTTCTCCGTGCGCTGCCTTGCGACCTCACCGGTCGGGGAGGCGGATGCCCTGGGGGCGACGGCGCGCTCCCTCGGACCGCGATTCGTCCACGCCTCGATCGCCCTCGGCTCGCTCCGCCCGTACCGGCCGCGCTGGTCCGCGCGGAGGGAGTGGCGCTCGGGGGCGGTGCGATGGTTCCGATCCCATCGGGCGTTCGTCGCGCCGCCCGACGCGGTCGCCCGGCTGACGGTCGCGGGTTTCGCCGCGGCCCCGTTCGGTCCGGCGCTGCGGCGGCATGCGTTCGTGGTCGGCGCCTCCGGCGCCGGCAAGACGGCGTGCCTCGTCCACTGGGCCTCGACCGCGATCCGGGACCGGCGCGCGATCGTCGGCTGGGACGTCCACGGCGATCTCGCACCGGCGATCCTCGCGCGGCTCTCCCCGGCCGAGCGGGCGCGGGTCGTCGCGATCGATCCGACCGACGGAACGGCGCCGGGCGTCCAGCTCCTCGGTGGGGAGGATGGGATCCGGGGCGGCGCCGAGCGGTCGATGCTGCTCGCGGCGCTGCGCCGCGTCGGGACCCGGGACGGAGAGACGTTCTGGGGGTTTCGGATCGAGCGCGTGCTCGACGCGTTCCTGCGGATCACCGAGGCGGAAGGCGGCGACCTCAACGACCTCGTCGAGCTGTTGACCGATGCGCGCCGCCGGGAGGCGGCGAGAATGCGCCTCGGCCCGGGCGAGCTCGCACGCTTCCTCGACGACCTCCCCGCGGTCGTGCGGCGGAACCCCGAGTTCCTCTGGCCGGCCTCGGCCCGCCTCGGGCCGCTGGCGAACGACCCGGGGCTCCGGCGCCTGGTCGCCCCCGAAGGACGGGCGCTGCCGCTCGAGCAACTGTTGGCGGGCGGCACGAGCGTGCTCTGGCGGCTCCCGATCGGGGAGCTCGGCCCCGAGGCCGTGGAGTACGTCGTGACGCTGCTGGCGACGCGGGTCTTCCTCGGCGCCTGCCGGGCCGGCCCGTGGCCCTCCGACCGGCCTCCGCGGGTGACCGTGCTCCTCGATGAGGCCCATCGGATCGCCCCGGGACTTCTCGCGGAGATGATCACGGAGGGCCGGAAGTTCGGACTCTCCGTGCTTGCGGCGACGCAGTATCCGGATCGGCTGCAGCCCGAGGCTCGCAGCGCCGTCGGCTCCTCCGTCGGGACCCACGTCGTCTTCCGGTTGCCCCGGGCGGCGGCGCGGGCCATCGCGCCGTGGATCGGGGAGGACGTAGAGACGATCACGACCGCGATCGCCTCGCTCCCCGACGGACGATCGATCGTCCTGCCGAACGGGCCGGGGGCGGCGCGCCAGGTCGTCGACTGGCCGGCGCCGCCGGCGGCGGAGCGTGGAGCGTGGCGGGCGGCGACCGAGGCGAGCCGACGAGCGCACGTGGACGATCCGGAGTCCCTCGACGGGTTCGACGGCTCGACGGCGGAGTCGTTCCTCCTGGGAACTCTCGCCCTCGAGGAACAGGGACGAGCGGCCACCGTCTCGACTCTCCTGCGGTGGGCGGGCACCGCTCTCCCGGGGGACCCCGCCGAGCTCCCGGGGCAACGCCAGGCCCTTCTCCAGCGCGGATGGATCGAGCTCGTGGACGCGGAGCGGTTCCGACTCACCGACCCCGGCCGCCACTGGCTCGGTCTCGATCCCCGGACCGGGGCGGTCCGCGAAAGTGCGCTCCACCGGGCGCTACTGCTCGGCACGTTCCGGATCTTCGCCCGCCACGGGATCCGCCTGGAGATCCTCCCGCAGGGATCGTTCGCCTTCCGCCAACCCGACGCGCGCTTCCGCCTCCGCGACGAGCTCGCGGGGGTGAGCCCGGCGGCGCTCGCGGATCGGATCGCCTGGTGGCAACCCCACTGGCTCTGGCGGGCGTTCCACGGGCAGGACGTGCACGTGGAGGCCGAGGTGTCGGGGGCGCTCCGACCGGAGCGGATCGAACGAGGGTTCGCCAAGGGCCGGTCGGCCGGCGCGTTCGTCGTCTTCGTGGTGCCCGACGGGACCCGGGCCCGGAGAGTGCGGCGTTCGCTCGCCGCGGCGGGCGCGGACTACCGCTCCGCGTGCGTCTGGACGCTCGCCGCGATCGGTCGAGCGTTCCAAGAAGGGCCCGCGCAGACGGGATAACCCGCCGGCGCACGCCGACGGCGTTGCGGCTGTTCGTCGGCGTCCCGGTGCCGGTCCTCGACCTCGGAGGCACGGGCATCCCCCGCGCAGAGGAGCACCTCACGCTCGCCTTCCTGGGCGAGATCGATCCAGGGCGGGAAGAGGCGGTGATGCTCGCGGTGGGCAGCGCCCTCGAGGGAGTCGTCGCCTTCCCGGTCGAGTTCCGCGGGGTGGGGGCGTTCCCCTCGACCGCCTCGCCCCGCGTGATGTGGATCGGTACGGCCGCCGGGTCGGAGCCGTTGATCGCGATCGCCCGCCGTCTGCACGGACGACTTCGCGACGCCGGGTTCGTGTCCGACGATCGACCTCTCGTCCCCCACGTCACTCTGTTCCGCGTCCGCTCGCCCGGCGACTCCACGCGGGCCCGGCAACTTCTTCGAGACCACACCGATCGAGTCTTCGGGGCAGCTCGGGTGCAGGTGGTGACCCTGTGGGAGAGCCAGTGGCGCGCAACCGGGGCCGTCCACCTTCCCCGGCGATCGTGGACTCTGGGCGAAGCTGCGACGGAGCGGAGAGGGGCAAACGGCCCCTCGAACGTCGAGACAAGCCACCGCTCCGGTTCATCGAGTAGCTTTTAGGCCTAGTTCGGACGTCCGCCTCGGAGCTGAACGGATGTCCTGGCTTCGCCGGCTCCGCGCACCCGCCGTGCCCTGGGTCCTCGTCGTCCTGTTCGTGGGGCTCGTCCTGTCGACCGTTCCCACGGCGTCCCTCGCCGACCATCGTCCGGCCGTCCCCTCGATCTTCGAACCGCTCGCCACCACGAACCTCTCCAACTGCAACGGCACGGCGCTCCCCTCCGACGTGAACGGTACTCTGCGAGTGGTCGGGAGCGCGGTTCCCACGCCGCCGCTCGCCGGGGAGTCGTTCCTGTATGTCTTCGACTACCTCTCGATCGTCGGCGTGATGGGCCAGCCACCGGTCGCCACCTGCGTGATCGGGAACTCGACGTTCGATACGGGAGCCGGCGGCGCCTTCAACTTCACGGTCCCCGTGCCGGCGAACAGCTGTTCGGGTTCGACCTGCTCGGAGTTCACCGGGCCGTATGCCCAACCGACCATCGAACCTAACCAGACCGACCCGCCCGGGTACTATTACACCTGGAACGCCTCGTGGCCGACTGCGACGCTTGAGTACGTCGCGGCGCTCCAGAGCGTGAACGTCGTGCCGGCCGGTCCGTTGACCGTGAGCGTCGACGCGTCCACGACGTTCGTCGCGACGGGGCTCGCGGCGAACGGGAACGCGACGCCGGTGAACGCCACGGTCCACTGGACCCTCTCGACCCCGGGCTGGGCCGTGACCGCGTCGGGTCGGCCGGACTCCGCGATGGTCGTGGCGGCCCCGGGGGCCGGCCCCGCCACGCTGGCGATCCAGGACGAGGGGACGTACAACGGAACGGTCGTCGCCGCCTGGACGAACGTATCGCTGGACGCGCTCCCGACCGAGTTGACCGCGGCCAGCCCCTCCGCCACGCGCGGGGACGTGGGCCAGACGATCGGCTTCACCGCCAATGGCACGGGCGCGGCCGGGTATCCGTACACGGCGTGGGTCGACCCGGGGTTGTCCGAGGCCTCGATCCCACTGCCCTGCCAAGTGACCGAGGGGCCGGGAGGTGAGGCGGCGATCACCTGCGACGGAAACACGACGTATGCGGTCGCGGGCGAGGCGGAGCCGACGGTCACGCTCACCAATGGATACTCCCAGACGACGTGGTCCCTCCCCACCGTGTCGATCAACGACGCCCCGTACCTCTCGATCGCCCCGCTCCCCGCGGTCGGGTACTTGGATCATCCGATCCCCGTGATCCTCACCCTGGCCCCGGGCACAGGCACCCCCCCGTTCGGTCCGGCGTGCCTGAACGGCACCGGCTTCGGGACGAACTGCTCGGCCGGGGACGGGCCGACCTGGTCGTTCGATCTGCTGTACCGCGCGCCGGGCCAGTACTCGACCACGGCCACGCTCTCGGACAGCGCCGGGGTGAACGTCTCGACGACGCTCCCCGTGGTCGTCGCGAGCTCCCCGTCGCTCGGGGCCGTCGCCCCGGCCGCCTCCGTGGTGGAGGCCGGATCCTCGATCGATCTGACGAGCCCGTACACGGGCGGATTGCTCCCCGCGTCGTTCTGGTGGAACCTCTCCGCGCCCGGAGGGACCGCCGCCACCGGGGCTCTCCGAGCGGATGGGACGGTCTCGTGGTCGTACGTGCCGATCCTCCCGGGTCCGGAGACGGTGACGCTCACGGTCGTCGATTCCCTCGGCTCGCGCGTCGCGAGCTCCACGACGTTCACCGTGCTCGCCGGCCCGGCGGCGGCGATCGACGCGTCGCCGTGGAACGACTCCGTCGTCGCGGGGACACCGACCTCCTGGAGCTGGTTCGCGACCGACCCCGGCGGCCAGCGGGTGACGTCGTTCGCAGCACCCCTGTCGCTCGACGTCGCCGGCCCCGGGGGATCGGGCTTGACGATCAACACGTCGTCGCTGGGGACGACGCTCCCCGCGAGCAACGACTCGGTGAACGTCCCTGTCGGAGCGTGGCTCGGAGGCTACCTGAACCTCACGCTGACGGCCTACCGAGCCGGGGTGTACGAGATCGAGGCGGTCGGTCTCTCGCCACCCCTCGCGTTCGCACCCGGGGACGTGATCTCGTTGAGCTGCGGCCCGGATCTTCGCCACGTGCACCTGTTCGACCCCGACGTGGCGTTGCCCGGCGATCGGGTCAACCACACGTTGTGGAAGATCTCCGATCCGTACGGCAACCCAGTCTCGGGCGGCGAGGTCGTGGTCACCGAATCGTTCGACGGGTCGACGTGGACCCTCGATACACCGATCGTCCCCGGGCCGAACGACTCCACCGCGTGGGTGAACTACTCCGCGCCGGCACCGGACTCCGGGATCGTGACGGTCCGAACCTCCTGGGGCGTGCAGCTCCTGCCGACGATCCTCGTCCCGGCCGTGGGAGGTGGCGCGATCGCCGAGTTGAACCCGCTCGCGTGGGGCGGCCTCGGGATCGCGGGCGTCGCCGGCGTGGCCGTCTGGCTCGTCCGCCGCCGATCGCCCGGAACGACGGCGTCGACCCTCGCCTCGGATGAGGAGCTCCGGCGGTACGCGGAAGGGAGGGAGCAACTCCTGAACCGGATCCGAGCGGAAGGTCCGATCACCCTCGACGCGCTCCACCTCGGCGGAGGCGCCGACGGTCCGACCCGCTCCGAGCTGGGGGAGTGGATCGCCTCGCTCCTCACCGAGCGGCTGATTGAAAGCCGCCTGGTTCCCGGCGGGCCGCTCGAGTACACGGCCCGGCACGATGAGAGACCTCGCATCGAATTCGATGAGAAGGCCCTCGAGAGGCGGCCCGACGTCGATGGGACGGACTCCCGGGACGCGTAGCGGGCGCGGACGGAGATCCGGACGACAGGCCTAATCCCGGAAGCGGCTCGAGACGGTGGGTTTTGGCGTGACGCGAGGGTGCATCACCTGGAAGCGAAAGACCGAGGTGCCGTGGGAAAGCCTCCGTCAGCGGCTCCAGGAGCTGGGAGAGTCCGCGTCCGTCTAGCCCGGCCGAGGGGTATCGCGCCGTCGCGGAACGACGCTATCCGGACGGCGGTCGGCCGACGAGGTCGTAGTACCGGTACGCCGCTTCCCCCCGGCCGAAACAGTATTGCACGGTGGTGAACGGGCGCTTGAGCGCCGCGGCCGCCGCGGCGACCTCGGCCTCCGATCGGCCCTGATGCAACAGGCTGTCGAACAGTTCGGCGATCTGGACCATCTCCCGCTCCTTCATGCCGACCCGGGTCACTTCCGGGGAGCCGAGACGGATCCCGCCCGGATGCTTCGAGCTCGTGTCCCCGGGGATCAGGTTCTTGTTGGTGATGATCCCGGCCGCGGCGAGGCGGCGCGAGACCTCGGCGCCCCCTCCCTCCTTCGTGACGCGAACGGCGATCGTGTGACTTTCGGTGAAGCCGAGCTGCTCGCCGAGCACGTCGAAGCCGCGCTCGTGGAGCGCTTGCGCGAGAGCCCGCGCATTGGCGATCACCTGCCGAGCGTACTCTTGGCCGAAGGCGAGCGATTCGGCGAACGACACCGCGAGCGCCGCCATGGCGTGGAGGTGGTGATTGCTGGTGACCCCGGGGAACGCGGCCGAGGCGAGCCGCTTGGTCACGTCGGGATCCGCCCCTTCGCCGAGCAGGAGTCCATGCTGGGGGCCCGGGAGCGTCTTGTGCGTGGAGGCCGAGAGGACCTGGCAGCCTTCCCGGAGCGGGTCCTGGAACGTTCCTCCAGCGATCAGCCCGAGGACGTGCGCCGCGTCGTACCAGCCGATCGCCCCGATCTCCTCCAGCGTCGGGCGGAGCTCCTCGATCGGGAGCGGGAAGAGGAAGAGGGAGAGTCCGAACAGACAGAGCTTCGGACGCTCCTGGAGCAGGAGGGCCCGGGTACCGGGGACGTCGAGCGTCATGCGCTCCTCGTCCCAGGGGTACGTCACTGGCTGGACCCCGCGGAGCCCGAACGCCCCGAACGGCGCGGAGGAGATGTGTGCCCCGTCGCTCAACCGGGCCGTACCGACCTTCTCCCCGGGCTTGGCGAGCGCCTTCAACACCGCGAGGTTGGCGACGGTGCCCGAGATCGGTCGGACGTCGGCGAACGAACAGCCGAACAGACGGCGGGCGAGGTCGACGCAGATCGTCTCGACCTCATCGACCTGTTCGTTCCCCTCGTAGTACCGGTCCCCGATCGCTCCTTCAGCGTACCGGGAGTGGAAGTCGCTGATGAGAAGCTCCTTCGCGTACGGCGACAGGAGATTCTCGCTCGCGATGAGCGGGATCGCGGCCTCGAACCGGGTCGAGTGGCGCCGGACCGCGTCGCGGACGGACTCGACACTCGTCGCCATCTCTCCGGGCGGGGCCGACCCCGCGCGATGTGTCCTTCCAGGCATCCCCCCCCACCCCTCCGTTGCGCGTGGAACGTTCTTGGGCCGACCGCGAGCCCCCGAAAGGGACCGGAACGGTCCAAGCGACCCGGGGAGCCGACGGACCCTTATAGCCGCCGCCGGTCGGAGGCGGGAATGTCCGTTTCCACCTCGACGCCAACGCCGGGTCCCTGGCCGGCGCAACGTCGCTTCGTCGTCCAGTACGCGGACGTGGACGCCCTCAACCACCTCAACCACGCCGTCTACTTTCGCTACATGGAGACGTTGCGCTGCGACTACTACATGCCGATCCTCGGGGTGAAGGACCCGAGGGAGCTCGACATCATCGTCGCCGAGGCGACCTGTCGCTACCTCGCGCCGGCCGGGTATGGGACGGAGTTGATCGGGGAGTGTACCCCCGGGGGCCCCCTCGGTCGCACGAGCTTCTCTCTCCTCTATCGCTTCGTAGACGCCTACGATACGAAACGACTCTACGCTCGAGGAAGAACGGTTGTCGTGATGTATGACTACGCCCACGCGTCCAAGAAACCGATCGAGCCCACGATCCGTTCCCGGTTCGAGAGGGACGCCGTTCCTCTCGAGTCGGAAGGGTGGGTCGACCCTCCGCGCCCGTAATCTCTCCCTAGGAGTAGGACGGGCATGGGCAGGCGCCCAGGCCCGAAAATCTCCACTGGCAGCCAGGGGGTGGGGGTGTATAACCCCCGGTTCGGCGTGCTAGGCCAGCAGGGTGGACGGCCGAAGAAGGGCACCGTTGTTCTCGCCAGTCTCTCAGCCCCGTCGCCCCACCAGCGTCGACGGGTCACGGTAAGGCTGCTCCCGTCAGGACCTCGCCCGATGTCCGTGATGAATACCCGCTAGAACGCCCCTCCGGGCGTCCATCGCGAGACCCGCGGCCCGATGGAACAGAGCTTCGACGAGACCAAACGAGACGGTACTCTCTCTCGGACGCCGCTCCTGCCTGTCACCCCCGCTGAGGACGGTTTCGGTGTAAAAGGGGACGCCCAACCCCCCGGTCAAGCCTAGCAAGCGCTCCATCGGGGAGGCGGTATTTATCCCTGCCCGTCCGGCGAGCTTCGTCCGAGACGACGCGCCGGTCCTAGAACCGGCGGGCCCGTCGTAAACCTCGGGGTATCCACCTCGCTCTGGAGGCGAGAGATCGGGTCCCCCGCGGACGAATCACTTCGTGCCGCGCGCCGCGGCTGCCTTGGCGGCGAGAGCGGCGAACTCCTCTCGACCGAACGCCGTGCCCGACAGACCCCATCCCCCTTCGGCGGCCTCGGTCAGCAGCACCCACGTGCGGCCGGCCTGCGTCGGGTCGCCGGAGATCCGGGTGACGATCTCCGTGACTTCCTTCACGAGCTGCTTCTGACCTTCGCGAGTCAAGGCCGCCGGTGGCGTGATGATCTGCACGCGCACCGTACGGGCGGAGTCGGTCGCCGCGGTGTGCACCGCCTTCGGCTCCATTCGGTGGATGTAGGCCGCGGTGTTGTTCAGGTGGAAGGGACCGGGGGCGGCCACGCCCTCGGCGCGGAGAACGGCCATCGTGAGCTCCTGGCCCAGCTGTCGGTCCACATCGGCCGGGAAGAGATTCGCAGCGGCGTAGACGTCGATCATCGGCATGGAGGTGGTTCACGCCGATCCGGTAGAAGAGGTAGCAGCGCTCCTTTCGCTCCCCTACCGTTTAAGAGGTGAAAATCCCGGAGGCGGGACCTCGGGTCGAGGGACCGGTGGACCACTCGTCTCCCCCGCTTCGGAAAGCTCCCTCTCCCTTCGTCGAAGGGGGGTCAAAGCATCGCTTCGAGGAGGCGCATCGCCTCTCGGTCGTACATCTCGTGCACCTTCATCGAAGGCTTGCCCGGGTGGATCAATTCGGGGTGGTACTTGGACTGGAAGGCGGTGATCATCATCATGACCGGTACCAAGTCCCTCCCTCGGTCCGTGAGCCCCCATCGGACCAAGATTGGACTCCGGCTGGTCTCCAGCTTCTGAATGAGGCCCAACATTTCGAGTTCGCGCAGACGGGTGCTCAGAACTTTGGGAGGGATCCCGGGGATCGACGCCCGAAGGCGGTTGAACCGGTCGACCCCGTACGCCCCGATATCGCGAAGAATGAGCAGCGCCCACTTCCGGCCGAGAACGCCGACGGAGAGGCCGACCGGGCACTGGTCGAATCGGACCTTGAGGTAGCGCTTCGGGGGAAAGGCCGGGTTGACGCACGTCTCGGGGCCACCGAGTGGTGCATCGTTGAACGCACTCTTGGTTAGCCGGGTCATCTACCTTCCCGAGACGCTACCGGGGCTTCATTAAATCGATATGCACGTCCCGAGAAACAGGAACAGGAGGAGCCTCGTTCCCCCGCTCGAAGGGCCGGTCGACCACGCCGCGCCGACCGATCCGGTCCGGCGACGGCCCGGCGAGGGACAACGAGGACCGGGGCGGGCCGAATCCCGGGCCGTCGGAGTGGAGTTCGGAGATCTCTTCGTACTTTCAGCAACGTTCGTCTCATAATTTATACAAGAATTTGTTATACGTCCGTGTTCAGTTCAATACATTGGACATACATCCATATTTGTTCCAATACACTATAAATTCAATCACGGCCTAGAGAGAAATCGGGGGAGCGTCGATGAAACTCGGTTGGTTGCGCAGTGCCGCCCGCCCGGAGAAGGGGGCGCCAGTCGCGCCGTTGGCGCTCGTCACGGGAACGTGCCAGGGGCTGGGTCTCACCCTCGCGCGGTACCTCGCCGGGGAGGGGTACGATCTGATCGTGACGGCCCGTGGTTCGTTCGATCTGCGTCTCGCCGAGGACCGGTTGAACGCATTCGGCGGGAAGGTCTGGCCGTTCGCCGGGGACGTCTCCGACCCGGGCTTCCGCCAGACCCTGGAGGAGGTGGTCGCCGCCCGTGGCTCCTTGGAGCTGCTGGTCAACAATGCCAGCGAGCTCGGGCCGACGCCGCTGCCTCGACTCGTGGAGTATCCGCTCGACGAGCTGGAGCGGCTGTTTCAGGTCAACGTCCTGGCGCCTCTCGCCCTCGTCCAATCGCTGGCCCCGTACCTGCGAAAGGCCGGCGGTCGGGTCGTCAACATCTCGGCCGATGCAGGCCTGGCGGACCGTGCGGGCTGGGGGGGCTACGGGTCGAGCCAGGCGGCGCTCGAAGTGATCAGTTTCGTCCTCGCCCAGGAGCTCGAGTCGGAGAAGATCTCGGTGGTCGCGGTCGATCCGGGCGAACTGAGCCACGCGTGGGATCCCATCGCCTGCCCGATCGACGACGACTCGGACAACCCCCGGCCGGAGGTCACCCTTCCGTTCTGGTCGTGGCTTCTGCAGCAGGACCCGCGGGCTCTCTCCGGACGCCGGTTCCGGGCGCAAGCGAACCCGTGGGAGGCTCCCCTATGATCCGGCCCGGATCTCGGGCGGGATTCATGGGGACCGACGCCCTACCGGGCCCGCCATGAAGCCCGTTCCCCCCGCGCAGAGGCTGCTCCAGAAGAATCGCCGCGTCCGGATCTGGGAGATGGTCGTGGAGCCGGGACGGAGCTATCCATTGCACCGCCACCGCTACCCGTACCTTTCGGTCGTTCTCGAAGGTGCGACCCTCCTCCTGACGGATGAGGACGGGAACGAAGAGCGTCGGTGCCTCCGAACCGGAGATGTCGTGTGGAAGGATCCTCCGGACGCGCACTCCGTGCGCAATGTGGGAAGAACGAGATTCCGAAACCGGCTGATCGAACTGCTCGGGTCGCCTCGAGCCGGTGGTACGCCTCTCCCGCCACGGACGGCGAGCCCGGTTCGTAGGTCCCAGGCGGGCACTGCCAGATCGGCCCCCGAAAGACCTGACAAATCTTCCTGAGACTTTCAAATATTGGGCCAAAAGCTAGACCAGCATGAGCTGGGGCGCAGATCGGCCCATCGCAGAGTCGACTGCCTCGACCCCGGTACTCCCGGGCCCCGTGGCACCGACGGGCGGCCTCCTCACGCGGCTGACCACGTTCCTCCGACTCCACCCCGTCGTGTGCTTGTTCCTGTTGACCCCCGGACTGGTGGAGTACCTCTCCGGATCGAGCTCGTTCGTGTTTCTCGTCCTCTCCCCCGGTTGGTTCTTCCTCGCGCTGGGGATCAACGCCGCGATGTACACCTCCGGCGCGCTGTTGATCCGGGAAGCGATGATCCGGTGGAGGAAGGGGTGGCCGACGGCGATCGCCCTCGGGGCCGCCTACGCGATCATGGAGGAGGGCATCGCGGACCAGACCATCTTCAACCCCCACACCTCCCCGCTCGGTCCGGCCGGAGTCTACGGCCATCTTCTCGGGGTCAACTGGCTCTGGCTGCCACAGGTATTTCTGATCCACATTCTGATGAGCATCGCCATCCCGTTGCTCCTGCTCAGCTACGCACTCCCCGAAACCCGTGGGAAGAGCTTCCTGACGGACCGGCAGGTGGCGTGGGTCGTGGCGTTGATCGCGGCGGACACCGCGTTCTTGACGCTCTTGGTCTCCGCCTCGGTCCACTATTGGTACGGGTACCCTCTCCTGGCGGTCGCGATCGGCAGCATCGTCGGACTCTGCGTACTGGGGCGCCGGCTCCCCACCGAGCTTCCCCTCCGTCGACCCGGTCCTCCCACCGGATCCCGCGGGGGCTTCTTCCTGCTCGGATGCTTTGTCTACCCCGGCGCGGTCCTGCTGACCATCGTTGGCGCCGGTAGCCATCTGCCACCGGTCGTCGTCTTCGCGGCGATCGTGGGAGAGCTCGCCCTGGCCGGTCTGTGGTTCCTTCGGCACATCGGGACCGAAGCGAACGAACGTCACCTCGTGGTCTTCGCGGCCGGACTCTTCGCGCTCGGCATCCTCCTCGGTCTGCTGTTCGAGTTCCCGCTCGAGTTCGTGGTCCTCGCCGACGTCGCGGTGATCTACTTCCTCTTCTGGCTCGACCGGGACCTGGAACGTCGAGCCTTCCCCCGACCCAGCGCGCGTCGGGACGCCGGACCCGTGGTCCCGCCGGCTCCGTCGATCGGGAGCTGAACTCGTCGTACCGGGCGAGAGCTGGACCGGTCGGTCGACCCGACGCCCAGGCGCCGTTCAGCGGATGTGGTCGAGCGAGAACGATCCCATGTTGAACGAGCGCTTGGTGAACGTGTACCCGATCCAGGCCCGGGATTGGGATTCCCCGATCCCGCGGACCGAGAGGAACGTCTTCAACTGGTCGAACTTCAGGTGGATGCTGCCGTCCATCATGTGCTCCAGCGTCTGGAGATCGGCGTCGGCGTGCATCCCCGTCTCGATCTCGTAGTACGAGGCGGCGCCGTCACGCTGGCGTCGGCCCACGAACGGCTGGAGGAAGCGGAACGTCTGGGAGGTGTCGAGGTACGCCGTCACCGTGGAGATGCTCTCGAAGACGAGGCGGTACGCCGGCGCCTTCTCCTTCAGCTCGGCGGCGGCCTGGTTCACCGCGCTCGTGAGCTGCTCCAGGAACCCCTTTTCGTTCGGGCTCAGGAGCCGCACGCCCTTCTCGACGTTGGTGACGCCGACGCTGCGGGCGTAGGCGTCGACGTACCGGACTAGCCCGCGGCGCTCGTACTCCGCATAGCCGGGGATGATGGCGTTCATGTCGTCGCGGACGCTGAGGTACGTTCGGTCGGTGACGACCCAGAGCGCGCCGTAGCCGCCCTTCAGCCCCTCGCCGATGAACATCCGGGCCATGACGTCCTTGCCCGCGTGGGCCGGGCCGTTCAGGAGGATCTGGGCCGTCTTCGGGATGCCCCCGAACATCAGCTCGTCAAGCCGGCGGACGCCGGTCTTGAGCTTCGCCTCGGGCGAGGCGGCGGCCTTCATCGCCTCGAGCGACGGCTCGCTGTCGTCCCCTGGGGCGCGCGACGCCATCTCCGCCGCCTCGCGCAGCTTCTGGTTCGCGGCCGCCTCGCGCAGCTTCAGCTTCTCTTCTTCCTTGCGGAGCGACTCCTCGAGGCTGGCGAGCCGGGTGCGTTCGGTCTCGATATCGGCCGGGATCGCCGTCTCGACCTTCATCCTGTCGTCGAGCTTGCGGGCCTCGAGGTTCAACTCGCGCTGGCGGTTGTTCAGCTCCTCGATCTTGCTCGCGTAATCCTGCTGGACCGCGGAGAGCTCGCGTTCCTTGGCGATCGTGGCGGCCCGCTTGCGCTCGACGTCCTCGGTCCGGATGCGGACCTCCTCGAACATCGCCCGGACCTCGTTGTCCCGCCGGATCAGGTCGCGCTCCCGGTCGTCGACCAGGTTCCGGCGCGGCGAGGCGTCGTCGCCCTCCGGGACCGCGGCGTCGGATTCGGTCGGAAGGATGCCGGCCTGGGCCGACCGGAGATCGCCTTCGAGCTGGACGACCCGGCGGCGCAGCTCCGCTTCCCGGGTGGAGTAATCCTGCTCCCGACGCTGGATCTCCGCCTGGATCGCCGACTCCCGCGCCGGCGAGATCGTCCCGTCGTCGACCGCGAGCTCGGGGGACGTCGCCGACGGCCCGCCCGAGGACGCCAAGCGTTGCTTCAGATCGTTGATCTCGGCGTCCTTCTGGGCGGCGAGCTGGTCGCGCTCCCTCGCCTCGCGTGTCCGTACGTACTTGATGACGGCGACCGAGCCCCGCTTGACGTGCTCCAGCTCCTCCTGGACCTGGCGGCGGCGCTCCTTCTCATCGAACAGTTCGCGCTGGGTCTCCTGGAACTCGGTGAGCAGGGATCGCGGGTCGAACTGGTCGTTCTTGCTCCGGTCGAGGAGCTCGGTGAGCCAATGGATGACGGTCTCCTCCCGCTGGATCAGCTTCGCGGGGATCGAAGGGCGGGACGGGCTCGAGGAGACATCGTCCGCCGGGGCGGCGGCCGGCTCCGGCGTGGGGAGCGGCGTGGCGGAGCTCTCCGCCTCGGGGCTGGAGAGCCAGCTCTCGAGCGCCCGGTCGTCACCGTCGACCCATCGCCGGACGACGTCCTTCGAACCCGACGGGGACCCGGCCAAGGTCCGGCGCTTGGGGCGGCCGCTCGGGCTCGTGCGGACAGCCCTCGTCCATCGCTCGACGGCGGCCGGCGCCGCCTCCTCCGGAACGATCGGCTCGGCCCGGACCCGGCGGATCTCGTCCGGGGTGAGCCCGAACTCCTTCAGCCGTTCGTCGGATGTGGAGCGGACCGCCTCGGGCGTGCCGAGGCCGGCCTGGGCCAAGGAGCGGGCCCGCTCTGCCTCGATTCCGAACGACCGAACGATGGCCTCGCCGTTCGTGAGATCGGCCGTCGCCTCGGCCGGTTCTGCCATGTGCCGTGTAGAATAGCGGGAACCCCCGTTTAAGGCGTCGGTCGCTCCCGCAGGGGCCCTAGGGCGCCGCGCGGTCGGGGGCTATATAAGCAGGTCCGAGGTGCGCGGCCGTGGACCTTGCGGACCGTATCGCCCTCGTCCGCCGTCACACGGACGAGCTGATCACCGAGGCGGAGCTCACCGCCGCGTTCGAGGCGAACGCGCGCCCCCGGGTGTACATCGGCTTCGAACCGTCCGGTCGCCTCACCGTCGGCCACCTTGTCTGCGCCCGCAAGATGCGCGACCTGCAGGAGGCCGGGTGCGAGCTAACCGTGTTCCTCGCCGACTGGCACGCCTGGATCAATGGGAAGCTAGGAGGTTCGCTCCCGCGCATCCAAGCGGCGGGCGAGTACATGCACCGCGCCTTCGTCGCCCTCGGGGTCGACGACGCCTCCGCGCGATGGCGGTGGGCGAACGAGCTCACAGGGAACTCGGCGTACTGGAGCCGGGTGATCCAGGTCGCGAAGGGTACGTCCCTCGCCCGGACTCGCCGCGCGATGACGATCCTCGGGCGGGGAGAGGCGGAGGCCGACCTCGACACCGCGAAGCTGTTCTACCCATCGATGCAGGTCGCCGACATCTTCGAGCTCCCCGTGGAGATCGCCTACGCGGGGCGAGACCAGCGGCGCGCCCATATCCTGGCGAGGGAGACCGCCCATGCCGAGGGGTGGCCGGTCCCCGTCGCGCTTCACACGCCACTCATCTCGTCCCTCAAGGGAGGCGCCCGGATGGACCCGGCCGCCGACGGGGCCGATGGGAAGATGTCGAAGTCGGACCCGACGTCCGCCATCTTGATCCCGTCCACGCGCGACGAGATCGCCGAAAGGATCCGCGGGGCGTTCTGCCCGCCGAAGGAGGTCGAAGCGAATCCGATCATCGAACTCGCGCGGCACGTCGTTCTTCCGTGGGAGGGCACGATATCGATCGAGCGGCCGGCGAAGTACGGTGGGACTCTCGCCTTCACGGACGCAGCCGTGTTCGAGCAGACGTACAAGGACGGCGGGATCCATCCGATGGACCTGAAGGCCTCGGTGACCGCGAGCCTGGACCGGATCATGGCGCCGGCTCGAGCGTACTTCGAGGCCTACCCCGAAGCGCTCCGGGCGATGGACGTACCGGCCTAGGGCTGTCCGCCCACGGACGCAAGGCTCTCCGTCGGGCGGACCCGAGTCGTGGCGAACTCCGCAGAAGCCCTCACGCTACCGGGCTCACGATGGTCACGTTGACCGAAGCCGGCTCCCACTCCAAGTTGTAGAACGTGCATTGGGTCGAACCCCCGGTGGATGTGAAGGTAAAGCTGGCCGAGTTTCCTACCGGATCCATCAGCTGACCGTTGGGGAGGGTGCAAGGCATCGACGGCGGGTTCGACCCCGACGTCGGTTGGGGAGCGGACGTCCACGCCACGGTCACGATCGAGTTCCACGCCGACTCGAACTGGAAGCTCCAGCCGGAGCAGCTCTGGAGGGCGGGTTGGCCCGGGAAATCGAGCCCTCCCCGCGGCGGCGCGTTGTCGCATGTGGGCAACGCATACGCCTGGGTCGCGGAGACCGCCGGGAGCGTGAACGTCGCCACCACGGCGACGAGGGCCAGCGCGCCGGCGAGCGCGGCGGTGCGCCTTCTTCGAGAGCCCTTCGAGCCGCGGCTTTCCGTGGCTGGCTCCACGGCGGGCGATGCCCCGGCCTGACGTTATACCCTTCGAATCGGCGGAACCAATTCCTCCGCCAGCTTAAATATCGCCGAAAGTAGGCCCCATTCCCGTGACCTGAGGGGCCCTACAAGGCTCCGGTGACGAGAGGCAACGATGGCGCGACCGATTTACGTACGGTTCGAGACCCCCGCCGATATCGCTGATAAGGCGCTCCAGCTCGTGCAAGTGGCCCGGGAGACCGGCCGCGTGCGCGTCGGCACCAATGAAGTGACGAAATCCAGCGAGCGCGCCGAGGCGAAGCTCGTCGTCATGGCCGAGGACGTCGACCCGGTCGAGATCCTGGTGCACATTCCGATGCTCTGCGAAGAAAAGCGCATCCCGTACCTGTATGTCGGGAAGAAGCAGCGGCTCGGCGCGGCGGTCGGACTCTCCAAGTCCGCGGCGAGCGTCGCCATCGTCGAACCCGGCGAGGCGAAGGCGCTGCTCGACGAACTCGCCCTGGCGTTCCAGACCCTGAAGAAGTAGGCCGGATAGGTTCTCGGAAGGAACGATGGCCGAAGAGAAGGGCTCCCCGGCGGAGGTCGTGGAGCTGATCGGTCGGACCGGGATGGCCGGCGAGGCCACGCAGGTGAAGGTACGGATCCTGGCCGGACGCGACCGCGGCAAGATCATCACCCGGAACGTCACCGGTCCGATACGGATCGGCGACGTCCTGGTTCTGCGCGAGACCGCGCGCGAGGCGCGGAAACTGTCGGTACGGTGAAGTTCGCATGGTGATCAAGCGCCAGTGTTCGTTCTGCGCCGACGAGATCGAGCCCGGCACCGGGCTCATGTTCGTCAAGAAGGACGGCAGCGTCTTCCACTTCTGCTCCAGCTCGTGCCGCAAGCAGCAGCTCGTGCTCGGACGCGTGGGCCACCGAATGAAGTGGACCCGGGCGCACGCCCTCCGCCGGGCCCAGACGGCGTCGAACGCCGCGCGCGCGGCCGCGGCGCCCGGCGCCGCTCCGGCCCCGAAGCCGGCGCCGGCGGCCCCGGCACCGAAACCCGAGCGCGTCGCGGAGACCCCGGCCGCCCCGGCGCCCGCCGCTCCCAAGCCCCCGAAGAAGCCCCGGGGCGGGGGTTCGAAGCCGGCCGCCGACGCCGGGACCGCGCCATCATCGCCCCCGACCGCGTAGAGCATCTTCCACTCCAAGCGGAAGCCTTTAACGCCGATACCCGTCCAAATCCCTCATGGCAGCGCGCGCGCAATCCTCCCTTTCTCCCCGGTGGCAGACCGTCGGGAACCTCGCCGAGTATGCGTACTGTCCTCGCGCCTATGCCTACCGCACCGGCCGGCACGCCTCCGACCCGGATCCGGAATCCGTCGCGCGCCAGGACTACGGCACGATGGCGCACCACCAGCACCTCACCGCCGCGCTTCGCACCGAGGCCAGCTCTCGCTGGGTGGCCGTGGCGATCGCGGTCGCGGCCTTGGTGATGGCCGGGGCGCTCGCCGTTGCGCTCGGGGCATGAGCCCGGTCGGCGAGATCGCTCTCGCCGTCGCGGGGATCGCGGGCGTCGTCCTTCTCGGGGCGCTCGCGCTCTGGATCTCTTGGATCCCCGACCGTCGGCACGGGCACCTCGTGGACGTCGACCTCCCCGGCCGCGCCGGGACCCGGCTCGTCTCCGAACGGTGGCGGCTCGTGGGCCGACCGGACGAGATCCGACGTCTTCCCGACGGAAGCTGGATCCCGGTGGAGTGGAAGAGCCGCTCGACCCCCCGCGGCGGACCGTGGCGCTCGCATCAGATCCAGGTCGCCGCGTACTGTCTGTTGGTGGAGGAGACGACCGGGCGATCGCCCCCGTACGGGATCGTGCGGTACGGGGACGGAGGGGAGTTCTTCGTTGCCTGGGACGCCGGCGCCCGCGCCGCGGTGACGGAGATCCGGCGGGAGGTCGCGCGCCCGTACGACGGTCGGGCGACCCCTTCGACAGGGAAGTGCGCCCGGTGCCGGTGGCGGACCGAATGCGATGCGAGGGCGGTGTGATCCCCGGCGGGGCTCCCCCTCTGCGGGGAACGACGCTCAGCCGATCCAGTTCCAGAAATCGTCCTTCCAGAGGTCCGGTAGTTCGGTGACGTGTCGGAGCCCCACGGGAACGAGTCCGGCGCTCTTCGCCGCCTCGAGCTCCTGGTGGAGCTGCTCCGAAGTCCGCTGGCGCAGCTCCTCCAGATCGCGGTGCAGGTCGTGCTGCAATCCGACGTCCAGCACGCGCTCCGGGTGTCGGAGCACGAGACGATAGTGATGGTCGCTCCCGCCTTCGATCTGCAGGATCTGCCACGCCAGCCGCTCCCCGCGCTCCTTCTGGAGGCGGAAGGCGAGCAGGTTCCCGAGGGCGACGGCGATGAAGCTCTCGTTGTGGAGACCCGGGGTCAGGTGAAGGTCCAGTTCGATTCCCCGGTGCACGATCGGTCGCGACGAGGGCGCCCCTATTCACCTCTCGCCCCCCACCCAACTGTTTTGACGCCGGCGTTTCTCGGTCCACCATGAACGAAGGGGGCGTCGAGCGGAGCTTGGTCTTGGTGAAGCCCGATGGCGTCCGGCGCGCGCTCGTGGGACAGATCATCCAGCGGCTCGAGGCGAAGGGGCTGACGCTCGCGGCGGCGAAGCTGCTGAGCGTGAGCCCGGCGCTCGCCGCCGAACATTATGGCGAGCACAAGGGCAAGCCGTTCTACCCCGGCCTGGTCGAACACATCACCTCGGGTCCGGTGCTCGCGATGGCCTGGGAAGGGCGCTCGGCGATCGCGGTCATCCGACTTCTCGTCGGGGCCACCAATCCCCAGACCGCGGCCCCCGGCACGATCCGGGGCGACCTCGCCCTGGCGATCACCGCGAACCTGATCCACGCCTCCGACGCCCCCGCGTCGGCGGCGCGGGAGCTCGCGCTCTACTTCCGGCCGGAGGAGTACGTCGCCGTGTCGCGGACCGATGCCTCGCTCGTCTAGAGGGTCCGCCTCCCTCGAGGCGGCGGTCCGATCGTTGCGAGCCGGGCGTCTCGTGGTCTATCCGACCGACACGTTGTGGGGCCTGGGAGCGCGAGCGGATCGTTCGACCGCTCTCCGCCGGGTGTTCCGAGCCAAGCGCCGCCCCGAGACGACCCCGGTCGCCCTCGCCGTGAGCTCGATCGCGGAGCTCGAGCGGCTGGCGGAGCTCTCCGACTCCGGCCGCGCGTTCGTCCGATCGAAGCTGCCCGGAGCGTACACCGTATTGGTCCGTCCCTCGGCGTTCGCCCGTTCGACGATCGCCGCTCCGATCGGTGCGGCGCGAACTCTGGGACTGCGGATCCCCGGCCATCCCGTGGCCCGGGAGCTCGCGCGCCAGGTGGGCCCGATCACGTGCACCTCGGCGAACCTCCACGGCGCCCCGGCGACGGCCGACGTTCGATCGGCGAAAGGGGAGCTCGCGCGCTCCGTCGCCGAGTACGTGATCGAGGGCCCCGTGCCCGGGGGCGTCCCTTCCACTCTCGTGGATCTTACCGGTTCGGCCCCCCGCCTCGTGCCCCGGAGCCCGTGATGGCCACGGCGGACGACGTCGAATCGTGGCGCCGGGCGGCCCGGATCGCCGCCCAGGCGCGCGATCTCGGGGCTCGACTCGCGGTGCCCGGCATGCGCCGAAGGGAGCTCGCCGATCGGATCGAGGGGTTCATCCGGGAGCAGGGTGCGCAGCCGGCGTTCCCTGCGAACCTCTCCCGGAACGTGGAGGCCGCGCATTACACGCCGTCCGTCGACGATGACGCGCTCCTCGAGCCCGGGGACCTCCTGAAGGTCGATGTTGGCGCCCACATCGAAGGCGCGATCGCGGACACGGCCATCACGGTCGAGGTCGGCGGCGGGCACCGGCACGACCGGCTGCGCCGCGCCGTCGACGACGCACTCGCCGCCGGGGTCGCCGCGGTACGCGACGGGGTCCGTGTCGACACGATCAGCCGCGCGATCGAGGACGCGATCCATCGTCAGGGGTTGAAGCCGGTCCGGAACCTCACGGGCCACACGATCCGACCGTACCTGCTCCACGCGGGAAAGGCGATCCCGAACGTGTCGGGGGGCAGCGGGGAGACCCTGGAGGCGGGGGAGTATGTGGCGATCGAACCGTTCGCGACGAACGGCGCCGGAGCGATCGAGGACGGTGCGTTCGGGAACATCGTGCGGTTCCGGCAGGACCCGGGACCCGACTCCCCGCTCGCTGCCAGCTTCGCCCGGTTTCGCACCCTTCCGTTCACGGCCCGGTGGGTCTCCCCGGACGAAGGCGCGCGCCTCAAGGCGGCCCGGCGCATGTTGCAGACGTACCCGGTCTTTGTCGAATCCGGCGGCGGCCTCGTCGCGCAAGCCGAGCACACGGTGCTCGTGCAGAGCGGCGGAGCCGAACTGCTTACCCTGGGGTAACTCCTCCCCGAGGGCACCCCCTCGGCCGAAGTCCTTAATGGGGGGTCGGACCCGGCCCCGCCATGGCCGGTACGACGACTCCCCCCGCCCCCGCGGGGATGACCTCCCGACAGCGGGCGGTGCTGATCACGCTCGCCGTGTTCGCCCTCATGGTCACGTACGTCGAGACGATGATCGTCCCGGCGATCCCGCACTTCGTCGTCTTCTTCGACGGGGCCCCGATCTCGACGGTGGCGTGGATCCTCACGGCGTACCTCCTCGTCGGCGTCGCGGTGACGCCGATCGTCTCCAAGCTCGGCGACGACTTCGGCAAGAAGCGGGTCATGCTTGTCGTGATGTCGATCTACGCGGTCGCCGTCACCGTCGCCGGATTCACCCCGGAGATCGCGGCCGCCGTCGGGATCTCGCGGTCGAACGCCATCTTCGTGCTCATCGCGGTCCGTGCGGTGCAAGGGATCGGCATCGGGATGTTCCCCCTCGCCTTCGCCCTCATCGGCGAGGAGTTCCCGCCGGAGAAGCTCGGGGCGGCCCAAGGGACCGTCTCGGCGATGTTCGCCGTGGGCGCCGCGCTCGGCCTGGCCGGTGGGGCGTGGATCACGCAGACGCATGGCTGGCAGTTCACCTACCACACGATCATCCCCCTGGCCATCGCGGCCCCGTTCATCACCTACTACGTGCTGAACGAATCCACCGTCGGACGTCGGAACCCGGTTGACTTCGTCGGGGCCGGACTGCTCGGAGGCGCCCTCGCGGCGTTCCTGATCGCGGTCTCGGAGGGACCGACCTGGGGGTGGGCGACGGTCAACGGCGCCACGATCGGTGGCGTGCCGATCGGGACCCCTGTCCTGTTCGTGCTCGCGCTGATCCTGTTCGTCGGCTTCCTGCTCTGGGAGCCGCGGGTCGCGAGCCCGATGGTCGATTTCTCGAAGCTGAAGGAGAGGAACATCGTGCTGGCGAACGGGGCCGCCCTCGCGTCGGGGATCGCGATGTTTTGCTTCTTCGTCGGGATCGAGGAGTTCCTGCAGACCCCCGTCGTCGCCGGGGGGCTCGGGCTCGACGTCCTCGACGCCGGGCTCGCCTCCGTTCCGGCGTCGCTCTCCGTCCTCGTCTTCGGACCGATGATCGGCAAGCTCGTGGGCACGGCGGGCCCGCGCCCCGCGCTGATCCTGGGAGGCGCCTTGACGTTCATTGGCGGGACCACGATGGCGATCGTGCACGCGTCGCTCGTGGGATTGATCCTCGCGTCGATCCCGACGTTCCTCGGGATCATCGCCATCTTCATCGCGATGGTCAATGTCGTGGTGCTGAGCTCGCGCCCGCAGGAGCGGGGCATCCAGACCGGGATGAACCAGACGTTCCGGAACGTCGGCGCGGCGATCGGGCCGGTCCTCGCCTCGACGTTGCTGTCCAGCTTCACGGCGCTCGTGGTCGTGGGCAGCGGAACCGTGCCGGGGAACCCGCTGCCGCAACCGATCGTCGTCGCATTCCCTACGGTGGCCGCGTACGAGTACGTCTTCCTCGCGACGGCCGCCATGGGACTCGTGACGGTGCTCCTCGCGCTGTTCGTGAAGAACTACCGGTACCTTCCCGATGGCACGCGCGTCGAGGGCGGCGCCGCTCCGCGGACCGATGCCGCCCCGACGATCCCCGCCTCGGTCGTGCCCAGCTCGCCAAACCCGAAGTAGTCCGACAGAAACGGCCGGTCGGTTCGTCGCCGTCCCGACTAGCGGCGCGAGGATCCGTCGAACATCCCTCGGGCGATCTCCGCACCCTGGACCATGTTCGTGAGCTTCGCGTACGCCACGTCGAGGCTTCGGGTCCGCAGCCCGCAGTCCGGATTGACCCAGATCCGATCCGGGTCGCCGAGCCGCTTTGCCGCCCGCTGGATCCGGTCGGCGACCTGCTCGGGCGTCTCGATCGTGTCCACGTGGACGTCGAGGACCCCGAGACCGATGTCCCGGGTGTCTCCGTACTCCCGGAAGACGTCGAGGATCGCGTAGCCGTCCCGCTCGGGGGTGTCCCGGTTCGCGAACTCCCACGTCCATTGCCGGCAGCGCTTCGCCTCGAGGATGGCCGGGAAGAGGTCCCGGTACTCCGAGAAGCAGATGTGCATGGTGAACTCCGCGTCGAGCCCCTCGGTCGCCGCGTTGAACCCTTCGGCGACGAGGTCCGCCTCGTCCGGATGGGTGCCGGCAGCGGGCTCGTCGATCTGGAGGACGCGACAGCCTTTGTCGATGAGCGCCTTCAGCGTCGGGCGGAGCGCCTGGCGCGCGATCTCGACGACGAACTCCCGCTGGGCGTCGCGCCGGACGGCGCGGCTCTTCCAGCCGGAGCGTTTGCCCAGGTAGTGCTGGTTGTACGACCAGTCCGCGAGGGTGTACGGCCCGGTGATCGGGACCTTCGGCTCCCCGACGGCGTGCGTCTTCACGAACTCGAACTCGTCGACATCGTACGGATGGTCGAGACCGACCGGGCCGGTCCCGGCCGCCTTGCGGTAGTACTTGTTGTCGAACGATCGAACATGTCCGAGGAACTCGAACCCCTGCATCTGGCGGATCGCGTGCTCGTACATCTCGACGCGGCGCGCCTCGCCGTCGTACACCCGGTCGAGCCCGGCGGATTCGAAGTAGCGCAACCCGAACAGACACGAGAGGTCGCGGACCCGGCCGGCGTCGGGGCCGCCTCCCTTGGAGAGGATGAGGGTGGTCGGATCGTCCTTCGGGGCGAAGTGGAGCCGCTCGTTCCACGTGTTGAACTCCTTTACCGCGCGCTCGTTGAGCGGGCGGGACTGCTGGACCTGCAGCTGCCAGAGCGGCCGGGCGATGGAGCCGATCTCCTGCGTTGGGAACAGCTTCTTCGTCATGCCTTCCGCTCCGGATGCGAGGCGAGCAGCTTGCGCGCGGCGGGGAGCACCTCGAGCTTTCGCTGCGCCGGCTCCCAGGGGAGCAGGTCGAGCGGGCCGCCGGGTCCGAGCATCACGTGGGTCGGGTGCACCCGCTTCTCGGCCTCCAGCACGAGCCGGACGACCTCGGCCGGGTCCTCCGGGAGTGTCGTCGTCGGGTCGACGCAGCCAAGACCGAGCGCCTGCCCCGCGCCCAACGGTCGGAACGAGCTCGGCTCCGTCTCCGCGAGATCGATCCCGACGCCCGACACCGGCAATCGGGCGAGGAGTGGCCACGCCGGGCCGGCATCGGCAAAGAACGTCCAGATCCACACGGCGGAGCCGTGCGAGGCGCTCGAGATCGCCTCGTACCCGGTCACGACGCTCTCGGCGAGCGGTCCGGCCGGCGGATGGACGACGAGGTTCGGCTCTTGGAACTGGAACGTCCGGTATCCGAGGCCGTGGAGATCCTTCACCTCGTCCGCGAGGAGCCGGCCGAGCCGGTAGGCGAGCGCTTCGAGCGTCTCGCCGGATTTGTTGTCCAACAGGCAGGCGAGCGTGTACGGACCGGGCAGGATCACCTTCGCCTGGGAGGCCGGAGCCGTGCCCCGGGCGGCGGGTAGGACGGCCGCGATGGCGCCCGGCTTCCGCTCGGGCGGATGGTGCAGCACCGGCTGCCGGAAGAACGTGTTCGTGGCGAACCAGCGGGTGATCGGTCCGACGGAGAAGCCTCCCCAGCCGGCGGAGATCGGCCGGAAGATGTCGGCCCAGGTGAGGTAGCCTCCGGTGCGCGGTTCGAGCCCGAGCATCTGCTCGATGGCGGCGACCTCCCACTCGGCCTTGCGGAACGCGGCGTCGGTCGCTTCGGGGGTCGTGCGGCCGCGGTCGAGGTCGCGGGTCGCCGTGACCACCGACTCCGGTCGGGGGAAGGATCCGGTCAGTTGCGTCGCCACGTCCATGGGGGAGCATCGACCAAGGTTCGGGCCTTAACCATGTCGCTGACGACTCCCGACGAAATCCCCTTGCGTGGGGGACAATCGGCGGCCGGGCGGCCTACGCGCTCAGATTCCGCCGCACGATCTCGTCGAACGACGACGGTTTGGGAGGCCAGCCTTCGGTCATATACTTCTCGAACGACGGCCAGTCGGGCTGGCGGAGCGCTTCGTTCGTGGCCCGTTCGAAACCGACGGTCGACACGTACCGGTCCGGCAGGGAGTGCCGGGAGCCGTAGTGGGCGGGGAAGATCTCGGTGTCGTCCGGGAGAGTCAGGAGCTTGGTGGTGAGGCTCTCCCAGAGCTGCCGTGGGGAGCCGTCGCCGAGATCCGTCCGGCCACACGAGCCGATGAGCAGCGTGTCGCCGGTGAACGCCTTGTCGTGGAGGCGAAGCGTCAGGTGGTCGCTCGTGTGGCCCGGGGTCTCCCACGCCATGAGCGCCTGGTTCCCGACCTCGACGCTGTCGCCCTCCGTCAGGAGGCGGTGAGGGTACTGGGCGGGGGAGCGGTGGCTGACCACGATCGCGGCCCCGGTCCGTTCGTGCAACGCCGCGTGGCCGGCGAGGTGGTCCGCGTGGGTGTGCGTTTCGACGATGGAGCGGAGCTTCAGGCCGAGGGATTCGACCGCCGCGAGGTACGGGGCCGGGTCGATCCCGGGATCGAGGACCGCGGCCTCCCCCGACGCGAGATCCCCGACGAGGTACGCGAGGCAGCCCGTCTCCGGTCGCGGGAACTGCTGGAGCACCCAGCCGTCCGTCTCGCCGCCGGGAGAGTACCGGGCGATCGTCGGGTCCACGATCCGGGAGTACTCGTCGAGGCCGCCTTCGAGCAGGGCGACGTGAGCGAGGCCGTGCTCCCGGAGGAACTGGGCCCCCCGGCGCGCGGTCCCGCCGAACTGGCAGTAGACGACCACGGGGCGGTCCGCCGGTACCTCGGCCCATCGGGACGGAAGCTCCGACAGCGGGATCGAGAGGTCCCCGGGGAGGCGGGCGAGGCGCCGTTCCCGCGCGGCGCGGAGGTCGACGACGACCGGCGGGGCCGGGCCCTCGCGCGCGACGACCAGCTCCGCCGGAGAGATCGCCGGCACGCTCTCGGGGGTGGGCGTGTGCAGGTACGGGTGAGGGGGCGGCGCCGTGGCCATCGCGGAGTCAATACGGCGGACGCCCTATGTAGCCGGCGACAGGCGCCGGAACGGCTCCCACATTGGTTCGTTCGGCGCCGATGGCGCACGACGCGGGGGATCAAGCCGCGGGGGTGGCGGCCGGCAGCAACGGGACCATCCGGCGGCCCATGATCGTGAGGATGGCGAGCAGCATGAGCGCCCAGAACGCCACCAGGAATGCAATCCCCATCAGCACGGAGTAGGCGGGGTCGTTCGGGGTGGAACGGACGAACAGCTCTCCGAAGATCCCGGCCGCCCCGACCCCGAGGAGCGCGACGATGGAGAGGATGAGGTAGGGGATGCGGCGCGTGAACGCCGCGACCACGACGAGCGCGAGGGTGCCGAGGCCGAGAAGGACGCCGAGGGCGTAGTGCACTTGCAGCGGCTGGAACGACATCGCACTCGAACTCGTGAACCCCGCCGCCGGCGCGTACGCGCTCGTCCACAATCCGGCAAGGTACTGGGCTGCGAGCGCGAGGCCGAGGATCGGCAGGAGGAGGCGGAGGGCCCGGAGGGGCCACTTGGGGGTCGGGTCGGGCACGGCGCGGTCCACTCAGCCCGAGTACTTAGAGGGTGAGCCGGGTCGGTCCCAACGACATTCGGTCCCCTCGATGGTTTCGACGGTGGGAGCGGGCGGGTGTCGCCCGGGGAGGGACCCCGAGGGCGTGCCGCCCCCCCGGCCGACGCGAGTTCGCCCGGCGGTGGGCTCAGGGGATCAGAAAGACGGTGCGCGGCTGATTCCCCTCGGTCGCCCACACGTGTTCCACCGCGGAGAGCGGGAACGTCTTCGTCGCGATCTGGAAATGGCCGGGGACGGCGGCGTGCAACATGTCGCCGATCGACCTCACGAGGCGATCCATTGGAATGCTGCTGATCCCGCTCCCCAGGAGAGTGAGGGCGGAGGAACGAAGGGCCGCACTGGGAAGCACCCGGGTCGGCGCGCTCATCGCACCGACCTGCACGAACCGGATCGGGACCGACTCGGGGCCGGCCTGGGCCCCCGCCGCGATGATCCGTTCGGCGCTCGGACCCCAGAGGTAATCGATCACGACGTCGATCCCCCCGTCGCGGAACTGATCCTGTACGGCCTCTTCGAACGCGTGGCCGGTCTCTCCGAGCGGGATGGTCACATCCGCCCCCCAGCCCCTCAGCGACTGCAGGGCCTCGACATTTCGGCCGGTCGCCACCACCTTTCGGGCGCCGAGGGACTTGGCGATCTGAACGGCGAGTCGGCCGGCGGTCCCGGTCGCCCCGTTCACCAGGACGGCTTCGCCGACCTGGAGATGGGCTCGCTCCGTGAACGCCGCCCACGCCGACATGCCGGGATTGCCGATCGCCGCAGCAGTGACATCATCCAGGTCGTCCGGGAGCGGGAGGCAGTGGGAGGGGGGAACCACCGTCCTTTCCGACATGCTTCCGAACGGAGCTCGCGGGAGGAGGAAGTACACCCGCCGACCATCGTCGAGGCGGCCCACTCCATCGACCCCCGCTACGAACGGGAGCTGACCGGACGAGCTGTAGTGCGTCCCCGAGGCCCGGCTTCGGACCAGGTTACTGAGCGCGGCGGCGCGGACGGTGACCGAGACGTCCCCCGGGGCCGGCACCGGATCGGGAAAATCTCCATAGATCGGTGTCTTGCCCGCCGCCACGACGAGGGCCGCCTTCATGTCGGATCCCTGTTCATCGTTATGTGTATTATACACGCATATAATTCCCTGCTGTCTAGGGACATGCCGTCATGAGCCGGGACGTTCGCCCGCTGCACCACGCCCTGGTCGACCTGATGGCCGTCCTGAACCGGCCGCAGCGGGACCGGGCGCTGCTTCGCGAGGCCGGCGTGGACCTCGATCGGGCCCTGTTCCCGGTGCTGATCGCGGTCGAACGGAACGGCCCGCTCGCCGTCGTCGAACTGGCGAATCTCGTCGGTCGGGACCATACCACGGTCAGCCGACAGATCTCCAAGCTCGGGGAGCTCGGCCTGATCGGCCGACATCCCTCGACGACGGACCGCCGAGTGCGTGAGGTCGAGATCACCGCCAAGGGCCGGAGGATGACCGACGCGCTCGACGCCGCCCGGGATCGAATGGCGACCGTGCTGTTCGCGCGCTGGAGTGCGCGCGATCGACGCGACCTGGCCCGGCTGATACGTCGGTTCGCGGAGGATCTCCAGTCCCTGCCGATGTCCCCCCCTTCGTAAGTCGAGCCCCCGATCGTTCGGACGGCGGCCACGTCCCAGCCGGCTACGTGGGGCGCGTATCGTACGGGGCTTTGCCTTCCTCCGAACGACCGTCCACCGGCACCAGGTAGACGTACTGGACGCTGCCATCGAGGACGTAGAAGAAGTGGCGGGTGTCGTCCGGGCGGTGGTAGCGGAACTGCAGGATCGGCTTCCCCAGCATGTCCGCAACGTGCACCAGGTCCTCCCAGTCGTACATCGACACGACGTTCTCGTTCCTTGGAGGGGTCGCCGTGTCGGCGATCGCGTCCTTGTACGGGGTGGTGAACTGCCTCAGCTGCCGGGCGACATCGATCTCTCGCCGCGAGCGTTGGACGGCGCGGAATTCGAGGTAGCCGACGACCCCAATCGCGGCGAGCACGAGGAGCAGGGCTCCGAGCGCGATCTCTACGTCCTCGCCGTTGTTCGGGCCCGAGCTCGGGCTCGTGGTCGTCAAGGCCCCGGACGAGGCGCCGACGTTCGAGGTTGGGACCCACTGCCCGCTCTCCAGACTGAACGTCAACACCGACTTCGGAACGATCTCGGTCGAGAGACCCCCGCCGACGATCGTCGCGAACACCACGGGCACGAACTGGAGCGTCTCGTTGACCGGCTCGTAGTTCGTCTGGTTCTGGACCTGGACGAAGAACGCCAGCACCTTCGCGACGTTGACCTCGGTGCTCTCGTTCAACGTCGCGGAGCCCTCCTCCGATACGGGACGGACGTGGGGGAACGAGTCGTTGAGCGTGTAGTTCCATACCCCACCGCCGCTGGCGATGAGGTCGAACCCTCCGGAGAGCTCGACGGTGGCGGACGGCGCCGCCTGCATCGTGTAGGAGACGGAGAGGTTCACGTTCGTCATCTCGGTCGCGAACAGCGGACCTTCGCCCGGACCGAGCACGGAGCCGTTCGGTTGCAGCGCGTTCGGGCGGATCGTCGCTTCGTAGTTGAACGCCGCCGACCCCTGGTAGCTGACGACGTCGTGCGTGGAGCTGCCCGGCGGAGCGGCGGTCTCGGCCGAGACGAGGGCGTACCCGGCCACGATCGCTCCGAGCACGAGCGCCACCAAGACGACGGTGGTCAACCTCATATCGGGTTCTCCCGCAGCGGTAGCCGCGGTCGCGGGCGACGCCCCGGCTCGGACGTCGAACGGTACAAGGAGACGAGCGCGAGGACCAGGATGAGCGCGATCGCCAGCGCCGGGCTCAGCACGAGGTAACCCACCAGCGGAACGCTCCCGACGAACTTACCCTCGATTTGGTAAAACTGCACGGGCCTCGGATCGGGGCTCGGATTGTGGTCCCCCTTGAACGTGTAGATCGGCGTGCTCCCGTTGTAGTGGATCGCGATGATCCGATGGACGACCGGACCTTCGGTACTGAGGTACGGCGCATTGTACGCCGCGATGTCGCCGACCTGGAGCTGGTCCGGCGACGTGACCCGGGTCAGGAACACGAGGTCGCCCCGGTTCAACGTCGGCACCATGCTGCCGGAGGCGATCGCGAGGACCCGCACGGGCGCCCGCTCCGTCTCGGCCGCGATCGGGGCCGCGAAGGCGAGCACCACGAGGACCGCGGCGACGAGCGCCGCGCTCACGTAGATCTGCTGTCGGGTGCGGGCGGCCGCGGCGAGCGTCCCCCGACGGGGGTTGAGCGGCTCCTCGAGGTAGTGGCGTGCCTGGTACCGCGGTTCGCGCAGCCCCGCGTACGCCACGATCAGCATGCCGACGATGGCGATCAGCGCGAAGATGAACGAGTACTCCCACGCGAGGTTCGCGATGACGACCGGCGTGAGGAAGGTGAACCAGAGGATCCCGGTGCGGAAGCTCCACGTGCCGAGCAGGCTCCAGCTCGACTTGTAGCAGTAAAAGCCGAGGAAGAGGCCGAGGGCGACGCTCGTGATGAATCCGCCGAAGATCACGGCGATGAGCTGCGACCTCGAGATCTCCTGGATCACGAACGGGTTGAACTGTGTCAGGCCGAACAGGATCGCCGACGCGAACAGGCCGGCGCGGAAGGAGACGGTGTCCGCGAGCCGGATGAGCACGTAGCCCCGGAAGATCGCCTCTTGGCCGAGCGCGAGGACCGGGAGGATCAGGAGGTACAGCCCGAAGTCGTACGGGTCCGGGAGTGGGGGAAGGCTGAACCCGAGCAGGAACCCGGGCTCGAGGGTGAGCACCAGGAAGATCCCGACGAACGCCGCCGAGAGGGCGAGCAGCCCGGCGGCCCGGTCCTCCGGGATCCAGAATCCGAACCGGGCCGGTTCGGAGCGCTCCCCGTATCGGACCCAGAGATAGTACACGCCGAGGGGCGCCGCGGCGAACAGCCCGAAGGCGAGCGGGAACCACCAGCCGACCGCGTCCGGGCTGACTCCGTCATACAGCCACGCGAGCAGGACCGCCATGATCCCCGCCGACCAGACCCACCGCCATCCGCGGACGAGCCACGGTAGCATGCCGAGCGCGGCGATCCCCGCGACGAGGGCGAAGATCCCCGGAACGTCGATCACGAACGCCTACCGGTCCCGGCGCGCGACACGCGTTCGTGACCGCCCGCCGCCGGGACCGGCCGGAGCGATCGGACGACCGACATGATCCTCGAAGGAGTGGAAGAAAGAGGAGGAAAAGGTTGGCGTGGGGGGGGGCGTCGCCTCCGGTCTAGAGGCCCGCGGGCGCCCCAGCGTCGCTCGTCGAGGCGCTCGCGTCGAAGTTCACGACCAGGTTACCGACCGCGCCCTGGCAGGAGTTGCCGGCCTCCGAGCTGAGGCCGAGCGCGCCCTGGAACTGGATCGAGGCGCCCGGCGCGACCGTCGAGGAGCCGCTCTCCGAGGGCGAGATCACGACCCAGTCAAAGCACGAGCCCGGCGCGAGGGAGGTCCACGCGGTGACCGTGGCCGGGACGTTCCCGGCGTTGGTGATGTTGGCGAACACCTCGCACCAGTCGCCCGGTGCGAGAGGGGCCGCCTCGATCGAGAGGTTCGAGCCGGAGGTCCAGCCCCAGCAGCCGACGTACGACTGGCTGGTCTCCGTGCTCCAGTTCGTGACCGCGAGAGAGAGAGTTCCGCCGGTGCCGGTGATCGTGACGTTCGACTGCGCGGTGAACGCCGCGAAGCCGAGACCCGACACGGCCAAGACTCCCAAGACCAACATAGAGACCCACAATGCCTTCGCTACCATTCTGATTTCACGCTCAAGTGTGCCCGTTCGGGCACCTCTTCGATTGAGGTCCGGTATTAAAATGCTCGTTTCCGTAACGCGTATTTCTCCACGGGGCCGGGACCGTCCGGGACGAGGGAGCGCCTTAGTCCGGACGCGGACCGGCCGTGGGGTGGGGAGGCCTTCGGGTCGGGTCGGTGGGCGCGGCGCCGCTCCGGAACGCCCCGGGGAGGGGCGGGTGGAGCCACGGCTCGGGGAGAGCGGGCTCGGTCGGGGCGGGGGTCATCGCGTACCGGTCCATCGGCAGCAACGGCTCGGTGAGCGGCATCCAGAGGAATGCCCGAGAGCTTGGTCCCGAGGCTCCGGGCCGTCCCCCGACCACTTCGAGCGCTCGGACCGCGTGGGCAAAGCTCCCCCGATGGAGACGGGTCGTTTGCCACGGTTGCAGGAACGTGCGGCACTGGCCGGCGAGCGTCTCGCCGGAGGCGACCTCCGTCAGGTGGAACCGCACTTTGCGCTCCGCCCAGTTCCGAAGGGCCCGGGCGCCTGTCGGGCCCAACGCCTCGACGACGACGTGGAGCTGGACCGACGGAGGGCTCTGCTCCTCGAGCCGTCGGAGAAAGATCAGGAGATCTGAGCTGGAACGTCCGGGCATTCCGCGAGGGGCGTCGGCCGGAGACTCGAGGGCCCGGAGGAGCGCCTCCGGGCCGACGGAGCTCGGTCGGGTCCAGAACGCGCCGGAGCGGGCCGCGGGCAACGACGGCGCGAGGACGGGGGTTGCGGAGACCGACGAGTCCCATCGCACCCCGACGGCGAACACCGCGGCCCGGTGCGGCGGTTCGAGGAACAGTCCGGCGACGTCGACGAACGGGACGTACCCGGCCCCCGGCATTCCGACCGGTGGGGCGGGAGGGATCTCGCCGACGCCGTGGGTCGCCCAGACGCGATGGACGCGCATGTGGCTGACGCCAAGGTACCGGGCGAGGGAGCGGGTGGTCCAGCCGCGCGGGTCCGGCGGTCGCGTCTCGTGCGTCGTCCGAAGGATGCGCTCGCGGATCGTCGCGTCGGCCGCCTGGCTTCCGCGGGGTCGGGGGGCCTCCTTCGTCAACCCGTCGATCCGATGCATCGAGAAACGCGCGATCCAGAGGGTGGCGGTCTCGGTGCGTATCCCCAACGTGCGGGCGATCTTCGCCGCACTGTGGCCGTGCGCCGCCAAGAGGACGATGCGGGCGCGGGTGCGGCTCCGCGGGGAGTTCGCCGGGTCGGTCGACCAGGCGTGGAGGCGGGCTGATTCATCCCCGGAGAGGGAGAATCGAAGCGGTGGTGTCATTCGGAGGGAGATAGGGGTGGGGGATTAAAACATGCGCATACGTACGTTTCTTGCGGGCGTCCCGTGACAGTATGCACCTCGGCTGCGCCCCGTATCGGGACGAACGGCTCGATCCTTCGGTCGGGGAACGCGGGACCCTTAGAATCCCCGGTGCCCCGGTCCCGCCCGACACCCAGGCGATCGTGTCCGTCGTCGAGTATCGTCAACTGTCGTCCGACCCGACCCGATATGTAAGGTTGAGATACGACGGCTCGTTCTCGGTGGAGAGGACCGCATGGTACAGGCCGAACCTCCTCCCACGGACGATCCGCTGCCGCCTCAGGCGGGGGCGAAGAAGATTCCTCCCGTCTCCGAGGATGAGCCGGAGCAGACGGCGCACCTCGGAAAGCGGGCCGTGGAGCTCGCGGCGTTCTATCAAGGAAAGATCGAGACGGTCCCCAAGGTCCCGGTCCGCTCCCTCGCGGACTTCTCCGTGTGGTACACGCCCGGCATCGCCGCGGTCTCGAAGGCGATCCAGGCGGACGCCGAGCGCTCCTTCGACCTGACCGGCCGGTGGAACACGGTCGCGATCGTCACCGACGGAAGCCGCGTGCTCGGGCTCGGCAACGTCGGACCCCACGCCGCCCTGCCCGTCATGGAAGGGAAGGCGCTGTTGTTCAAGTACCTCGGCGGGGTCGACGCGATCCCGCTCCCGATCGCCACGCAGGACCCGGCCGAGATCATCGAGACGGTCCGACGGCTCGCCCCCGGCATCGGGGGGGTCAACCTCGAGGACATCGCCTCCCCGAAGTGCTTCCAGATCCTCGAGGAGCTCCAGGAGAGGCTCGAGGTGCCGGTCTGGCACGATGACCAGCTCGGCACGGCCGCGGCCACGATCGCCGGACTCCTCAACGCCCTCACGATCACGCGCCGCTCGATGTCGGAGTCCCGGACCGTCCTCTTGGGCGCGGGCGCGGCGAACGTCGTCACCGCGCGCCTCCTGATGGCCCTCGGCCACTCGCCGAGCTCGTTGACCGTCGTCGACCACAAGGGGATCCTCGATGGGGAGCGCGAGGACCTCGACGAGATGATGGTCCGCAATCCGTGGAAGTACCGCCTCGCGCTCAAGACCAACGGCGGCGGCCGGCGCGGCACCCTCGCCGATGCGATGGAGGAGGCCGACGTGATCATCGCCGCCTCGACCCCGGATCCGAACACGATCCACCCGGATTGGATCCGCACGATGGCGAAGGAGCCGATCGTCTTCGCCCTCGCGAATCCGGTCCCGGAGATCTGGCCGACCGCGGCCCGCGAGGCCGGTGCCGCGATCGTCGCCACCGGCCGGGGCGATTTCCCGAACCAGGTCAACAACTCCCTGATCTTCCCGGCCGTCTTCCGCGGCGTCCTCGACTCCCGGGCGCGGACGATCACCGACGAGATCGTCCTCGCGGCGGCGAAGGAGCTCGCCCGCCACGCGCAGGGCCCGGGGTTCGGGCCGGAGCGGATCCTCCCGACGATGGACGACCGGGAGATCTTCCCGTACGTCGCCGCCGCCGTGGCCGACACCGCGGTCTCGATCGGCGTCGCCCGCCACCGGTTGAGCCACGACGAGTTCCTGAACCGCGCCCGGGAACGGATGCACCGCGCCGGCCAGCTGGCGACCGCTTTGCGGGACGCCGGCCTCATCCCCCCGATGCCGGACGAACCCCCGGCCTCCACTCACCGTCCATGAGCGATACTCCGTCCCCTGCAAGCGCCGCGAACCCGGCCTCGCCGCCGCCCCCGCCGATCCAGCTCCGGGCCGCGACGTCCGCCGACCTCGACCAGCTGGTCCCGCTGTTGGTCCGGCTCAAACGGCTCAACGAGGAGTTCGATCCGCTCCTGAAGGTCCGCGCGGACGTGGACGCGAGCGCACGCTCGTTGCTCGCTGCCGACCTCGCGAACCCGCAGAGCGTGGTCTTGGCGGCCGAGGGGAGCGGCTCCGATCGGGGGAAGATCGTCGGCGTCGTCCGTGCGACGGTCCGCGAGCGTCCGTTCTACGTCCCCGAGCACGAGGGCGTCATCCTCGACATCTATCTCCTGCCGCTCTACCGGCGCCACGGCGTCGGGGAGTACCTTCTCGCCGAGACGACCCGGCTCCTGAAGGAACGGGGCGCCGGGATCGTGACGGCGGAGTTTCCGACCTCCAACGCGATCGCCGTGCGCTTCTACGCCAAGCGCGGCTTCCGGCCGATCACGGCCCATCACGCCCGCGGCGTCTAGGCCGCTCCGGAGACGTACGGACGGGCCGGTGCGTCGACCTCACGGCCGAACGGCGAACCTTAACTAAGGAAGGCGCGGTCGGACCTTCCATGCCAGCGAACGTGCCGGCCGCCGGTAGTCAGGGGCTCAAGTACCTCCGCCGGGGCAAGGTGAAGGAGGTCTGGGAGGTCTCTCCGACCGAGCTCGAGTTCCGATTCACGAACGACATCTCCGTCTTCGACAAGCACATCCCGACCGAGATCCCGTTCAAGGGGGAGACGCTGACCCGGACCGCGGCCCACTGGTTCGATGTCTGCGGCAAGCTCGGGATCCGCAGCCACTACCTCGGCCTCTCTGGCCCGACCTCCATGCGGGTGAAGCGCGTCAAGGTCGTACCGAAGCCGGCGACGCTCGGCCCGAAGCCGAAGGGGTACCTCGTCCCGCTCGAGTTCATCGTCCGCTACTACGTCGCCGGCTCCCTCTGGGACCGGATCAAGGACGGGACCGTGACGAGCGAACAGATCGGATTCCCGGCCGGACACACGACCGAGTACGGCGCCCTCCTTCCCGCCCCGTACTTCGAGGTCACCACCAAGCTCGAGGCGATCGACCGTCCGCTCGAGTGGCCCGAGGCGCTCGCCCTCGCCTGCCTCGACCAGTCCCAGATCGACCAGATCAAGGGGATGATCCTCGCCATCGACGCCGCCATGGCGACCGCGATCGAGCCGCGCGGGCTCATCCACGTCGACGGCAAGAAGGAGTTCGCCATCGATGAGGCGGGGCAGCCCATGGTCGTCGACACGTTCGGGACGGCCGACGAGGACCGGTTCTGGGACAAGGGGGCGTTCGAGCGGGGCCGGTACGTGGAGTTCTCCAAGGAGTTCGTCCGGCAACACTATCGCAGCACCGGGTACTTCGACCAGTTGACCAAGGCGCGGGCCACCGGCGCCCAGGAGCCGCCGATCCCGCCGCTCCCGCCGCTGTTGGTCGATGAGGTCAGCCGGTTGTACACCACGGTGTACCAGCGCCTCACCGGCGAGCGGTTCCTGTCGCATCACTCCTCGACGTAGGCGTTTCACCTACCGTCCGCGGCCGCACCCTTATACCGCCCCCTCGGCTCGGTCGACCGTGCCCGCCAAAGCCGCCACTCGACCGGCAGAACCGGAACCGAAGAAGGAGATCGCCCTCGAGGACCTCGATGGCGTCGGACCGACGACCGCGCAGAAGCTCCGGGACGCCGGCTTCACCGATCTGATGGAGCTCGCCGTCGCCTCGCCTGGGGACGTCGCCGAGGCGGCCGAGATCGGCACGCAGATCGCCCAGCACATCATCGCCTCCGCTCGGCGCGAGGCCGACGTCGGGAGCTTTGAGAGCGGCGTCACCGTGCTCGAGCGCCGGAAGAAGCTCGGCCGCATCACGACCTACGCGAAATCTCTCGACGAGCTGCTCGGCGGCGGCGTCGAGACCCAGGCGATCACCGAGTTCGCGGGCGAGTTCGGCAGCGGCAAGACGCAGATCGCCCACCAGCTCGCCGTCTCCGTCCAGCTCCCGGTCGACCAAGGAGGCCTCTCCGGTGAGACCGTCTACATCGATACCGAGTCGACGTTCCGCCCCGAGCGGATCGTCTCCATGGCGACCGCTGTGGGTCTCGACCCGGACGTCGCCCTCGGCCACATCCACGTCGCCCGGGCGTTCAACTCCAGCCACCAGATGCTCCTCGTGGCGAAGGCCCAGGAGCTCGCACGGGTGAAGCCGATCCGCGTGATCGTCGTCGACTCGCTGACGGCCCACTTTCGGTCGGAGTACGCGGGCCGGGCCGAGCTCGCTCCGCGGCAGCAGCACCTGAACAAGCATCTCCACGAGCTGCTCCGCTTCGCCGACATGTACAACGCCTCGGTGATCGTGACGAACCAGGTCTCGGCGCGCCCGGACATCATGTTCGGCGACCCGACGCGCCCGATTGGCGGCAACATCGTCGCCCACGCCTCCACCTACCGGATCTACCTGCGCAAGTCGAAGCCTCCACGGCGCATCGCCCGGCTGATCGACTCGCCGAACCTGCCGGAAGGCGAAGCCGTCTTCTCGGTCACCCCGGACGGGATCCGCGAGTAGGTTCGCGACGGGGTCCGCACCCCCCGGGGGCGCCGCCTACCTCAGCTCGCCCCAGACTAGTTCCGCGAGACGGTTGGCGCTTGCCGGGTGGGACGGGAAGAACAACCGCGGCTCGATGAGCTCGAGCTCCATGAGCCGAGGGACTCCCTCCGCATCGGCGACGTAGTCGACGCGGGCGTACAGCGGCGGGCTCTCCAAGAGCGAGAGCACGCGCCGTCCGAACGCTTGCTCGGCATCGGAAGGAGCGAACGGCGCGCCCTCGGCGATGGGTACCTCGGGGGCCAGCGAGGCCGCTCGCAGCACGGCGTGAGAGAACTCCCCGCCGAGAAAGATGAGCGAGCGCTCGCCCGTCGTCTCCACCTGCGCCATGTACGGTTGGACGAGGACCGTCCGCTCGTCACGGAGCTCGCGGAAGATCGTCTCCATCGTCGGGAGGGAGCGACGTTCGACGGCGTGGGTCCGCCACGATCCTCCCGAGACCGACGGCTTGAACACCGCGCGGTCCCAACCCTCTCGATCGAGGATCTGTTCGAGGGATTCGCCCGGTCCTGGGAGCACGGTAGGGACGATCGGGATCCCTTGGCGTTCGAGATCCTTCAGGTACGACTTGTCGCTGTTCCATTCGACCAGCGGGATCGGATTCCACACCCGGGTCCCGGCCGCGGCGAGCTGTCGCAGCCAGCCCAGGAACTCCGGCAGATGCTGAAAGTAGTCCCAGGTCGACCGGATCAAGCAAACGTCGAGTCCGTCCCAGGAGCCCGGGGGGCCGTTCCAGATCACTGGACGAGCCTCGATCCCGATATCGCGGAACGCCGGGACCAACGGGAGGTCGTCGGGATGCAGATCCGCGAGGGCCGACATCGTCGCTAGACCGATCGTCCACGTTCGTGACATGATCCCTCACCTCCGATTCGGGCGGTCTCGGAGCCGAACGACGAACTTCAAGCCCGACCAGGTCTCGCTCACCGCGCAGACCTTGACGTCGACCAGCCCCGCGTTCGATCCGTAAGCTCGAACTGTCGCCTCGTCCAGGTCGGTCGTCTTGCCGGAGCGCCTCTTCAACCAACAGATCCAGAGCATGCCCGCCGGAGCGAGCCGCTGGGAACACCGGGCGAATGGGGCGTTGAGGCTCGCGGCCCTCGGGGCGAAGATCATGGCGAGATCGATCGCATCCCCCGTTCGCTCCACGCGCCGGCAGTGGGCCAATTCGTTGGCCAGCTCGTCCTTCACCTCTTGCGGCACGCCGAGGAGGACGACGCGGGCGCCAGCTCGAAAGCCCAGCTTTTTCGCCAGCGGCGTGCCGGAGTACCCCCCCATCGGCGGAGCGATGGAGCGCTCGCGCCATAACCGTGTCCGGGGAGTTCTTGGGGGCGCTGGTCGGCCGGCGACCGGTCGGTGCTCCCTGGACTCTCGCCTGAGTCCCCTCACCCGGCCCGGTCGGTCGCGCGAAAACAGTAAGTCAAGTCCCCGTTACGAATCGCCTAGGAATGCAATGGCGACGACCACGTACCCGATCCTGGACTACCTTCGCCACTACGACTACGAGAACCTCGTCTTCTGCAATGACACGTCGACCGGATTGCGCGCGATCATCGCGATCCACGACACGACGTTAGGCCCGGCCGGTGGCGGCTGCCGGATGTGGACCTATGCCTCCGAGTGGGAGGCTGCCGAAGATGCGATGCGCCTCGCCCGGGGGATGACGTACAAGTACGCCGCGGCGAACGTCGACCTCGGCGGCGGAAAGGTCGTCATCATCGGGGATCCCAAGAAGGACAAGTCTGAGGCGCTGTTCCGGTCGCTCGGCCGGTTCATCGAGAGGCTCGGCGGGATGTACTACTCCGGGGAGGATGTGGGCACGACGCTCCGCGACATGGAGGATATGCACAAGGAGACCCGGTTCATGATCACCCTTCCCCAGTACCTCGGAGGGGCGGGCCCCATCGGCGGGGTGACGGCGACCGGCGTCATCCACGGCATGCGCGTCGCAGTGCGCCGCGCGACCGGCTCCGATTCGCTGAACGGCCTCACCGTCGGCGTCCAGGGCCTGGGCGCTGTCGGCTCGGAGATCGTGCCGCAGTTGGAGACGCTCGGCGCCAAGCTGGTGGTCTGCGACGCGGATGCGAGCCGGGTCGCGGCAGTCCAGGTCGGTCGGTCGGTGAAGGTCGTCGCTCCCGAGGACATCTATCAGACGCCGATGGACGTCTTCTCGCCGTGCGCCCTCGGCGGGATCCTCAACGCGACGACGATCCCCGCTCTTCAGTGCAAGGTGGTGGCCGGGTCGGCGAACAATCAGCTTCGGACCGAGGACGACGGCGCAGCGATCGAGAAGCGGGGGATCGTGTACGCCCCCGATTACATCATCAACGCCGGGGGCGCGGTGTACGATTCGGATCGTCTGTTCGGAGGGTCCCACCTCCACGAGCGCGCGCTGGCGAAGGTCCACCGCATCTCGGAGACGACCCAGCGCGTCTTCGATCTCGCCGAGAAGGAACATATCCCGTCGTTCCGCGCCGCCGATCGGCTCGCCGAGACCCGCATCGCGGAGGTCGCCAAGGCGAAGGCGCTCCGGACGCGGGGAGAGTTTCGGTGACCGAGCCGAGGCTGGAAGGGCGTGTCGCGATCGTCACTGGGTCCACCAAGGGGATCGGATACGAGATCGCCCGGATCTTCTTGGCGCACGGGGCCCGGGTCGTGATCAACTCGCGAAAACCGGCGGAGGTGGAGGCGACGGTCGAACGCCTCGGCACCGACGCGAAGACCGGACAGGTCGGAGGCGCCCCCGGGGACGTCGGGTCGTATGCTGACTGCGAACGCATCGTCGGCCGCTCGATCGATCTGTTCCAGGGCGTCGACATCCTCGTGAACAACGCCGGGATCTCGATGGTCGCGCCGAGCCTCGAGCTCACTCCGAAAGAGTGGGAGCGCACCCTCGGGATCGACCTCTCCGGCCCGTTCTACATGTCGCAGCTCGCCGCCCGGTCGATGGTGACGCGAGGCGGCGGATCGATCCTCAACATCGCCTCGATTCTGGGGCTCGGGGGATTGCCGAAGCGAGCCGCCTACTGTGCCTCCAAGCACGGCCTCTTGGGGCTCACCAAGGTGTTGGCGTCCGAGTGGGCGCAGTACGGGATCCGCGTGAACACCCTCTCGCCCGGGTACATCCAGACCGACATGGACGTCCACGATGCGGCCGTCGGCGACTACGCGGAGTCCGACATCGTCGGGCGGACCCCGATGGGCCGGTACGGGACGAGCGAAGAGATCGCCAAGGTGGCGCTGTTCCTCGCCTCGGCCGACTCCGCCTACGTCACCGGCGAGAACCTCACCGTGGACGGCGGGTGGAGCGCGTACGCGGGGTGGGACCGGCTCCTCGCCCAGATCAAGGATCCGGTCGCTCCCCCCAAGTGAGCTCCGCCGCCGCCCGGCGTCGGGATCACTTCGGGGTCAGGAGCCCCTCGACCAGCGTCTCGGCCTCGGTGAGATCATAGTCGCGCAAGATCGCCATCTTGCTCGCCTCCACGGACCCCTCCGCGTGGATCATCAGGGCCATCATATAGCCGGCAAAGCTGCTCACGCCGAGCTCCTTCGCGAGACGGAGCACCTCCGTCCGACGCGGTCCGTCCTCGGCGGCCGCCAGGTACTTCGCGAGGTACGGCCCCTCGACCGGATTCTCGAAGTCCGATCGGGCGGGGAGGGTGGCGAGGATCCCCCCGGAGAGATCGACGAGCGCCTCGAGGACGCCCGAGAAGTTCTGGTTCGAGTACAACTTGCCGATGTTCGTGTAGAGCGGATTCGGGATCGCCTGACCCTCGTCCATCAACGGGAACTGGGCCGCCGTGAGGGCGCTCATCCGCATCACCTCCTTGTACAGCACGAGACGGAGCATCTTGTCCCGCACATGGGACGCCTCGGAGATCCCGTTCGTGCGGGCGACCAGGCTCGCCGTTCCGAGGTAGAGGTTGGCGGTCGCCGCCCGGTACGAGACGGCGGTGAAGCGATGGTACGTCGCGAATCCGATCGCGACCGCCCCCGCGAACTCATGCTCCCGACAGAGGAAGACGCGCTCCCACGGGACGAACACCTGGTCGAAGATGGTGATCGTCTCGAATTCGTAGTCGCTCCGGGCGAGGATCGCCTGGTCGTTCCCCTCGAGCTCCTCGATCGGTCGGACGATGAACGTGAGCCCCTTCGTCGCCGCCGGGACTGCGAACGCTACCGCGAAGTCGGCGTCCTTCTCGGACATGGCGCGCGTCGGGATCACGACGATCTCGTCGGAGACGGCCGCCTGGGTCGTGTGCGCCTTCGCGCCCGAGACGACGATCCCCTCGGGCCGAACGTCCGTGACGTGGACGTACATGTCCGGGTCCGGCTGCTCGTGGGGACGGCGACGGCGGTCCCCCTTCATGTCGGTCTGGGCGAGGGCGAGGGTGAGGTCCTCGGTCGCCACCCGTCGGCGGTACGCCTCGACGCGAGCGGCGTACGGCGTGGCGTGCTTTCGGTCGATCTTCGGAGCGATGACCGACATCGCCGCGAGGGCGTCGCTGCCGATCGCCTGGGAGATGTTGAACACGCCGTGACAGGCCATCGTAGTCGCGTAGACGAGCCGGTGGCGGGCCAGAAGTTCGGCCGGGCTCCGGGGGAGAACGAAGTATCCGCTGACGTCCTGGCCGAGCGCCGGGTCCCGGAGCTCCCTCGGTACGTCGTACAATTTCGCGGCGTGCTCGGCCGCGATCCGCAGGACCGGATGCTCAGCGATGGAATCGACCCGCTGACCCCGGTAGTACGCCTCTCGTCCGTCGTTCAGGGACGCCAGGAACTGCTCTCGACTACGCATGGCGGAGAGCAACGGGCGCTCCCATATCATCCTCTCCCAACCGGAACGCGCGTCGTCTCCGGCGGACCGCGGCGGGTTCCCCCGCCGCTCCCATTTGCGTGTCGGAGGAAATTCCCCGACCGAGTTTAATACGGGAACTCGGTCGGCCGCGCATGCCTTCTCGGGTTCCCCCACGCCGAATCCCGGTGTACACGCCGAGCTTCGGCCCCGAGGAAGGCCGGCTGGTCGCCCGCGCCGTGCGGGGCGGGTGGATCACGTCCGACGGGCCGTTCGTCGACGAGTTCGAGACCAAGTTCAGTCGGTACGCCGGAGGAAAGTACGGCATCGCGACCACCAATGGGACGGCGGCGTTGCACCTCGCGCTCGCCGCGCTCCGCGTCGGACCCGGGGACGAAGTGATCCTCCCCGATGCCACGATGGTCGCCTGCCTGGATGCGGTGCTGTACACCGGCGCGACGCCGGTCTTCGTCGACGTCGACCCGAGCCATTGGGCCCTCGATCCGGATCTGACGGAAGCGGCGATCACGTCGCGGACCCGCGCCGTCATGCCGGTCGACATCTACGGCCATCCGGCCGAGATGGACCGCTTCGCCCGCCTCGGCCGCCAGTACCGCATCGGCATCGTCGAGGACGCCGCCGAGGCGCACGGGAGCGAGTTCCGCGGCCACCGTGTCGGCGCGATGGGCGACATGGGCTGTTTCAGCTTCTACGCGAACAAGATCCTGACGACCGGGGAAGGCGGCATGGTCGTGACGCGGCGGACCGATCTCGCCGAGCGGATGGGAACCCTCCGAGAGCTCGCGTACGCCTCCGCCTCCCGGAACTACCACCACACGGAGGTCGGTTTCAACTACCGGCTCACGGACCTCCAGTGCGCGGTCGGATTGGCCCAGCTCGGCAAGATGAAGCAGTTCGTCCGCCACCGCCGCGAGTGTCGAAAAGTGTACGAGGAGGTGCTGGGGGGGATCGATGGAGTTACGCTCCAGGGAGAGGCCCCGTGGGCCCGGAGCGCCTACTGGGTGAACACGATCCTGATCGACGCGGGGCCGGCCCGGCGCCAACTGGTCCAGGAGGCGCTCGCGAAGCAGGGCATCGGATCTCGGGTCGCCTTCTGGCCGATGCACCGGCAACCGTTCGCCCCGGCCTCGACGCGCCGCTCGAAGGCGTTCCCGATCTCCGACCGGCTCGGGAACCAGGGACTGAGCCTCCCGTCGGGCAATGGGATCTCGCTTGCGACGGTCCGGCGCGTGGCGACGGCCGTGCGCCACGCCCTCTGAACCCGGCTGGTTCCGGGGCGACCGGCGCAGCGGAGAGGAGAAACGGACCGAGGTCTTCGGGACCCGGAGGCGGCCGTGCGGATCCTGGTCTTGGGGGAGCGCGAGGTGCGGGAGCTCCTTCCCCCCGACGAAGCCGTCGAGGTGATGGCGGGCGCGCTCCGGGCGTTGGCGGAGGGAAGCGCGGTGCTCCCGCTGCGCTCAGTGCTGGCGGCTCCGGGCGATCGCGGGGTGCTCTGCGTGATGCCGTCGTTCTTGACGCATCCGCCGTCGATCGGTCTGAAGGCGTTCACCCTCTTCCCGCACGCACCGGGAAGCGACTCCCCGACGCATCCCGGCGCCGTGCTTCTCTTCGACGGCGAGAGCGGGGCGGCTCTCGCCGTTCTGGAGGCGTCCTCCATCACGGAGATCCGAACGGCGGCGGTGAGCGCGCTCGCCACCCGACTCCTCGCCCGGTCGGATGCCCACCGGCTGGGGATCCTCGGCGCCGGGACCCAGGCGGCCGCCCACCTCGCCGCGATCCCGCTCGTGCGATCGATCTCGGAGGTCCGCATCTGGGATCGACGGCCCGAGCGCTCCGCCGCGCTGGTCCAAGAGGCGACGGCGCGGGGGCTCGGCGCGGGGGCGATCCGAGCGGTTCCTACCGTCGAGGATGCAGTGCGAGAGGCCGACATCATCTGCACGACGACGGGCGCCCCCACACCGATCTTGCACGGAGCCTCGGTCCGACCCGGGACCCACATCAATGCGGTCGGGGCCGCGGTCCCGGGACGCCGGGAGCTGGACTCCGTCCTCGTCGCCCGGAGTCGCCTCTACGTGGACCGTCGCACGTCGGCCGAAGCCGAGGCCGACGACTACCGGATCCCGCTCCAGGAAGGGAGCATCACCTCCAGCCACATCCGGGGCGAGCTCGGAGAGTTGCTGCTCGGACGGGTCGAGGGGCGAACTCAACCCGACGAGGTGACGCTGTTCAAGTCCGTCGGGATCGCCGTCGAGGACCTCGCGGCGGCGAGGTACATCTTCACCCGGGCCGTGGCGGCCGGACGGGGCACCTGGGTCGACTTCACGGCCGACGGACCCTCGGGCGGGTCGCCGCGTGCCTAGGACGGGACGAACGCGACTCCGCCGATCGGACCGGCGTTCTCGGCGGGATAGTAGCGGTACCAGACCCGCCCCCAGATCCGCTCCGTCGATACGGCGCCGAAGTTGCGACTATCCCGGCTCACGGTCTGCCAATCCCCGGCGAGCCAGACGTGTCCCGGCGGGACCCGCGCGGTCGCATCTGGAGGGATCTCCCCTTCGAGCGCGACGACCCGTTTGACGAGGTACCTCCGGGCGCGCTCGGGGTCCTCCACGACCACGATGTGGTCCCGGGCGAGAGGCTCGTTCCGGTACGGGTGGCGCTCCACCAGCAACCGATCGCCTGGGAACAACGTCGGCTCCATGCTGCGTTCGACGACCTCGACGCGCCGGCTCCGAAGCCGACGCAGCCATCGGGCGAGCCGGCCGCCGTCGCTCGCCCCGCCCGGCGGGACGACGGTCGCCGATGCCGGCATCTTTAAGCCGCTCCCACGGTATGCGCGGTCATGTTCGATGCGCGCTCGCCGCTCGGCGTCTTCCGACGGATACGTGACGGGATTCGGCCTCCCCTCCCCGTGTATGCCCACTGCGATATCCCCTGCGGGATTTATGACCCTCACGAGGCCCAGATCTCGGCGCTCACCGTGCTGCGGATGGACCAGTTGATCGCCGAGCTGCCCAAACCGGCAGCGGCCTCGACCCCCGACGTCTGGGAGAAGTACAGCGCCCAGATCTCCCGGTACACCTCGGTCAAGGAGCTCCACGCCGAGCGGTGCAAGCAGGAGATGCGCATCCTCTGGGCCGACTACTTCACCGCGGAGCTCGCGACGAAGTTCCCCCAGGTGCACGAGACGTTCTTCAAGGCGCTCAAGGCCGCCTCCAAGGCGCGCCAGGGAACCGCCGTCGCCGACGCGCAGGAGCTGCTCACCCAGGTCGGCCACGTCGCCGAGCTGTTCTGGACCTCGAAGGACGTGAAGACCCAGAAGGTCCCGTCCCGAAGCAAGGCCGGCGGAGAGCTCGTCGTACCGACCGCCTGAACCGTCCACGGCACGGGAGGGTCGCTCGGTGCGGGGGAGCGGCGCGAACGACGCTCCGCTCCCCCGCGTGACCCGAAGGACGATGGCGTGACCGAGAGCCTGCCGATCGACGGCACCTCGCTCACGCTGGAGCAGTTCCTCGCCGTCGTACGGCACGGATGCGCCGTCCAACTGACGCCGCCGGCGCGGGAAGCGATCCGCCGCGCGCGGGAGGCGATCGACCGCGCGGTCCGCGAAGGCCGCACCATCTACGGCGTCACCACCGGCTTCGGAGCGCTCGCCGACCGGAAGATCCCGGCCGAAGAGGCCCGCGCCCTGCAGCTGAATCTCGTCCGCAGCCACGCCTGCGGGACCGGCGCCGCCCTCCCGGAGGAGGTCGTGCGCGGGATGATGCTGCTCCGCCTGAACACGTTCGCCCGGGGGCACTCGGGCGTCCGGGAAGCCGTCGCCGACGCACTCCTGGAGATGCTCAACCGCCAGATCACCCCCTGGGTCCCCGAACAGGGCTCGGTGGGGGCGTCGGGCGACCTCGTACCGATGGCCCACCTCGCCCTCGCGCTCCTCGGGGAAGGATCGTTCCTGGACCCCGAGGGCGGGAGCCCGCGCCCGGCGGCGGCGGTGCTGGCGGCGGCGAAGCTCCCCGCGCTCCAGCTGGCAGAGAAGGAAGGGGTCTCCCTGCTCAACGGGACGCCGCTGATGACCGCCTACCTCGCACTCGGCGTCGCGGACGGTCGGTGCCTCCTCGCCTCCGCGGAGGTCGGGACCGCCATGGCGTGGGACGCCTTGGAAGGCGGGTTGGAGCCGTTGGACGACCGGATCGGAGCTCTCCGCGGCGCCGAAGGACAGCGACACTCCGCCCAACGCCTCCGCCGATGGCTCCAAGGCAGCACCCTGTGCGCCCCTGCCCAGTCCCCTCGATCCCAGGACCCGTACACTCTTCGGTGTGCCCCCCAGGTCCACGGCTCGACAGAACTCGCCCTCGACTTCGCGGGCGAGATCTTGGAGGCGGAGCTGAACGCCGTCAGCGACAACCCGATCATCGTCGACGGACACGAGTTTCTGAGTGGGGGGAACTTCCACGGCCAGCCCCTGGCCCTCGCGCTCGACACCCTTGCTCTCGCGATCCAGCACCTCGCCGCGTTCAGTGAGCGGCAGAGCGCCCGCCTCGTCGACCCGGCGACGAACCGGGGCCTCCCGCCGTTCCTCGCCTCCCGGCCGGGGCTGACGTCGGGTTGGATGATCCCACCCTATGTCGCGGCGGCGTTGGTCGTGGAGAACTCCACCCTCGCGCATCCGGCCAGCGCCATGAGCCTGCCGACCTCGGCGAACCAGGAGGATTTCAACAGCCAAGGGGCGTGGGCGGGGGCGAAGCTCCGTCGAATCGAAGCGAACGCCGCCCGGGTGGTCGCGATCGAGTGGATGATCGCCGGCCAGGCCCTCGAGCTCCGCCGACCCCGATCCGGTGGTCGCGGCTCCGAGGCGGCGCTCCAGGGGTTGCGGGCCCTCGTGCCACCGGTCGGGGAGGATCGGGCGATGGTCGGGGAGATCGATCGGGTGGCGACGGAGATCCGATCCGGATCGCTCGTTCGGCGGGTCGAGCGAGAGTGCCCTGCGAACTGAATGGACGGTGAACCGACCGACCGGTATCGCTCGAAAAATTGGGTAAGGGAAGGCGCCGGCGACACGATCGGGGCCTTTGGACGGTGCCGCCCCTTTCGTTTCGCCGGAGCCCGAGGCCAATTATAGACATGGCATGGGCGACTATATAGTTTTGCAGACGACCCTGAACGGTGTTCCAACGGTCGAAACACGATTTCTCCGCGACTTTCCCCTCGTAGTAGCTCCGGATCCGGGGCCGATCTTGTCACAAATGGTGCGACATCAGTTGGGAGGCTTTTTGCGTGGCCCGGGGGATCGGAAGTCGGGCGAACGTGGCCGGATCGACCCACCGGCGCCCCGTACCGGTCCGGGGACCGGGCGCGGAGGCGGCGCAGCGCGATCCAAACACATGCAACGTGACGTGGAGGTGGGTGTAGTCGTGCTGGACGGTACCGAGGAGGCGAAGCCGTGTCGGCGTCCACCCCGTCTCCTCCCGGACCTCCCGACGGCAGGCTTCGATCGGGCTCTCGTCCGGCTGGATCTTCCCCCCCGGGAACTCCCAGAGGCCGCCGAGCAGACCCTCCCCCGGTCGGCGCTGCACGTACCAGCGACCGTTGCGGTCGATGATCGCGATCGAGGCCGACACGCGGGGGACCGGCGGCTTTCGTGGGCGGCCTGGCACGCTCCGGGGGTCCCAGCGTTCCCTCCGCAGGACGCATCCCCGCTCGAGGGGGCACTCCGGGCAGCGGGGGCTCTGAGGGGCGCAGACGGTCTCGCCGAGCTCCATCACCGCCTCGTTCATTGGCCCGCTCGGACCCTGGTGGACCCATCCTTGCAAGGCCGACCGGAGCCGGCGTTGGTTCGGGGCGAGGGTGACGTCCCCCCGGATGCCAAAGTACCGGGAGAGGACTCGCATCCCGTTCGCCTCGAGGGCGGCTACCGGCAAGCCGAACGCCAAACTCCCGACCGCCGCGGCGGTATACGGGCCGAACCCCGGTAGTTCTTCGAGTGCCTCCACGTCCTGGGGAAGCTTTCCTCCGTGCCGGCGCACGATCTCCTGGGCCGCCCGGCGGAGGTTCCGGGCCCGTCCATAGTATCCGGCGCCCTCCCAGGCCTTGAGCACCTGCCCCTCGGAGGCCCGGGCGAGCGCCTGGACCGTGGGGAACTGCCGGAGGAACCGATCATAGTACCGGACCGCGGTGGCGACGCGGGTCTGTTGCAGGAGAACTTCGGCGATCCAGACCCGGTACGGGTCGCGGCTCTCCCTCCACGGGAGCTCCCGACGGTGGGATTCGAACCAATGGAGGAGAGCGTTCGAGGCGTCGAACCGGCGGGCCTCGGAGACGCGCCGGCGGTTCTCCGCCATCCGAGTGCCCGACGATGGCTAGTGTTAAAGGGTGGCGCCCGCTCGAATCGTCAGGCCTCTTCATGCCAGATGACACGCTGATCCATGTGACGGACAGCACCTTCGAAGCGGAGGTGATCCACTCCCAGCTCCCGGTGGTGGTGGACTTCTACGCGGACTGGTGCGCCCCGTGCCGGGTCGCGGAACCGATCCTGCTCGACCTCTCCAAGAAGTTCCTCGGCCGGGTCAAGTTCACCAAGGTGAACGTCGACGAGTCGAACCAGGTCTCCCAGTCGTTCGGGATCCACTCCATCCCCACGTACCTGTTCGTCGACCAGGGCCGGGAGAAGGGTCGGGAGCTCGGCATCACCGCCCCCACCGAGTTCCGCTCGGTGCTGCTGCGCTATTTCGACTTCAAGTGAACTCCCCTCGCTTCGGAGAGCCCCCGGCTCCGGGTCGAACTCTCAGTGCCGGAACACACGCCAGCCGGTCAGGTACATCGCAATCCCGGCTTTCTCGGCCGCCGCGATCACCTCGGCGTCCCGCACGCTACCTCCCGGCTGGATGATCGCCCGGATTCCAGCTCGCGCCGCCACCTCGACCCCGTCCGCGAACGGAAAGAACGCGTCAGAGGCGAGCACGGAGCCTTTCGCCCGTTCCCCAGCGACCTCGACCGCCAGCTCCACCGCCTTCACGCGGGTCGGCTGGCCTGACCCGATCCCTACCGTCACGGGTCCGGAGGCGAGGACGATGGCGTTCGATTTTGCGTGTCGGACGACCCTCCAGGCGAAATCGAGGGAGCATGATTCGTGCGGGGTCGCCTTCGCGGTCGTCACCAGCCGGAAGTCCTCCGGCGCCAGCTGGCGGCGATCGACCTGCTGAAGGAGCAGGTGGCCGGCGGCGGTCCGGGCCTCCCACCGCGGGGTATCGGGAGCGGGGGCCGAGGCGACGACGAGCTTCAACTTCGCCCGCTTCCGGGCGCGTACCAGGGTTGACTCGTTGATTCCGGGCGCGGCGAGCAGGTCGACGAAGACGCCCCCCAGGGCTTCGAGGTCGTCGCCGTCGAGTTCGCGGTTGACCGCGATGGCACAGCCGTACCGGGCGACCCGGTCGGACGCCAGCGCGCGCTCGAGCGCCTCGCGGATCGTCTCGCCGGAGGCGACGCCCGAGGGGTTGCCGTGCTTGACCACGGCGGCCGTCGGGGTCGGGAACTCCGCGACGATGGAGAGCGAGGCGTCGAGGTCGAGCAGATTGTTGTACGAGAGCGCCTCCCCGAGCTTCAGGCTCATCGACCAGGGGGAGAGCGGGCCCGGCGCCTGGGCGACGTACGTCCGGGCCGACTGGTGAGGGTTCTCCCCGTACCGGAGCTCTCCGGGGCTCGGGCGGAAACCGATCTCGTCCGGGAACCCTTCGCCGCTTGCCGCCTCGCGGGCGAAGGCGCGGGCGATCGCGTCGTCGTACGCGGCGACCCGGGCGAACGCCGCGCCGGCGAGGCGCCGTCGCGTGGCGGGGCCAATCGTGCCCGGGGGGGCCTCGAGCTCCTCGAGGATCCCCGGGTACTCCGACGGGTCGCTCACGACGGTGACCGCCGCGTGGTTCTTCGCCGCCGATCGAGCGAGGGTGAGGCCCCCGATGTCGATCAGATCGATCCGGTCGGCCGCGGCCGGATCGTCCGGGGGGAGGTGATCGAACGGGTAGAAGTTGACGACCACGAGATCGAACCGGCGCAGCTCCCGGCGCGCGAGCTCCTGGTCGGCCGGCTCCCCCGGGGGGGCGAGGATCCCGCCCAAGATGCCGGGGTGCAGGGTCTTCAACCGACCGTCGAACCACGAACCGATCCCTGTGAGGTCCTCCGCGGGTCGGACCGGAACCCCCCCCGCCTCGAGCACCTTGGCGGTTCCCCGGGTCGCCCACAATTCCACGCCGTGGCGATGGAGAGCTTGGGCGAACGGCAGCAGCCCCTCCTTGGAGTCGACCGACAGGAGGGCCCGACGCAACCGGATCCGTTCCCCTGCGTTGACCGGCACTCGCCGTTACCCTGTACAGGGAGGCAGGTCGAAAGATAATGCTGTCGTAAAGCACTCAGGCGATGGAGACGGCGACCGTGACGGTCTGCAGATTCAGCTCCGAGATGAGCATCTCCCCCGACAGCGTCACCGAATCTCCCGGGGGCGGCAAGAGGCAGGTGTACGGGGCCGCGATCACGACGGTCGTCGTGCAGTGGAAGCCCCCGGGGATCGCGGCGCCCGGCCAGGTGCTGAAGAGCGAGGACCAGGCGCTCGGGTACGGGGTGGTGACGTTGAGCCAGAACGAAGCGAGGTAGATGTTCTTCGGCGGGAGGTTGATGACCGAGTACGTGTGGGAGTCGATGACCCGAGTGAGCACCGAGGCCGTCCCGACGCCGACCTCTTGCGAGTAGTTCCCGAAGAGGCTGACGAGGGTGAAGTTCGCGTCGAACCCGGACACCGAGACCGGGCCACCGGCCCCGTTCACGATCATGGCCGCCTGCGAATTGATCGGACGCACGAACAAGTTCGGTTGGTCAAGGAGGATCGAGCCGAGGCCGGGGTGGGCGAGGATGACGGCCCCGTCATCGTAGGCGATGTCCGTCGGCGGGTCGTACCGGTTGTTGAGGTGGACCAGGATCCCGGACTCGTACTGGATCAGGTACTTCTCCGGGTACGCCTTGGTGAAGGCGCACGCGATGAATCCGGTGTTGTTGAGGAACGTCACTGAGCTGCCTCCGCCCGCCAGCGGGAGCGTGTTGGGGGCGGTGGTGCGTCCGATGGCGTTCCACCACGAGACGGTGAACTTCACATTGCTGTTCAGTCCGGTGACGTTCGTGTGTCCGAGACGATCGGTCCCGGAGAGATTGAGCTGCGGACAGAGCGGCTCGTGAACTCCGACGAACTGGACGAGGTCGGACGTGCCGCCGACGCCGATGTGGACCGTCGTGATGTAACTGTTGATGGTGTCGTTCTGCCCGTAGAAGAGGAACTGAAGGATCGGGGAGTTCGCGTCAAGCCCGCTCATGGTGAAGTTGACGGTGTCGTTCGAGCCGTAGATCACGACCTCCACGCGCCCCGCGGTGGCGCCGAGCCAGGTCACGTTCAGGGAGTCGTTCTGGCCGGTGATGTTGTAGTAGAGGCCGTTCGTCGACGCGGAGGCAGCGATGATCACGTTGAAGCGGGTGCCGTTGGCGGTCGAGTTCCAGCTGTTGGTCACGCCGGGGGTGATACAGGTGCCGCTGCCGGCGGGCGAGAGGCAGTGGGACCCGAAGTTCCAGTCCGGGGAGTTCCCGTCGATGGAGACGAGAGTGTAGGTGCTATTGACCGAGGTCCCCGGGCCCGCGGGAGCGATGCTGCCGGGGGACGAGAGACCGAACGGCGGGTATGGCTCGGATCCGAGGGAGATCGGGGTGGGGAGGTTGTACGGCAGCGGGCTCGACGCCTCCTTGTAGATCGTCGCCTGGAGCTCGGCCATCTGGTTCTGGATCAGAACGCCGTGCTGGAACTCCAGCTCCTCCTCCTCGGCGGGAAGGGTCGTGTTGAAGAAATTTCCCAGAAAGCTCGACAACAGCAGGAGGCCGAGGATCGTGGCGACAGCGCTGACCTGCGCCGCGGTGGCGCGATTCGGCCGTTGACGGATGGTACGGAGTCGCTTCACCGGAGAGAGTCTCCTCAGGCCAGGCTCGTGTAACTACGCCGGGACGGTGTATTTAACCCACTGCCTCGGGCGGGGGTGCCCGGAGGCGAGGATTCGAGGACGAGGGACCGATCCAGCGCTTCCCTTTCAGGAGCGTTCCCCAGGTACGAGTCGTCCGGAGGATCACCGCGCGCCCGTCGAGCGTCGTCGGCCCGTTCCATCGGTTCCGGGCGAGCCCGAGATCCTCGTGGCCAATCCGCAGGATCGCCCGCGACCCTTCCCGCCGGATCATGCGGGGAGGTGGGCCTCGCCGCTCAGGACCGAGCTGTTGGGCGAGTCCGCTCTCCAGCCGACCCGAGGGGATCAGTTCCCCCGCCACCTCGACGCCGAGGTAGCGGGGGCGGGAACGAGTTCTACCGGACGAGGTCGATGACTTCCTCGGACTCACCGGCTGCGTAGCCTCCCTTGGAACCGAGGAGGCTGGTCGCGCGCACGCCCGTGATGATGAGGAGCACCTTGATGGTGTTCTCCATCTCCGGAGAGTTCTCGACGGAGCAGCCCCAGATGATGCGGGCCCGCTTGGAGATCTTCGCCCCGACGAGCGCGGCGGCCTTCTCGGCCTCCGAGACGGTCATTGTCGGACCGCCGATCACGCGGACCAAGGCGCCGGTCGCGTCCTTCAGCTCGACGTTGCCGAGCAGAGGGGACGTCAGACCTTCGGTGACCGCTTCGGTCACGCGGTCCGTCGCGCTCTCGCTCTCGCCAAGCCCGATCAGGGCGACCCCGCCGTCCTTCATGACGGTCAGGATGTCGGCGTAGTCCAAGTTCACGAGCCCCGGGCGCGTCACGATCTCGATGATGCCCTTGATCGCCGTCATCAGGACGGCGTCGGCCAGTTTGAAGGCGGCGTCGAGCGGCATCCGGGGAACGAGCTCCAACAGCTTGTCGTTCTGGATGACGATCGTCGTGTCGCAGACGCGGCGCAGGCGCTCGAGCCCGTCCCGGGCCTGCTCCATGCGCACGGCACCTTCCGCGGAGAACGGGATGGTGACGACGCCCATCGTGAGGGCGCCCGCTTCCTTGGCGAGACGAGCGACCAGGTGCGCGGAGCCGGTACCGGTTCCGCCGCCCATGCCCGCTGTGATGAAGACGATGTGAGCGCCCTGAACGAATTGGCGCAGCTCCTCTTCGTTCTCGCGGGCGGCCTCCTCCCCGACCTCGGGGCGAGCGCCGGCGCCTAGGCCCTTCGTGGCCCGGCGACCGATCAGGATCTTGCGGGGCGCGTGGATGGTCAGGAGGTGCTTCGCGTCGGTGTTGATGGCGCACATCTCGGCGCCCTGGATCCCCTCGTCGACGCACCGGTTGACCGTGTTGGAGCCGCCGCCGCCGCATCCGACGATCCGGATGTTGACCTTCAGCGTCTCCGCCAACTTCGCCAGCTCGGCATCGTCGACGCTGGTGTACGCCGGATTCTGCCCGTCCGGCTTCTTGTCGTCGACCAGCGCTTGGTTTTCGGCGTGCTTCGCGATGGCTTCCTGGATGATGGACTTCATTGTTGTTGCCTCTAGTTGCGTTTGTCAGACGAGCGTCATACGCTGACGTGCCATCTCGGAAATCGATACTTAAGCGTTCGCTTTCAGCGGAACTGTAACGTTCTCGCGGCTCGCTGACGCCCAAAAACCGTGTGTAACACTTCGTGGCTTCGTCGAGGGGGTGGTTTGGTCGGCCGCCTCAATCGGTGGCGTTCTTCGACGGGAAACGAGGAGGTCCGGTCGAAAGAACCGCCGCAAGAACGGCCTCGAAGACCTGGGATTCGGTGAGTGGATCCGTATCGATCATTGCGGCTCCTTCAATCGTCCCGGGCACCTGTTTTTCGAGTTGGGCAATTGCGTTCTCCTTCCGGTCCTCATCCCATCCCGACCAAAGAGTCGGATCAGTCATCCTCCGTTCTCGGGCTGTCGACGCCGCTCGCAAGAGCTGGATCACTCTGACCTTACTGCTCTTTGAATGATAAGAGTAATATCTAGCTGAGGCTATCGGTGGGTATGGCTCACCGAAGGGGTCATCGGGGGCGTCGTCCCCGCTCCCACCGAAGACCCGTGTCCCCGGTTTCTGCCCGAGAGGAGCGCCGTCGTCTCGCCTACCGGTGGCTCCGCCGCGGGGTTCCCAAAGCCGAGATCGCTCGGCGTTTGGAGGTGGCGTACAAGACGGTCTGGGCTTGGGAGAAACGCCAGCGCACCCAGGGGCCCCGTTCATGGAGAGAGGCGAACCACCCCGGCGGGCCGCGGAAGATCGACGAGAAGCAACGGAAGCGCCTACGAGAGATCCTGCTCGAGGGGGCTTTGGCCCACGGCTACCCCACCGACCTCTGGACCCTCAAGCGCGTGGCGGAGGTCATCGCGACGGAGTTCGGAGAGCAGTACACCGAGTCCGGGGTGTGGCATGTCCTCCGGGACTTGGGGCTCTCGGCCCAGGTCCCCGTCCCCCGCGCCTTCGAACGGGACGAGAAGTACATCCGGCACTGGAGGAGGATCGAATGGCCCCGGATCGTGACGGAGGCCCGTCGAACCCGGGCCACTCTCCTCTTCCTCGACGAGAGCTCCGCCCAGTCCGAGCCGAACGTCCGTCGGACATGGTGGATCGAGGGGGAACGCCCAGAGATCCAGACCCGTCAGGGGAAGCGGATGAAGATCTCCCTCATCTCTGCGGTGGGAGTGAGGGGGCAGCTCTACTTCCGTCTCAGCGAGACGGACAAGAACTTCGACGGGGGTGGTGTCATCGAGTTCCTGCGTTACCTTCTGAAGGAGGTGCGCGGGAGGGTCCTGCTCCTGTGGGACAACGGGACCATCCACCGTCGAAAGGACGTGAAGGCGTTCCTGTGGGAGATGCGGAAGCGGCTGAAGACCCGTCGGTTCCCCGCCTACGCCCCGGAACTTAATCCGGACGAGATGGTCTGGAACGCACTGAAGTACCAACGTCTTCCCAACTTCTGTCCGAAGAGTGAGGAGGAGATCCGAGAGGGCGTGGAGCGAGAACTCCGATGGCTCCAGGGCCACCCTGACTTCCTCGCGAGGTGTGTCCAGCACGCCGAGATCCCTCTCCCCAGGTGAAGGGGCGCACCGTGGGGGGGATACGGCGGTTGACCCGAAAGCAGGGCCAACTCGTCGCCTACGTGTACTACTACACGAAGGTGCATCGCATCCCACCGGCCGAGAACGAGATCGCCGCCTTCCTGGGAGTTTACGGCCCCTCGGTCCATCAGATGATTTTGCGCCTCGAAGCGAGTGGTTGCCTATCTCGAACGCCAGGGAAGCCCCGGACGCTCAAGATTCTCCTGACGAAAGCTGAGGTACCTGAGCTGGACTGACTCGAGGGAGAGGCGTTACACTTTCAGCTAAAAGGAGAATAGTTGAGGGCCACGACAGCCCCGATCCCGAGCAGAGAGTGGCGAGGTGACCTGCCGCAATCGCTCCATCGAACAGTACCGGGAGCCCCTCGTCGTGGACGAAATATCGAAGAGTCTTCCCGGCGGAATGAACCGCCGGATCCTTCCAACCCCACGGAACGTAGCCGTCGAGCTGCACAAGGCGCCACTGCTTCTCCAGACGGCCGATTAGCCTGTTCGCTACCTGTGTCTTTCCCGCGCCCGAGCCCCCGGTTAGGATGATTAGGCGGAGCTTCGGGTCGACTTTCAGCGGCTGCTTGGCGGACACGCCGCGCGGAGGGTCCTATTGATTCTTAGAGGCTTCTTCGATGATGCGCTTCCATCCGGCATAAGTTAACGACGCTCACGTCGACCACTCCTCTCGGAATCGGTGCCGCTTGACGTGCGGATCGAGGGATGCCTCGACGAGATACATGTTCAGGGCGAAGTGATTCCCCTTCTCCTTCGAGAGCCCGAGGTCGTAGAGTTATCGCGCTCAGGATATGCCGCGCTCCTCGACGGAAGTTCACCGCGAACCGCAGCTGCGTGTAGCGCGGTCGGATCTCCTCGGGAGCCCGCCTCCGCACCAGCGTATGGAGTCGGCGGCTGACCACCAACGTGAGCAGCGCTGACCAGATCAGCGCCTCTACCACCTGCGCGTTCGTCGTCCGGAACTGGTCGAGGGCGTAGTGCGACTTGAGTTCCTTGAACACCAGCTCGCTCGTCTGTACACTTTCCCACAAACCGGCCCGTCAGTGGGATGACGTGCTCGATGGTGACCTCGCCCTTCTTCGTCACCACGCGGTCGACCAAGAGTCGAACCAGCTTCACTTTCTCCTCGAAGGTGAGGCGGTCCAGACCCTTCCGTACCTCGGAGCAGAACCGGGCCACCCCATGATAAACCTCTTCTCGGCGGGCCGTCTGCTCCCCCAGCGCCCGTAGTTCCCCCAGTTGTCGGTCGATCTCGGCTCGCTCTGCTTCGATCCGCTCGCTGCGGAGCCGTAGCTCTTGCACGTCGAGCGCCCCCGCCTGGTAGGCGTCGACCAAGCGTTGGCGCTGCCTCTCGATCTGGCGTCTCCTCTCGGTGAGGTGGATCGCCTCTCGGCTTCCTCGCTTGGCGGAGCTCTGCCGGTCCTCCAGATGTGTGGCAAGTTCTCGGCGCAGAACTTCGGGCTTCTGGAGGAACTCGGAGAGAGAGGCCCATACCACTTCATCGAGCCGGTCCGCCCGAACCCGCTTGGCCCGGCATCGCTGAGCCCGACCCGTGTCCTCCGGGGACGTGTGCGTACCCTTGCACGTGTAGTACAGGTAGAATTCCCGTCCTCCGCGAGGATGAGGTCCCCGCCGAGGCAACTGGAGTGTCGCGTTCATCCTCAGCCCGCACTCCCCGCAGGTCACGAGCCGGCGCAACAGGTACGGATACCGGGGACGTCGACCGAAGGTCCATCGGTGCTTCCGGAATTCCGCCAGAGCCCTCGCTTGCATCTCCGCCGAGACGAGGGCCGGAACCGGGATGTGGATCCACTCCTCCAAGGGGCGCCGTCGGTGGAAGCTCTTCGGTTGGCGCGGATACCGGTCCCGGCTTCGCCGGTGCTTCGGTTCGATCGCCTCGCTCCGATTGTAGCAGGCCGTCCCCGTGTAGACCGGGTTGACCATCATCGTCCGGACGGTGCTGCAGCTCCAGAATGCGGCTTTGCGGGGCGCCACGCCCCGCTCGTTGAGCCGCCGGGCCACCTGCCGGATCGAGAGCCCTTCTTCGACCACCCACTGGAACATGCTCCGGACCCACCGAGCCTCCCCCTCTTCCACGATGACGTGGGGGGCGGAACCCTTTGGTCCGGGTAGGAGACGGTAGCCGAAGGGAGCGGTGGTCCAGCCGAGGAACAGCCCGAGACGTGCCTTGTAGAGTCTCCCCCGGCGAGTCCTCTCCAGGATCTTGGTCCGTTCGTACTCGGCGAAGACTCCCTGCATCTGCGCCAGCAACCGGTCCTCCGGCCGGTCCGTCAGGGGACGCTGGGCGAAGACGACCCGTACGTTCCGCCGCTCCAGTTCCTCGAGGAGAACCTGCTGATGAACGAAGTTCCGCGCCAGTCGGTCCGGATCGAAGACCATCAGGGTACCGATCCGTCCGTCCCCCGCCGCGTCGCGCAGCGCATCCAAACCGGGCCGATCGAGCCGAGCTCCACTGTATCCCTCGTCTCGGTAGACCTGCTCCTCGACTACGGAGAACCCCTGGCCCTCGGCGAGGGACCGGAGCGCCGCGAGCTGAGAGTCGATGGTCTTCTCGTGCTCTTGCCGATCTGTGGAGACGCGGGCGTAGAGGGCCGTCGGTTGGGTCATCGCTTCACCTCAACCGCCCTCCGAATCTCGATGGCGCGGCCTTGGGGGCAGTCTCCCACGGGAGTCGAGGGAAGCAGCATCCGCAACGCGCCTTGGAGTCGCTCGACGGCGTACGCGTCGAGCACCTGACGGAATGACACGACGGGAGACGGCTCTCGTCGTCGACGGTCCTCGCGCTGCGCGGAGTCGGCCGGCCGCACCAGGTTGTTTCGAAGTTGGCGCTACTTTAATGGCCGGGTCCACCGGCAGCGCAGTCAGCGAGCGGACCCGAGGGATCAGGCCTCGACCCTGCAGGGAAGAGGCAGGCCGCGCGAGGAGATTGACTCGGGCATCTCGACGGAAACGGAGGGCTGTTTTCGTGAAGCTGTACAGACCGTCTCGATCTGCCAGCGCAGGCCATACAGGGCCGCCACCTCCTCCGCCGTCAATACATCCGAGCCCACGTTGGTCAGATACAGGTGGTATTCCCGGTGCTCCTCGTCCCACACCCCCACCAATCGGCACACCAG